>NZ_QGDO01000006.1 GCF_003149185.1 Sediminitomix flava | reverse complement strand
ACTTACCTGATTACTACATAACTATTCTTTCAAAGAACTTTTGAGACTTTCTATCAGAATTTTAAAGCATTTAAAACTCTCAATCTCAATGTAAAAACTGACTTCTTCAGCCTCTATTTATTTCGTTTTCTGAGTCGTTTTCCTCAGAAGACGGATGCAAAGGTAAGAACTTTTTCTTTTCAACTCCAAAACTTTTTTCAAGTTTTTTTTTGGAGTGTTTTGAGAAGCATTTCTTCAAAACCTTTACGCATGACATTGTTTTACGTCTTTTCAGTGAACGTTTTCACTGAAGACGGCTGCAAAGATAAGAGATTTAATTTGATCTTTCCAAATCTAATTTTGTTAAGCGATTTAAATAAAGTGAACTGACTTCATTTTCAGTATTTAAAGACTTAAGCTTTCTCTTATTTCTTTAGCAAACTTGTGTTTGAACCTTGTTTTCCAAGCGTGCTTCTCGTTTGAAGCGGGTGCAAAAGTGAGGGTTTTATTTGGACTGTGCAAATATTAAATGAATAAAATTTCACTCATAACATTTAACACACTGATATTAAGCGATAAATTATAGACTAAGAAGAAGTATTATTATAAAATGGTTCATTCTTACGAGACCTTGACTTTCTTGTTCGAATTAAACTTTAAATTTAAAACAGCTTTTTTTACTACACTTGAGATACTCTGCTTCGCAAATAGTCTTGCACTCTTTCTTATTCCTTTTCTAGAAAACATTTTATCCTCTCCTTTCAAATAAGTTTTCGTTATGTAACCTATTCTTAGAGTTAAAAAAGCACTAAATGCTCCATCTAATGTAGAGTTTGCTATTTCTTTTATGAAGGGAATACCTTTTAATAAAGGAGATAAAGTCCCTGCCAATATTCCATTTTCAGCATCAAATAAATCGTCAATACTTTCTACAAGAAGTGCTGTGAGAAAAACATTAAGATATAATTTAGCCAATTGGTAGTAGGTAGGACGGAAACCTAATATTTTAATTAACTGAGTTACTAATTGGATATTAAAAACTAAACTTGTCAATGCATCGATTCGACCACTTTGTGAAACTGCTGTAGCGACAAAAACTAACTGGGCTTTTGCAAAAATAGCTTCATCCATCTGAGTAAAACGCTCATCGACATACTGTTTTAATAAGTTCTTTGTAGTCGTTATCTGCTCGACGCGGACAGTTTCTTGCAAAACTTGTTTTTGATCCTCATTTAAATCTGACTCATTCTTAAATTTTTCAGCCAACTGTCGAATTTCCTTACTTCTTACTTGTCCATCGTCTTCATAAAGAATGGACAAATCAAGAGTTGAGGATTTGAGAATGCGGTAAAGTGGATACAAAACACCTACATTCAGTAAAAAAAATAGTAGAAAATAAAAGAAATAAGCCAAACCTGAATGAATCTGATCTAATCTTTCACCTACAGAAATGATGTTACCTAGAATCACCAATAAGAACACCATTAGACCAGCTACTAACAAAGTATATAACTTTCGAACATTCATTTGTGATCAAACGCTTTTAGATTTAAACCCAATTTTACAGTCTCAAAAGTTAAATGGATGAGATTATAAAAGTCCATGAATACATTCTTGATACTTACATAGCGGGTAGAAAAATTCCATTATCTCCTAATTCTCATACCCAAAATAAGATTACACTTATTATTTCTTTTAAAGTGTTTCATTTCCCTATTCTTGGGATATAAAAAATCTAATAATTGATCGCTTTATTTTTTTTAATTTGCACCATAGTAAAAGCAATCCTCTTCAGAGCGTTGTAACAGATATAATTTAACAGTGCTGATCCGTGATAAGTTTATTTAGAAAAAACGACAATATTCTTTTTTTAATTATTGCTATACTTTTTGTCATCTTAAAGATTCCGTCATGGATGTATGATACTCCACTGACCAACCAAGAATTGATGCAATTCCTGATAGGTGATGCTCTGAGTAATGATAAATCATTGTACATTGATTTGTGGACAACTTACCCACCTTTATCTGCATGGTTTCATGAGCTTGTTTTTAATATTTCACAAGGAACATCTTGGGGATATGAGTTATTTTCTGTCTTGCTCATATTAATCCAAGCCTTCACTTTTAACTCATTATTACAGGCTAATGAAGCATATAATGAAAAAACGAATATCCCTGGCTTATTATACTGTATTTTTATGTTACTAAGTCCTGACTTCACAAGCTTACCACCTGTACTTATCGGACTAACCTTTTTATTACCAGCTTTAGGACATTCTTTACGCCCTGATGAAAATAATTCACCCTCAATTGCATTCAGAACGGGCATTTGGTTAGGTATAGCTTACCTTGCTTTTGCCCAAAGTATTTGGTTTTTACTGATGGGAATTATTGTCAATATTATTTACGGGAATGGATCTATCCGTATCATTACAGCCAAATTATATGGTTTCTTTTTCCCCGTAAGCGCAATTGCGATCTATCAATTCTTTTTTGGAGATATTACTGCATTCTTTGACCAATTTATTTTAGGGTCATTCTCCATTAAAAAACACATCTTACATTCTTTTGAAGAAATGTTTGCACTTGGTGTATTTCCGGCTGTTTGGTTAACGTTTGCCATCTTTAAAATATTCTCTGAACGAAATTACATCAACTTTCAAGTCAATATTCAACAGATATTTCTATTCTGGTTAATGGCAGCTTCTGTAGCTATCATGACCTCTTCTTCATATGCCATACATCAGTTTGCATTATTCGTTCCTGTAATTGCATTTTTCATTTCTCATCAGCTTTTACTAATCCGAAGAACTTGGATTGCCGAAACTATTTTCACTTTTGGAACACTTACCATTCTTTTAATAGGAATATGGAGTGTAAAACCCGATTCTCCATTACAAAAATTCATTACATATGAGAATATGAATGTAAAAAAAGCTAAATGGCAAAACCTTGGTGAGAAAATATGGGTTACTGGTGGTGCTATTGAATATTATGAAGGAAACCATGTTAGTCTTCCGTATATACAATGGGACTTGGCGTCTAAGGAATTAACACCTCCATTTGCATACGAATCTTTATCTTCTATTCAACGTAAGTTTATGAAGGATATGCCTCAAATCATTATTGATAAAGAAAATATCATTCCGATACTTTTTGAGAAGATTCCTCTGATTGCCTCTAAATATGAACAGATAGAACAACAAGTATATCAACTTAAATAGGTCAATGATTTAACTTTTATTTTTACACCCTATGAAAATTCAATATAATGCTCCTGTAGTACTTACATTCACATTTATAAGTGCTGCTGTTTTATTATTAAAAGAATTTGGTATAGATCTTACTTACTTTTTTTCTGTAGGAGGACAAATGAACTTCCTCGACCCAGTGGACTACATGAGACTCTTTACTCACGTAATAGGTCATGCAAATGTGGAACACTTTGTCAATAACTTTACTTTCATTCTTCTTTTAGGCCCTATTTTGGAAGAAAAATATGGCTCAAAAAGACTGTTTACAATGCTTGCCCTTACAGCCTTAATCACAGGTGTTCTAAACATTGTAATGTTTGACACTTCGCTCTTGGGTGCTAGTGGTGTAGTATTTATGTTTATTATCTTGAGTTCAGTAGTTAACGTTCAGAAAGGACACATTCCTCTTACCTTCATCTTGATTGCTATCATTTTCTTTGGACAAGAAATCTTTAATGTTTTTGCCAATGATAACATTTCACAATTTGCTCATATTCTAGGAGGTATCTGTGGTTCATTATTTGGCTTTGCATTCAGCAAAAAGAATAATTCAGAAATACCACCAAGTATTGAGTCTGAGAACTTATTTATGCAAGAATAGTCGAATTCAAAAAGGAAAATCAAATGGGAATTGTGGAGGAAAGTACTAATCCTATTGGGGTCTTTGACTCTGGATTAGGTGGACTTTCAGTTTGGCGTGTTTTACAAAAATCATTACCCTCTGAAAATTTCATATATGTGGCAGATAGTAAACACAGTCCGTACGGAGATAAAGAAGAGGTTGAAATCATAGAAAGATCACTAGCCATTACTGACTTTCTTCTTTCTAAAAATTGTAAAATGATTGTTGTAGCCTGTAATACAGCAACTGCAGCAGCTATTCAAACTTTAAGAGAAACTTACCCTACAATTCCTTTTATAGGTATGGAGCCTGCTATAAAGTTAGCGGCAACAAAAACTAAAAATAATAGTGTTGGCGTACTAGCTACAGCAGGTACCCTTAAAGGAAAACTATACCTAGAAACTAGTCAGAAGTATGCTTCCCACGTACATACCAATATTCAAGCTGGAAAGGGATTAGTCGAGATTGTGGAAGAAGGTAAAATTGGTACAGTAGAATGTCATGAACTTCTGAAAAAATACATTCAACCAATGTTAGATGATAAAGCTGACCAAATAGTACTTGGCTGCACTCATTATCCTTTTTTATCTGAAGAAATTCAAAAAATCACGGGACCTTCGGTCTCGTTAATAGACCCTGCTCCTGCCATCGCTAAACAAGCAGAAAGGATTTTAAATGATAGTCGATTAAAAACTAATAATGAAAATCCTTCTATTACTTTTTATACAAATGGTAATATTGATCGTTTAAAAGCACTTTTAAATTCTATTCAGAAGAAGCCTACTGAAATTCTTTCATTTTAAATTACCCCATTCGGGTCTCCATACTTGCTGCTAAAATGAGGTTTAGATCCTTAGATGACATCCCGTATTGTGAAGCTAATACATCATTGGTCATACTCCCTCTGTAAGCATAAACACCTTTTGTAAAACCTTGATGAGCTAACATCAATTTCTCTACACTACCTGTTTCAGATAACGAAATAAGGTATGGTGTAAAAATATTACTAATAGCTGCCGTAGCTGTTTGAGAAACTCTAGATGCAATATTAGGTACACAATAATGAATCACTCCATACTTTTTGAAAGTAGGATTTTGGTGCGTTGTTGGTTCTGAAGTTTCAAAACAACCTCCATGATCGATACTCACATCAATAATAATTGCATTTTCTTTCATCTTGGACACAACCTCTTCAGTCACAACTGTAGGACATCGCCCTTGATTATTTCGAAGTGCTCCGACTACAACATCTGCACGACTAATTGCATCCTCTAGCATGAGGTTGTCAATTGCTGATGTGAACAGGTGAAATTGACCTAATTTCTCTTTTAGTCTACGAAGTTTATAAATATGATTGTCAAAGACTTTTACCTCAGCACCCAAACCAGCAGCAGTTCTGGCGGCGTATTCAGCAACAGTTCCTGCTCCTAGAATAACTACTCGCGCTGATGGTACACCTGTAATTCCTCCGAGTATCACACCTCTACCACCTTTGCTATTACTCATATATTCAGCAGCTACAAGCATAACCGTACTTCCTGCTATTTCACTCATAGCACGAACAAACGGTAATCCTGCGACTCTATCTTCTATATAATTGAATGCTACACAAGTCAGCTTTTTCTGATTAACAGCTTTGAGGTATTCTTTGTTGAGTGAGTTGAATTGCAAAACAGACACGACAGTCTTGCCTTTTCGCATAAAGGAAATTTCCTCTAATGTTGGTGGATTGATCTTGAGAACAATATCAGACTTGAATACGTCCTCATGATTAGAAGTCATGATAGCTCCAGCATCGGCATATTCTTGATCAGAATGATTAGCTCCTATACCTGCACCATTTTCTACCCTAACCTCAAACCCATTTGCAGTCAACACAGTTACTGCTTCAGGCTTAATCATCACTCGTAGTTCTTCCAAGTCTGTTTCACAAGGTACTCCAATTGTCATTCGATTACTTTTACTTACAGCTTCCTCCACCAACAATTCTTGTGGTGTTAATGAAAACTCTTCCTGTCTTGACAATCCCTCCTTTTTATCTTTTTCACCCATCATCATACTTGTGTTTTTAAAGTTTTGAAGTTAGTACGGAGTACACTTGAAAATAGAATAGTTATAAACTACATAATTAATCTCAAAAAAATACCTTTCTCGAGTAATATCCTAGCTATCTAATCTTGAATTTTTGATACTTTTATTTGTCTTCTTGATTCATCAATTGCCTCAATCTCAATCAATAGATATTCATCAGGTATAAAAGATGGAATTTTTGATGGCCATTCAATTAAACATAAATGCCCTGATGAAACATATTCCTCAAAGCCAATATCTAAAGCTTCCTCTTCCTCCCTCAAACGATAGAAATCAAAGTGATAAAATGTATCATCTGCTGATGCATATTCATTCACTATAGAAAATGTAGGGCTATTCACTAAATCAACCACTCCATAAAGATCACAAATCTCTTTGATCAAAGTTGTTTTACCTGCCCCCATATGCCCTTCAAACAACCAAACTGTTTGGTCTTGGGCAAACTCAGCTATTTCTTTTGCAACTCTTGGCAAATCCTTCAATCCCCTACTCTCTAATTCTAAAGTCTCCGTCTGTTTCATCATGCTACAAAATAACTAATTTTTTATGTATCAAGATTCTATAAAAATTGAGCTAAAAAGAAATTATCCGTAAAAAACTTTATAAATACCAAAAAAATCCATGCTATTCTATTAATTTTAAGCTCTACTTGCTAGAATACTGCTATTTTTTGTAGCCCAAAACAATTAAAAATGAAGAAATTCTCGATGCTCTTGTTGTGTGTCGCTTTTTTACAAGGATGCATACCTATAGATGACAGCCTTAGCCCTGTTGCCGAGGAAATAAGTATTCAAGAACAATACGCTTATTTTGATTCACTAATTCTCAATCTGACATACACTGATAATTTCGGACTCGACTCTGCTCATATTAGTATTAATAAAAGCTTCACTTCTCCCGAAGATAGATTAATCTGGAGAGTTGATTCTGCAATTGACATCAATGGAAGAAGACAAAGCAAACGCATTCCATTAGCAATTCCTGCATACTCTCAAAAAGGCTTATACTCTCTTACAGTTTCAGCTTTTGATAAAGCAGGTAATGAAACGCCATTAGCTTATAATTTCGAAATAATAGGTGACACAAGCGCCCCTGTTTTTGAAGAATTAGCGCTTAATCTCACTCAGGTTGATGGAAAATACGCTGCTAGACCCAATGATGAAATTGAAATTTCAGGTCTAGTGAGTGATGATCTTCATATTTCTAGCTTAACATTTGTACTTCCACAAGTTTTCCAAACATTGAGAGGTTCTGCTAAGCAAATTGATATTGCCGAATTACTTAGTAATGTAAGTTCACTAAGAGCGCCTAATAGTATTTCTACAGATGCTCTTGAAGAGGATTTTTCAATTAGTCTTGTTGCAACAGATACATTCAATAATTCGGTGGAAAGAAACTTAGATATACTTTTAGATCTTCCTCCACAATTATCTATTGAAGAAGCAAACCTTACTATGGATGAAAATGAGGTTTCAGTTGTTGAAAACTCTCCGTATACCATTTCAAATTTTAAGGTTATCGATAATGACTCTATTATTTCTGTTAGAAAAACAGTAAGAAAAAGTAATGGAGAGGAAGAAGTTTCAGAAGCAGTTATCAATGAAATAGATTCAATCAATCTTGCTGATTATATTTCTCTTGAATTCACACCTACATCTGCTGTTGGAGAAACAGAAGAGATTACTATTGAAGTTGCCGATAATATCGGAGGTTATGAAAAAGGAAGTATAAAGTCCTTTAATCTCTACATAACAAGCGATGCACTTCCTAAAATGAATGAGGAGGGAATATACATCAATAATGAACTGAAAGGACTATACAGTAATTTAAGTTCTCCGACGATTGTATCGAGAGGAAATGAAATAGAAGTAATAGGGAAAATCTCAGATGATATCGGGATAGAATATTTAGAAGTCTATTGGCAAAGAATGGATGTAGAAAGCCAACCTATCTTTACACTAGAGACTAATGCCAACTACATTGATTTAAAAGAAGTACTAAAAGATATTTATCCAATTACAATTCCTAATGCGGCTAAATCTGGAGAAATATATGTACTAACAATCAATGCTCGAGACATCAATAATGGATCAGATGCGGAACGAACAATTAGCAATTCATTCTACTTTGAAATTCTGTAAAAAAGAAAAAGGTGAATCATCTTAAGATTGATTCACCTTTTTTATTTTTATATCGCTAAGAATTCTGGATTCAGAAGATTTTCTTTATTGTAAACCAACTCAGTCCCGTTGGCTTCCATATTATAAACTTTATAACCTAGCACACTCAATACCGCATGGGCAGCAGCTGTATCCCACTCCATTGTAGGTGCAAAACGTGGATATAAATCTGCCTTATCTTCAGTTAGCATTAAGAATTTAAGTGAACTCCCCATAGATACGGTCTCTGGCTCACTCAACTTCTCAATATATTCACGCGTTTTGTCATTTAAATGAGATTTTGAAGCAACAACTCTTAATCCTTTCTGATTGAGATTAACTGCTTTTGACTTTGAAAGCTCTCTTATCTCCCCATTTCTTTTTACAAAAGCTCCATTCTCTATACTTCCCCAAAAAACTTCTCCAAGTACAGGCGTAGACACAACTCCACCTACCGGTGTATCTTTATGTATTAATGCAATGTTTACGGTAAACTCTCCGCTTCTCTTAATAAACTCCTTTGTACCATCTAATGGATCAATCATCCAAAAGTATTCCCAATCCTTTCGATCTTCATATGAAATATCATTACCTTCCTCTGAAAGAATCGGTAATCCTGTTTTTTCAAGAATTCCTACGATCGCGTAATGGGAAGCTTTATCTGCTTTTGTCAAAGGTGAATCATCGCCTTTTACCTCTACTCCAAAATCATCGCTTTCATATACCTTCAATATTTCTTTATCTGCATGAGAAGTTGCTTCGATTGCTACCTCTATAAGATCTTTAATTTCTTGAGTTGTCATTTTTAAGGTTGTAATTAATGGGAAAACAACAAGAGACAGCCTATTAGCTGCCTCTTATCAAAACTTCTTTATTCAAAAATTATTTCGATACAATCATACCTGCTGCGACAGTTTCGTTTGTTGTATCATCAACAAGAATCAAACTACCTGTTTCACGGTTACGATTGTAAGGATCTACCATCAATGGTTTGGTTGTACGAAGCTTCACTCTAAAGATATCATTCATTTTGATCTCTTTATCGTCTTCGATACGGTGAAGCGTATTGATATCTACTTTATACAATACTTCTTTCATCATACCTTTTACTTCATTTGAAGTATGCTTCACTGTATACTTTCCTCTTGGAAGTGGACCTTTATTATTCAACCAACACATCATTACATCAAGGTCTTGAAGCATTTCTGGTTGATTTTGAGTACGAACAATCATGTCTCCACGACTGATATCGATCTCATCTTCCAAAGTTAGAGTTACAGATAATGGAGGGAATGCTTCATCGATTTCACCATCAAAAGTATCAATAGACTTCACTTTAGATGTAAAACCTGAAGGAAGAACAGTTACCTCATCACCTGGTTTAAAAATACCACTTGATACTCTTCCCGCATAACCTCTATAATCATGGTACTCATCGCTATGAGGACGAATTACCGTTTGTACAGGGAAACGACAATCAACAAAATTGTGATCGCTCTCAATATGAATCGTTTCCAAAGTATTTAGAAGTGTACCACCTTTGTACCAAGGCATATTTTCTGAAGGCTCTACAACATTGTCTCCTTTCAAGGCACTCATTGGTATAAATCGGAAATCTTTAATCTCCAACTTACTAGCGAAATCTTTGTATTCTTCTACAATCTTATTGAAAGCAGCTTCATCAAAGTCTACTAAGTCCATTTTATTCACACAAATACATACGTGTGGAATTTGAAGGAGAGATGCAATAAAAGAGTGACGCTTTGTTTGCTCAATTACTCCTTTACGAGCATCTACAAGAATCAATGCCAACTGAGCTGTTGAAGCTCCTGTAACCATGTTTCTTGTATATTGAATATGACCTGGAGTATCCGCAATGATAAACTTACGTTTTGGTGTAGCAAAGTAACGATATGCTACATCAATTGTAATACCTTGCTCTCTCTCATCCTTTAGTCCATCAGTAAGGTGAGCCAACTCTACGTGCTCTAATCCTTTACGCTCACTAGAACGCTTTACCGCATCTAACTGATCTTCAAAAATTGACTTTGAATCGTATAGCAAACGACCAATCAAAGTACTTTTTCCATCATCTACACTACCCGCTGTGGTAAAACGAAGCAGCTGCATATCTTTATATTCAGACATTTGTTTCTTGAAATAGATTGTTAAACTGAAAAAGTAAAAGATACTCTCTCGAAAAATGAATAAATTTTCTTAATCCTAGAAATATCCTTGACGCTTACGGTCTTCCATTGCTGTTTCTGATCTCTTATCATCTGCACGATTACCTCTTTCTGTTTGACGTGCTGCAGCAACTTCAGCTACAATTTTAGGTAATGTATCTGCATCAGATTCAAGCCCTCCAGTTATTGTGATATCACCAAGAGTACGGAAACGGATTTTCTTTCTAACAACCTCTTCTCCTGGTCTAAGAGTAATAAACTCTGAATTAGGAATCCAAGTATTGTCTCTCCAAATTACGTCTCTTTCATGAGCAATATAAAGTGATGGAATCTCGATATTCTCTAACATAATATATTGCCACACATCCATCTCAGTCCAGTTACTGATAGGGAATGCTCTAAAGTGCTCTCCTCTATGGTATCTTCCATTAAAGATATTCCATAGCTCAGGTCTCTGATTTTTTGGATCCCATTGTCCAAAATCATCTCTATGTGAGAAGAAACGTTCTTTTGCTCTAGCCTTTTCTTCATCACGACGACCTCCACCAATACAACAGTCTAATTGATTACTCTCAATAGCATCTAATAATGTTGTTGTTTGAAGTGCATTACGACTGGCATCACGTCCTTTCTCTTCTAAAACTCGACCTTCATCGATTGATTCTTGAACTGATCCAACCAATAATCTAGCGCCTAGCTTTTTTACTAAATCATCTCTAAATTTGATCGTTTCAGGAAAGTTATGCCCTGTATCAACGTGTAGCAACGGAAACGGAATCTTAGCAGGAGCGAAAGCTTTACGTGCTAAGTGAGTGACAACAATTGAATCTTTCCCTCCAGAAAATAGAATTGCAGGGTTTTCAAACTGAGCTGCAACTTCTCTAAGGACAAAAATTGCTTCAGCTTCCAATTCTTTCAAGTGCGTCAAATAGTACTTGCTCATTTTATTTATAATTTACTTTTTACAGTTTTCCATAATAATTCAAGAGATTCGTCTGTAGTCATTTCATGTGTTTTTACAACTACATCAGGGTTAAGAGGCTCTTCGAATGGAGCACTAATACCTGTAAAGTTTTTAATTTCTCCATTTCTTGCTTTTTTATATAAGCCCTTAACATCTCTTTGTTCACATACTTCAATAGGGCAGTTGACAAAAACTTCTACAAAGTTTTCCTCTCCAACTAATTCTTTAATTTTATCTCTATCTTCTCGATAAGGAGATACAAAAGCTGCCATAACAACAGTCCCTGCGTCAATAAATAACTTTACAATCTCCCCTATTCGACGTAGGTTTTCTTTTCTACTTTCTTCAGAAAAATCTAAATCAGTATTAATACCTTTTCTAATATTATCCCCATCCAATAAATACGTATGGATGCTTTTCTCATGTAATTTAACCTCTAAATTATTAGCTAAAGTTGACTTTCCAGAACCTGAAAAACCTGAAAACCATACAACAAAGGACTTATGTTTTAATTGCTTATTTCTATCTTCTCTAGATATAGAAAGTTTATGAGGGATAATATGTAATTTTTCAGCCATAATTAGATTAGTTGATATTTAGATACTAAATAAACAATACAAGTAATAATATAAATTAAAGTTAAAGGCGACCCTACCCTTAAGAAATCTTTAAAACGATAACCTGCAGCACTTGTCACCAATAAATTAGTTTGATAACCAATAGGAGTCATAAAAGCAGCTGAAGCAGCAAATGCTACACCTAAATAAAAAGGTTCTCCTTCTATACCAAATTGTTGGGATATTGAATAAGCTAAAGGAAATGCTACTGATACCGCAGCTACATTTGTTATAAAAGATGTCAATAATATTGTTAAAATCATTAACCCTACAAGAATTGCAGAGTTTCCATAAGGTGCTAAAACCAATAATAAATTTGAGGAAATTAATTCTGCTGCCCCTGATGACAAAAATGCTTCTCCTAAAACTAATGACCCTACTAATATAATTAACAAATCTAGATCTATCTCTTGTCGTAATTTATGTAACGATGTTATACCTAAAAAGAGAGCTCCTAAAATGATACCTAATAAACCTGAAAATAAGTCTAATGTGCCACTCAACAACAAAACTAACATTAACATCGAAAAACCTATAAAATACTTAAGATTTTTATGTGCTTTTATATTTACTTCACTGCTATCTGAAATGATATAAAAATCTTTTTTCAAAGCGACCATAGCACCTGCTTGACCTGTAACAAGCATTAATAAGTCTCCTCGTTTAAAAATCATTTCACCAATTTTCCCACTCAGTTTTTCACCATTTCTATGAATGGCAATAATCGCCGCATTATATGCTTTCCTAAAATTTGTATCCTTAATTCTCTTTCCCTCTAAGACAAAATTATAAGGAACAGATACCTCTAAAAGATGCATCTGGTCATTCAAATTAAATTTGACATTTTTTGCCAGAGTAAGCTCATTATTGTGCTTTAAAAAATCTAAAATTTCATCTCCCCGACCAGTAAAAATCAATCGATCTCCTTTTTCAAATACAAAATTGGGGACATGAGCAACAACATTATATATTCGTTCTCCCCTAATAACTTCTATTAAAGTTACTCCAGCATATTTTCTAAGTTGCGTATCAAAAAGAGTTTTCCCCACATAATTTGAACGCTCAGTCAATTGCGTTTCAACAAAGTACTCTCTATATTGATTTTCTGTTTGCTGAAGGGGTAAAGTTAAATGTCCTAAACGATCGTACCCATAAAAAAACATATACACTATCCCCAAAATTGATACGAGTATACCTAACCCCATAAAATCTACAAAAGATAATAAAGGCTCATTATATGTTTCCAAAAAACCATTTAACACAAGATTAGTGGAAGTTCCCACTAATGTAATCATACCTCCAAGAATTGCAGAAAAGGATAATGGCATAAGAAACTTTGCCGGAGACACACCTAATTCTTTTGCTTTTCTATAAACTAAAGGCACCAACATAACAACTATTGGTGTATTGTTAAATACAGAGGATAAACCTGCTACTACAGAATTCATTACTACTAAAAACGCCTTAGGTGTTTTGAGACGTGAGGTAGACTTATGAAACCAGTTTACAATATTAAAATTTTCCTTAATGATTGATGACAACATAATCATCAAGAAAATTATTAAAATCTGCTTATTTGCTAGATTATTAACTACTTCCTTTGTACTGATAACTCCCAATATAACTAATAGAGATACCGCTGCTATAAAAACTAGTGACGGAAGATATTTATCACGAATAAGCATAATAATCATTACTGAAAGAACAGCAAGAACTAAATATGCATTTAAAGGCTCTGAAAACTCCAATACATTATCAAATTACCAAGTCTTATTTTTCCAAGACTTATTGAAGTAAAACGAATACTCTACAAATTTAGTAGAGTTTTTTATTAGGGGCAAAAAATATTGATATTAGATTAAATAAATAGCTGAACTGCAGTAAAATTATAATTTTTAAATAATTTATAAAAAACAATAAGAGATATTATCAATGGATACTACCTCTTATTGTTTAAAATACTTAAGTAACTACTATACGCTAAATTCTTGATATTGATTCAAATACCAATCAACTGTCTTTTCAATTCCTGTTTCGAAATTCTCATCAGCCTTCCACCCTAATTCACTTTCAAGCTTAGTTGCATCAATTGCGTACCTTCTATCGTGACCAGGCCTATCTTTAACAAAGGAAATTAATTCTTTGTAAGATTTACCACTTTCTAAAGGCTGTTTTTGATCTAAAAGCTCACAAATATGATTTACGATGTAGAGATTATCTCTTTCATTGCGCCCTCCAATATTATATGTTTCTCCAGATCGACCTTCATGATAAACTAGATCAATTCCTTTACAATGGTCTAAAACATATAACCAGTCTCTAATATTTTTTCCATCACCATAGATTGGAATTAGTTCTTCTGATAAAGCCTTACGAATGATGGTCGGTATTAATTTCTCTTTATGCTGTTTAGGGCCATAGTTATTAGAACAATTCGTTGTCACTACATTCATTCCATAGGTGTGAAAATACGAACGCACTAGCATATCTGAAGAGGCCTTAGACGAGCTATATGGACTATTTGGCGCATAAGGTGTTTCTTCTGTGAATAACCCCGTTTCACCCAAAGTACCATACACCTCATCAGTTGAGATATGATGGAATCTACAATTCGAAAACTCCTCTTTGTAAGTAAAAGGGGCATTCATCCAATACTTTCTAGCCACATCAAGCAATGTGAATGTACCATTGACATTTGTCTTCACAAAAGCTTCTGGTCCTGATATTGAATTATCTACATGAGACTCAGCAGCAAAGTGGATAACACCTTCAACATTGTATTCTTCAAAGATATATTCTACTAATTCTCTGTTACAGATATCTCCTTTGATAAATTTATATCGAGGGTGATTTACTTCTATCTCAGCTAAATTTTCAAGATTTCCAGCGTAAGTCAATAAATCTAGATTGATAATAAAATATTCATTGTATTTATTGAGAAAATAAGGAACAAAATTAGCGCCTATAAAACCAGCACCACCAGTTATAAGAATACTTTTCATTGATCTCTAAACGTTATAAAGTTATATTTTTAGGTTATAATAGTTCTAAGCATTTAACTAAGCTCTCACGCCAATAAAGAATTTCCTTACCGAATGTCTTTTCTATTTTAGATTTATCCATCACACTATAATGCGGTCTTTTAGCTGGCGTTGGATAGTCAGTAGTTGGAATAGGACTAACTTTTACATCAATATTTTTAATATCAAATATTTGTTTTGCAAAATCATACCAACTTGCAACTCCCTGATTACTAAAATGGTAAACACCAAAATCATTTCCTAAATGAGCTCCAATCATATGTAGGACATATTCTGCTAAATCGCGAGCGTAAGTAGGCGACCCAATCTGATCAGAAATGATATTCAAACGATCTCTTTCTTCACCTAGACGCAACATCGTCTTCACAAAATTATTACCATAAGAAGAATATAACCAAGAAGTCCTGATAATAAAATATTGATCTAATACTTCAGCTATCCGGTTTTCTCCTCCTAATTTTGATTCTCCATAAACAGAAATTGGATGTGTTAAATCTGCCTCAGTATAAGGTTTAAAATTATTCCCTTCAAAGACAAAGTCCGTTGAAATATGAAATAATACAACACCAAATTCACTACATGCCTTAGCTAAATTTTCAGCTCCAAATTCATTTATCTGATGTGATAATTCTACTTCGGCCTCAGCCTTATCTACTGCAGTATAAGCGGCACAGTTCACACAAAAATCAAACTTATTTACAGAAAAATAAGTCATCAAAGAATCAAGGCTAGTTATATCTAAGTCATTAGCATCAGTAAATACAAACTCAAAGCTATCATTCTTTTCAGATAGCCACTTAAACTCATTCCCTAACTGGCCATTCCCTCCTGTTATAAGGATTTTTTTCATGATAATTTGGTATTTTTAAAGTCTGATAAACTAGGTAATTTTTGGTCTTTCTCTGAAATAATCATTTCACTTTGAGGAATTCCCCAATCAATGTTTAAGTCTTTATCATTATAAAAAATCCCACCTTCATAAGATGGTGCATAATAATTATCACACTTATAAAAAAATTCTGCAGACTCACTTAAGACAACAAATCCATGTGCAAAACCTCTTGGTACAAAAAATTGCCTTTTATTATCTGCACTCAATTCAACTGCTTCATACTGACCATAAGTTTCAGATTCTTCACGCAAATCAACTGCAATATCTAAAACTCTGCCCGATAATACTCTTACTAATTTCGCTTGGGCATATTCACCAAATTGAAGATGTAAGCCTCTTAATACTCCATATTTTGAGCTAGACTGATTGTCTTGAACAAAATCAATATCTAAACCTGTCTCTACTTTAAACTTTTCTTTATGAAAGCTCTCAAAGAAATACCCTCTTTCATCTCCAAAAACCTTAGGTTCAATAATGTAGCAATCTTTTAATTTGGTCTTAATGATTTCCATAAATGAAAATATATTACAGTAATTATTTTATTCTATACTTTAAACATAAAAAAAAGCCCACGTAAACGTGAGCTTTTATTTATTTTTATAAAGCATTATGCAGTTTTTCTTCTTTTTAAGCTATATAAAATAGTTGTTAAAACTGTACCCAATGCAAATGCTAGAATGATCGGAATCAATAAATGTCTCATTCTTGGAAATACAGGCTTATTAATAGCCGCAAAGTTCTCAATAACTTGAAGCTTATATTCCATTAATTCCAATTTTTTAATGATTGATCTCTTTTGAGCATCTATTTCTTTCAACTTATTGAAAGGTAAAGTTGGTTCTATCTCCAATTTTCTATTTTCACTCAAAATAAGACCGCCTCCTGTTTCAATACCTGATTGTTTTACATAAAAGTCATCTTTCTTATTTTCTGTATCACCAATTCGATTCATTACAACTAATCTCAATGAATCCATAAGTGATTTTTCTGCATCTAAATCTCTTAGACTTTGCTTAAGTAATGCTTTCTCAGCCTTAACTTGACGATCTAACGGTTCATTTTCAGTAAGAAGTGAAAATAATCCTTCCTCTAGTTCAGGTAATACTTTATTATCTTTTACCTCTGCAAAGATTTTAAAATATGGGCTTATAGGAGCCTTAATTACT
Source organism: Sediminitomix flava (assembly GCF_003149185.1). Classification (NCBI taxonomy): domain Bacteria; kingdom Pseudomonadati; phylum Bacteroidota; class Cytophagia; order Cytophagales; family Flammeovirgaceae; genus Sediminitomix; species Sediminitomix flava. The sequence continues at coordinate 332,651 of NZ_QGDO01000006.1, read as the reverse complement.
GTTGAATCATTTACAATAGAATCTGCTTTCTGTAAATATTCTTCATACTTTATCCCTGAGATCAATGAAGCAGTTTCTTCTGAGACACCAATTCGTTGAGCTAATGCAGAATTACTATTTGTTTCAGCTAACTCATCAAGGGTTAAAACCATACCTTTATACACATCCTTATACCCCACATTTTCAGTGACTAATGTAATATGTGACTTATAAGTTGGCTCTGCAGTTGTAAAAATAAATCCTCCTACCGCGGCTCCTAATCCAGTTAAAATCAATAGTAATAACCAATAATTAGCAATACCATTAAAATAGGTTGAAACAGATCTAGTAAACCAGTTTCCAGCTGTAGTTAAAGTAGTTTCAGTTGCGAGTAAGCTTTCTTTAGATTTGTTTAATAAAGCAGACTCTAATGAATCTATCTCTTCATTATTAGCATTTTTCTTCTTAAGAAAGGACGGTAAAAGTGCAGTTAAATCGATTTCATCTTCTTTACGCTCTTTTTCTTTTGCTATGACCTCATACTGTTTTAGTAACATGTCATGTTGCTTTAGAATAATGTCATGAAGAGCTACATCTTTCTTTTCCAAATTTGGATTATTTACCTCTGAGTTAGATAAATTATCTTGAGATAGGTTATTTTCTTTCATTTTATACTAAAAATTCAAACCAAAAAATAATCGGTCTTGATATGAGAAAGTAAATCACATTAAAAACGTTACGCTACAAAACTACAAAAAGTCATTAATATTTCTATCTGAGATTGGATTAAAAAAAGATGAATTGTAGCAAAAATGTAGGTTTTAACAATTTCATTCCACTCAAACTTAAGATATAGGACATATGACACCCTCTACTAATATTATCTCTATCATCAATCAGAAAGGTGGAACTGGAAAAACTACAACTACCACTAACTTAGCTAAAGCCTTACAAAAAAAAGGATATAAAATTTTAACGATAGACGCTGACCCACAAGCTTGTCTAAGTTTTCATTTTGGAATTCAGAATGTAGAATCAAGAAATTTAACTCAGCTAATTAAAGGTGAATGCTCTATTCAAGAAATCATCCAAGAAAAAGAAGGGATTGACATTATTCCCTCAAATATTAGCCTAGCTGAAACAGATATGTTCCTCCATCACACGAAAGACAGGGCATATATAATTAAAGAACTTATCTCTGAAATTGCATTTAACTATGATTTCATCTTAATCGACTGTGCTCCTTCCCTCTCTTTTTTAACTATAAATATGTTATCAGCCTCTAATGGTGTTTTAATCCCATTACAACTTGAAGTTTTAAGCCTTCAAGGACTTTCTTTGATCATTGATACAGTTTTTCAAGTAAAAGAATCTTATAATTCGTCGTTATCTATACTAGGAATACTACCAGTTATGGTAGATTACAGAAGAAATATCACCTCAGAAATTCTAGACTATCTTCAAAATCATTTTGGTATAAGAATTTTCAAAAATCGAGTACCTGTGGATGTTCGAGCAGTAGAAGCCCCAAGCTTTGGACAATCCGTTATTGAATATGCACCAAATTCAACGAGTAGTTTAGCATATCAAGCTTTTGCAAAAGAATTACTCAAACTTCAAACAGATAATTCAATTCTCGCCTCTAACTAACTTTTCATTAAATAGTTTCCAAAACAACCAGATAAAAACACTACAATCTTTTGTAATAACTTACAAACGCTTTAGTCTTTTAGCTAAAAGCAGTAAAATGTAGCATCAAAATTACTGATAGGGAACTTTTCTCAGAACCTTTTCACCTAATAACCTTGTGATAAGTTCCTTACACTAACTCTACTATCAAAGGGGTTTTTCCCTTGACTATTATTAAACCCATAAAAGTTACTCAGATGGCTCTTGGAGACAATATCAAAAAAGATGGACACACACCTAAAAAAGGAATTGATTTAGATAAACCTGTTCCTCCCAAAGATGAGATAAGTAACGAAGGTCAAAAGTTTCTTAAAGAACTAAAGGCCAAATCTAACATACTTGATAGAGCTGCTCTTGTATCTGAATCCGATTTATATGGAAATGTTTTAGCTGTAAATGACAAATTCTGTGAGATTTCTGGTTATGCCAGAGAAGAAATTGTGGGTAAACCTCACAGTACTGTAAGACACCCCGATACTCCTAAGTTAGTCTTTAAAGAAATGTGGGAAAAGATCCAAAATGGAGAAATTTTCCAAGGGATCATCAAGAATAAAAAGAAGAACGGAGAACCATACTGGGTAGATGCTACAATTGCGCCTGTATTAGATGAAAACGGAAAACCTTACCGATATATAGGAATCCGATTTGATCTAACAGAAAAAATGCTGCAAGAACGTGAGTTGACTGCGAGAGACTCCATTCTTGATCGTGCTGCACTTATTTCTGAATCGGATCTTTACGGAAATGTTCTTTCTGTAAACGATAAGTTTTGTGAAGTCTCTGGATATGCAAGAGAAGAAGTAGTTGGAAAGCCACACAGTGTTGTTCGTCACCCCGATACACCTAAATCTGTTTTTAAAGAAATGTGGGAAACCATACAGGCGGGTAAAATCTTCCAAGGGACGATTAAGAATAAGAAAAAGAACGGTGAACCATATTGGGTAGATGTAACTATTGCACCACTTCTCGATGATACAGGAAAGCCCTACAAATACATCGGTATTCGTTTCGATATCACTGAACAAAAGTTGAAAGAAATTGAGATGGATAGCCAGTTGCAAGCTATTGGTGCTGCCAATACGCAACTTGACATGGATATGGATGGAAACATTACGCTTTCTAACGAACTTTGGAGAGAAACATTAGGATATTCTGAGGCAGAAATGTTTGGCAAAAACTATAAAATGTTCTGTTTTAATGAATTCATAAATTCTCACGAATACGGCACACTTTGGAATGAGTTGAAAAAAGGAAACTCTCAAAGAGGCGTTTACAAAATGAAACATAAAAATGGTGAACATCGCTGGTTAGAATGTTCTTTCTCCCCAATTACCGACCTCGATGGTGTCCCATATAAAGTTTCTGTATTCGGACAAGACGTAACAGCTCGTAGAAAAGCTAATGCGGAAAACCGTGGTAAAATTTCTGCCGTTGGTCAGTCCAATGCCATGATTGAATTCAATCTTGATGGAACGGTCATAACAGCAAACGAACTTTTCAGTGACACTCTTGGATATTCGTTAGCTGATATCGAAGGACAACACCATAGAATGTTCTGTGAACCTGAGTACGCAAATGGCATCGAGTATAAGCAATTTTGGGAAAAACTAAATCGGGGTGAATTCGCACAGGGTACTTATAAACAAATCGATAAGTTTGGAAATCATATTTGGTTAGATGCTACCTATAGCCCTATTGCTGATGACGAAGGAAATCTCTTCAAAGTTGTCATGTTCTCTAGGGATGTTACAGCGCGTAGAAAAGCCAATGCGGAAAACCGTGGTAAAATTGCAGCAATGGGTGAATCAAATGCAATGATTGAATTCAACCTTGACGGAACAATTGTTACAGCAAATGAGCTATTCTGTAAAACTACTGGTTATTCACTGAATGAAATCCAAGGACAGCACCACAGAATGTTCTGTGAGCCAGAATATGCAAATAGTGTTCAATACAAGCAGTTCTGGGAAAAGCTAAATCGGGGTGAATTTGCTCAAGGAACTTATAAACGTGTAAACAAACTAGGAAATCATATCTGGCTAGATGCAACTTACAACCCCATTACAGATGATGAAGGTAAATTCTTTAAAGTTGTAAAGTTTGCTCGTGATGTAACCGAACGTAGAAAAGCCAATGCGGAAAACCGTGGTAAAATTTCTGCCGTTGGTCAGTCCAATGCCATGATTGAGTTTGAACTTGATGGTACTATTCTCAATGCAAATGAGCTATTCTGTAAAACGACGGGCTATACTCTAAATGAAATCCAAGGACAACACCACAGAATGTTCTGTGATTCAGAATATGCAAACAGTATAGAGTACAAGCACCTTTGGGATAAATTAGCTAGAGGTGAGTATGTTCAAGGCACTTTTAAACGTATTGACAAACAAGGGAATGAAATATTCCTAGATGCCACTTACAACCCAATCGCTGATGATGAAGGTAATCTTTTCAAGGTTGTAAAATTTGCTCAAGATGTAACTTCAAGAAGACTTCGTAATGCTGAAAACCGTGGTAAAATTGCTGCTATTGAAAACTCATATGCTGTAATTGAATTTAACCCTGACGGTTCTATCATAAAGGCAAATGATCTTTTCTTACAGACTGCAGGATATCAACTTTCAGAAATTGAAGGACAACACCACAGGATGTTCTGCCTTCCTGAATACGCAAACTCTGTAGAATACCGCAATTTCTGGGAAAGACTTGGGCAAGGAAAGTTTGAAAAAGGAGTTTACAAACGTGTAACCAAAGCTGGAAAAGAAATTTGGCTTGAAGCAACCTACAACCCTGTTTCTGATGATGATGGAAACATGTTTAAAGTCGTAAAAATTGCACAAGATGTAACCGAAAGACGACTTGTCAATGCTGAAAACCGTGGAAAACTTGCCGCTATTGATAAATCACAAGGTACGATCGAGTTTAACATGGATGGTACGATTATCAATGCCAATGAAAACTTCTTGAATGTCATTGGCTACACCATAGATGAAATCAAGAATCAGCACCATAGAATGCTTTGCGATCCAGAATACGGCGCTTCACAAGAGTATAGTATGTTCTGGACGAAACTAAATAGAGGTGAATATGCTCAAGGTGAGTATCAGAGAGTAGGAAAAGGAGGCAAAGAAATTTGGATTCAAGCCACTTACAACCCAATTAAAGACCACGATGGCAAAGTCTATAAAGTAGTAAAATATGCTACCGATGTCACTGACTTTAAGCTTGCATTCAATGCCTTATCTGAATTCTTAAGTGAGTTGAAAAAAGGTAATTTCGATGCAGAAATTAACTTAGGTGACTTGAAAGTGAGATCAGATATCGCCCTCATGATTGAGAACAATAAAGCTTTGAGGGATAACCTAAGAGAAGTAATTCTTGAAATTAACCGTGTAGTACAACTTGCAGGAAATCAAGGAAAGCTTCAAGAGAGATTGACAATTAAGGGAGTTGAAGGTAAGTGGAAAGAGCTTATCGATTCATTGAATGACTTGTTGAGTGCCATATCTGAACCAATTTTGGATATCAACGATATTCTAGGAAAAATGGCTAATGGAGACCTTACTCCAAGATTTGTAAGACAAGCCGCTGGTGATGTAAAAGAAATGGGTGGTTCTCTTAACTCTGCCCTAGAAAGCTTGTCACAACTACTTACTGAAATCGGAACAAGCTCTGTGACAGTAAATGATTCATCTACAACCATGCTGAAGAAATTCCAGTCAATGGAAGATAACACAGGTTCCGTAGTATCTTCTATTGGAGATATTTCAGAGGGTATGAAAATTCAGGTAGGTAAAACAGATGAAGCATCTACACTGGTAAAAGGTATCTTGAAAGCCGCTGAGGACACTGGAGGAAAAGCCGAAATTATTACACAATCTGCAGAAGGTGGTATGGAAGCATGTCAGAATGGTATGACCATTATCAAACAGCTAGTTTCCAACATGAACGATATTGAATCTTCAGCTCAATCTACATCAGGCTCAATTGAGGTATTGACTGAACGTTCTGAAGAAATCTCAAGAGCACTAAACGTAATTCAAGATATTGCAGCTCAAACCAACCTACTAGCATTGAACGCTGCTATTGAGGCAGCAAGAGCCGGAGATGCTGGTCGAGGATTCGCCGTTGTAGCTGAAGAGATTCGTAAACTAGCTGAAGACTCAAGAAAATCTGCGGTTGGTATTGAGAAGGTAATTCAAGATGTTCAAAAGGACGTTTCGTCTGCATCTAAGGCTATAGGAAACATGGAATCTTCAGTAAAAAATGGAAACCTAGCAACCAATGATGCCTCAGATGTATTCAAATCTATCCTAGATTCGAGCCAAGAAACACTGACCCTTTCAAAAGATGTACTTGAATCTACAAACAGTCAGAAAGGGGCTATTGATGAAGTCGTGAAAAACATACAAGAGATCGTTCAAATTTCGGAAACGTCAGCAAAAGGTACAGATCAAGCATCTGGTGCAGCGGGAGAATTGAATGATTCGGTACAAGAATTGGGTATCACAAGTACAGACCTTGAAAAACTTGCCCAAGAATTGAATATGAATATCAGTAAGTTCAAATTGAAGTAATATCAGAGGGCGATACTGGGCTGCCTCTAGTTTTGCAGCTCAGTATTATTTTCATCTAACCTTATCATTTTATGCAAGAAGAAATCAACCTAGAACGCCCTCAAGATCTTCAGCAAGAAAATGCTGGAGAAATGAATCAGATCATTGTATTTAAACTTGGAGATGAAGAATACGGATTATTCATCGATCAGATCAAGGAAGTTGTTCTTACCCCAAAAATTTCCAAAATTCCACTTACACCCAAGTTTATAAAAGGAGTAGCCAACATACGTGGTAATATTCTAGCCATCATTGATCTCGAAGAAAAGTTTGCTCTAAAAACTGACAGTGACATTCCACAAGAGGAAAAATCGAACTACACTCTGGTTGTAGAAAGTAAAGAATACAATATGGCAATCTTAGTCAAAGAAGTGCCTAATACACTTTCAGTAGCTACTGCTGATATTGATTATACTCCAAATATTATCAATGATAGCACTCAAGAACATCAATATATCAATGGTGTAATCAAACTAGAAAATAGACTGATTATTTTAATTGACCTTTTTAAAGTCATTTCTAAAGAAGATATCAGTTCTACCATGTCTAAAGCATAATAGACATTCTGATTACATCGAACCTAATTCATTTAAAAAATCCATTTTCAAAACAACCCAAATTAACCGATGAGTAAGAAAGTATTGATTGTCGATGATTCTCTTTACATGAGAACAATAATTAAAGATGCTCTTAGTAGTCAAGGACACGAAATTGTAGGACAAGCAGCCAATGGTGAAGAAGCAATCGACATGGCTCTAGAGTTATCTCCAGACCTAATAACATTAGACAATATCTTACCAGATATGCTTGGTCTTGACATCTTGAAAACATTAAGAGAGGAAGAACTTCAAGCAAAAATCATTATGATCAGTGCCGTTGGACAGCAGTCTGTAGTAGATGAAGGATTAAAACTAGGTTTAGACGACTATATCGTTAAACCATTTACCCCAGAGCAACTCAACGAAACTGTTGATAAAGTTCTTCAGTAAATCGTCTCACACGATCCTTTGTTCTCCCTGCCATTTTTAACCCTGTAGCCATGAACTCAAAAGACGAAGAGCTTAAACAGATCTTCTTTGCTGAAGCACTTGATAATTTCGAAGAGCTCAACCGTTTATTTACCGAACTAGAAAAAGAGCATTCCAACAAAAATGCTATTGAAGCTGTATTTCGTATTACGCATACACTTAAAGCTAATGCGGCTGCAATGGGCTTTGAGGCAATCGCTAGTTTGGCACACCTACTTGAGGACATTTTCAGTGAGATCAAGAATAATCGGATGGAGCTCACCACCGCTATTTTCAATGATCTCTTTAGAGCTGTTGATAAGTTGGGAGAACTTATTCAAGGTGTAAAAACAGACGAAAGTGTTTCATACAAGGGAATTGAAGCAAAGCTGAAAATCATTTTACGGAAAGTAAAAGAGATTCCTGTTCCTGAACCAAAATCAGACAATAGCAAAAAGCAAGAAAAAGAAAAATTAGATAAACTAAACGAAGAAGTAAAAGAAGCTAAAAAGTCTTCTTCTCCTCAAATCAGTTTTTCAGATCTTGTTCAAGTACCTGTCAATAAACTCGATAATCTTCTTAACCTTGTTGGTGAATTAGCTATCGAGAAAGACCGTCTGATTACTGTTTACGGACAAAAAGGAGGGAATGACTTTGCCAGACTTTATCGGATTTCTTCCGATCTCCAATACTCTGTTATGGGAGTTCGTTTGGTTCAGATCAATGTTCTTTTCAATAAATTTCACCGAATAGTCAGAGACGTAGCCCAATTGGAAAACAAGAAGGTGAATCTCGTTCTAGAAGGTACTGAAATTGAAATTGACAGAAACATTCTTCAGATTATCAGTGATTCTTTAATCCACTTAGTTAGAAACGCAGTCAGTCATGGATTAGAAAGTAAAGAGGAAAGAGAAAAAACGGGTAAAAACGAAGCAGGTACACTAACTCTTAGAGCCAATAACGATAAAGATCATGTCATTATCGACATCATTGATGATGGGAAAGGAATTGATGCTAATATCATTCGAAAGAAAGTTTTAGAAAAAGGCTTGATTACAGCTGATATAGCAAATACAATTTCCGATGACGAAATCGTTAAATACATTTTTGAACCAGGGTTTTCAAGTAGAGACACTGTCTCTGAAATCTCGGGAAGAGGTGTAGGCATGGATGTTGTCAAAAGAGCCATCGATTCCATCGGGGGAAAAATCACCTTTGAAACCGAGGTAGGAAAAGGAACTACTTTCAGTATGTGGTTACCTTCATCTATGGCTGTAAAAAGTGCCTTACTTTTCATACTTGGTGGTGCAGAGTTTGCCATTCCTCTTTCGTTTACAGAAGCTGTAATTTCAGTCAAAAAATCTGAAGTACATAAAGTGGGCAACGGGCTTGTTGCTACTCACCTTGATGAAACTATAGCTGTAGTATTTCTCAATGATATTTTTAGAGCTTCATCTGTAGAAGAGCTTTACTCTGAAAATATCCTGCATAAGACCTACGATAGCTACGCAAACGATGAAAAACTCTACCTTATTGTCGTTTCTGCTTACAATAAAATGGTTGGCTTTGTAGTTGATAAACTACTCCAACAAAAAGAAATTATTGAAAAACCACTTGGTAAACCTGTGGAAAATGTCCGCTTTATTAGCGGTGCCACGATCATGGGAAATGGAAATGTTTGTCTAACTTTAGATATACCATCCATTTTAGAATATCTGTTCAACTCTTCCACAGCAAAATTAAAGACCTTAAACTCCTAGTTATTTCTCATTAGATTATGAATACATTTTTCACAGAGAACCAAAAACTTTTAATAGGCAATATCCAAATCATCGCCTTGAACCATATCGCCCATTCTCTTTCAAAAATGTTAGGAGATGAGGTCTTTGTAAAATCTTATTCCGAAATCGCTTTTGATAAATTAGAGGATGCCCTAGCACATTATAATCAAGAATCATTTTATGTTTTAGGGACTGACATAAAAGGTAAATTTTCGGGTGCGACATACCTTCTCGTTAATCAAGTGAATGAGAAAAAAATCTGTGAGAAGCTTGTCCCTGCCAATATGCTTGGTCATCAAGAAATGAGAGATGCAATGCTCATGGAGCTAGATAATATCGTTATTGCAAGTTATGTCACAAAATGGGCAAATCTTGCTGATGCTGATATATATGGTTACGTCCCTTCTCACGAGGTATTAAATAGACAGGCTTTTGAAATCAAACTTAAAAAGTTAATTTCTGAAGACGATAAAGTTTACTTCTGTAAAAGTCACCTCTATGCCTTTAAATCGGGAATTGAATTCGAACTCTACTTCCTATTTGATAAGACTTTTGTTCCTATCATTTCTGGATTCGACATTAACAATAGCTATGTTGGAGACGAAGAACGTCCTAAAAAAGAGATGGAGAAAAAGAAAAGTTTCCTTCAACGTTTATTCTAAAAAATATATTTCTTGTACTAGAAATAAAAAGACCTTCCAATTTTAACTGGAAGGTCTTTTTAGTTTTATGACTAATTCCCAAATTAGAGAATGTATTGGCTCAAATCTCTGTTCTGCACAAGCCCTGATAATCGCTCATTTACCATATCTTTAGTAACCACGATTTTTGCATTAGGTCCAATTTTATCTGGAACTTCAAATAATAACTCATTCAATAAATGACTCATTACAGTATGCAAACGACGTGCTCCAATATTTTCTACTTCAGAGTTAATATGATAAGCTACTTCTGCAATTTCTTCCAACGCATCTTCATTGAATGTCAACTCTACGTCTTCCGAAGCTAAAAGTGCTACATATTGTTTTGAAAGAGCATTTTTAGGTGCTTTCAATATTCTGAAGAAATCTTCTTTAGACAAGCTATCCAATTCTACTCTGATAGGGAAACGTCCTTGAAGTTCAGGAATCAAATCTGATGGTTTCGCCATATGGAAGGCTCCAGCAGCAATAAATAAGATATGCTCTGTGTGAATAATACCGTATTTTGTATTTACAGCACTTCCTTCTACAATTGGTAATAAGTCTCTTTGTACTCCTTCACGGCTAACATCAGGTCCTCCTTTAGAAGCTGATCCTACAGCTACCTTGTCAATCTCATCAATAAAGATAATACCTGTATTTTCTGTTTTGAAGATAGCCTCTTCTTTCACCTCATCCATATCGATGAGTTTTGTACTTTCTTCCTCAATCAGAAGTTTACGAGCTTCAGCAATAGAAACCTTTCTCTTTTTGCTTTTCTTAGGCATCATACCACTGATCATTTCTTGAATATTCATCATAGAAACTTCATCAATGGCTCCACCAGAAATCCCTACGTTTGGTGCAGGATTTTCTACTGTGATATCTATTTTTCGATCTTCTAGCTCTCCGTTTTTCAATTTTTCACGGAAACGCTCACGAGTTTTTTCGTTTAGCTCATGATCTGGAGACTCATACTCTCCTTCTTTGACTACTACTCCTGTTGTTTTCAGCGGAGGAATAAGCGCATCAAGGATAATGTCTTCAACTGTCTGAGCAACTTTCTCCTTAACCTCTTTCTGCTTTTGCTCTTTGACCATGCTGACAGCTTGCTCAGCCAAATCTCTGACCATGCTTTCAACATCTCTACCTACATAACCTACCTCGGTAAACTTGGAAGCTTCAACTTTAACGAATGGAGCTTTCGCGATATTGGCAAGTCTTCTGGCAATTTCTGTTTTACCAACCCCAGTTGTACCGATCATCAAAATATTGTTAGGCATGATCTCCTTCTGAATTTCATGGCTCACGTTCATACGTCTCCAACGGTTTCGAAGTGCGATTGCGACATTCTTTTTCGCATCGTTTTGCCCAATAATATATTTATCTAGCTCTTCTACAATCTGTCTTGGGGTTAAGTATTTTTCTTGTTCCAGCATGTATCAAATATTTAGAGAATTTCAACACAATATATTTTTCTTTGTGCAGAACACAACCTTAAATGGCAAGATTGTTAACGATCAAGCATTTAATCATTTTAGGATACAATCTTAGCTGAGAATTACTAAATAGAAGGGATGTTATTCTACAACTACCTTTTTTCTTTTCTTCTTAGAAAAACTTGCGGTATTTACGCTCAAAGTTAGTGTATTGGTTGCGCCAGCCTGATGGTAAACGGCATTGGCATAAGTTATTCTCCAATTAGAGAATTTTAAATCACCTCCAAAGCTAAAGCCTGAAAGTCCTCTTCGGTCTTCATGGCTAATCTCTTGTCTTCTCTGGATATTGTACCCCATACGAAGGTTCAGCACTTTTCCCAACACAAATTCTCCTCCAACTATAAAATGCCTTGCCAATTTGTCAGCAAACCCGACAGTATTGTCTGTTTGCTCCCCTAAACCATTATCTTGGTTGTCATCTTTAGGGTCATCGTAGGCAATATCAAAGTTGTTGAATTGCTTATAAGTAACTGAAAATCTTACAGGCATTTTTTCGGGCTTGAAAGTCATCCCTGCCGTAATATCAAAAGGAGTACTTAACTCTTCTGATACAAAATTTGAGAATGCAAAACCAAAATTACTGAAAACAAGACCCAATGTGAGGTCTTTCGTTGGGTGAGTAAATGTACCTCCAATATCAAACATCAAGGCTGACGAACGATACTGCTCTATAGCTGTTTGAGCATATTTTAGGTTTACTCCCATTGAGAAAAAAGATAACTTATGAGATAAACCCAATGTTATGAGGGCATCAGAAGCATTAAAACTTCCTGTTGGATTCCCCACTTCGTCATAACCAGGTATTGTACCTTGATCGAGGTATAAAGCTCCAAATCCTAATTGAAAGTCATTCGGTAAGCTATAGCTGTATACAACTTGGCTACCTGTTGACGTAAAATAATCTATATAAGAAAATGCTAATTGTTGGTGCTCTTGTGATGTGAGCAAAGATGGGTTATATAAAAACATACTCACATCCTCATTGTAAGCAGATACATTTACACCTCCTAAACTCGCAACTTTTGCATCAAATGGCATTTGTACAAACTCGAAAGAATGTTGTCCTCCATTTTGAGCAAAAACTAGATTTGCGGATAATAGAAAAAAGGTATAAAGTAAATGGCGTGTAAAAGACATGAGCATAAAAAATACTTCTAGAAAACAGTTTACTCCCATTCTTATTCAGAAAAGTAGAACAGGAGCATTTATATCAATTACTTTCGTTCGTATTTCACGAAAGCATAGTTTACTTTATTCTTCTCATCTTTTGAAAAATCGAAACGGCTGATTTCTTCCCAATTTTCCATCATAACAGAAGGGAAATAAACATCTCCTTCAAATGAGTCTTTAACTTCTGTGATATATAAAACGTCTACTAAGTCTATCGACTGCTCGTAAACTTGTGCTCCTCCAATAATAAATGCTTCATCTTCGCCTGCGTCTTTTGCATAAGCAATAGCATCTTCGATACTATGTACACACACACAACCGTCTGCATAGTACTCTCGGTCACTTGTTACAATAATATTAGTACGGTTAGGAAGTGGTTTACCGTTTCGGTCTACGATAGACTCGAAGGTTTTTCTTCCCATAATTACATGATGCCCTTCAGTTTGTTGTTTGAAGTGTTTCAGATCGGCAGGCAAATACCATGGAAGTTTGTTTCCATTCCCGATCACGTCATTTAGTGCTTTGGCAACAATAATCGATGTATTCATATTTAAAATCACTGATTAAGACTGTTCGTAGCCTTCGTCTATTTTCAAGTTTGATTGTTTAGCCGCTTCTGTGGCCAATTGGTCACAGCGTTCATTTTCTGGAATTCCAGCATGACCTTTTACCCATTTCAGATGTACCGTATGATACTGGGCTACATTGGCATACCTAATCCATAAATCTTTGTTTTTTTTCCCCTTAAAATCTTTCTTGATCCATCCCCACAACCAACCTTTTGTCACTGCATTGACCACATAAGAGGAATCTGAATGAATAGTAATTTCTTGTTTTCCTACTTTTAGTGCCTCTAGTGCCTTGATCACTGCCAAAAGCTCCATTCTGTTGTTTGTTGTTAATCTAAAACCCTCAGAAATTTCTTTCCTCAGATTATGTTTTGGAGAAATTAAGACGACACCATATCCTCCAGGACCAGGGTTTCCCGAAGATGCGCCATCAGTATATGCAATAATCATAATGTAAAGATAGGAATTATACTTTCAGAACTAAACATTTTATTAGTTTCTGTATTTAAGCAAACTCGCATTGCAAAAGGTACAGATACCGGATTTAATTGAAGTGAACTAGTCAAGAATTTACCTTATCGAATTGGCTTAAATTTTACAGATACATTACACCTATAACATATCGTTTTCTTCGGCAATGATAGTACTATTACTTAATTATCTAGTATAAAGAAAATACAATCAGCCTAAAATATTGACCAACTCCATCTTAGTCACTAAGTTATAAACAATTCAAATTCTATAAAAAACTAGAACCCAATTTAGCCCCAAATATAATGAAACCCATATTGCTATATCTAATTTTCTGCGGACTCTTTTTTATTCATTTTCAATCCTCAGCTCAACTTAAACCTCAACCGGAGGCTGAAGACGAAAACTATGAAAAAGAATGGGCAATTGGTCTGAATATGAATACCAATGCAGGACTTATAGGAGGTGTCAATATCCGTTGGTCTCGAAAAACACTCTTCAATAGAACCCCTACGGGAGAAAATTCTTACCATCATATTTCATTGGAGATGGTAAATGTAAAACATCCGAAAGAAGAACAGCAAACCAGTGCCTTTACAGGTAACTCTTTTATTCTTAGAAAAACCAATTATTTATTCTCTATAAGACCACATTTCGGTAGAGAATGGATCCTATTCCGTAAAGCAAAAGAACAAGGCGTCCAAGTTAATGCAATTGTTGCAGGAGGTCCTTCCATCGGAATTGTTGCTCCATACCTTATTCGGGTAGCTAGCGGAAGTGGAGAAGAAGAAGTTCAATACGACCCAGAGGTTCATACAAATTCCAATGAAATACGAGGCGTTGGCTCTATTTTCAAGAGTCTTGGTCAATCTAGTATTACAGCTGGAGTTTCGGCTAAAGCATCTGTTGTTTTTGAACTCGGATCATCAAACCGAAGTACTTCTGGCTTTGAAGCTGGAACGATGATCGAATATTATCCTGAACAAATAGAAATAATGGCTGTACCCGATAACTATCAATTTTTTACATCCATTTTTCTAATTTTCTTCTTCGGAGCACGAAAATAGTCTGAAAAAAACTTATCTATCTAATCTATTCAGAGACATCATCGGCATAAAACCTGATTTTGTCTCTTTTTTACGCATCTCTTTCAGTTTTAAAATTTGATTACAAAACCTTCTGTCCGTACTTTTGTTTAATTGTATGAGATTTGAATTTTTCAATGTCTCAACAAGACTTTCAAGTGTTCAAGCACTAGATAATCAACATTTAAGATGAGAGCTATAGGTGTTGCTCAGAAAAGAATTGTTTAACCTTGCTATACAGCATGACAGTTCTACAGCTCTACACCTAATTTAAATAGATGAACTATGATTGAGTTACCTGTAATTGGTTCGGAAGAAAATAAAGTAAAGAGAACGAGAAAACCTGATTGGCTTAGAGTAAAATTACCAGTAGGAAAAGAGTATGCCGACGTTCGTAAGTTGGTAGACCAACACAAACTTCACACAATTTGTGAAAGTGGTAACTGCCCCAATATGGGTGAGTGTTGGGGAGCTGGTACTGCTACATTCATGATCTTGGGTAATATCTGTACTAGAGGTTGTTCTTTCTGTGCTGTAGCAACAGGACGTCCGACTGAATACGATGAAGACGAACCAAGAAGAGTAGCGGATGCTATTCAGAAAATGAAGGTAAAACATGCTGTAATCACTTCTGTAAACCGTGATGAGCTAAAAGACAGAGGTGCCGAAATCTGGTATCAAACCGTTGTTCAAACAAAGCAAATTAGCCCTTCTACAACTATTGAAACGCTAATTCCTGATGTAAGAAATAACTGGGATGCACTTTATCGTATGATTGAAGGCGGACAAGAAGTTGTTTCTCACAATATGGAAACGGTAAAAGAGCTTTGCCGTAAAGTAAAACCTCAAGGTAAATACGAGAGAAGTTTAGAAGAACTGCGTCGTATTAGCGAAGCAGGAAAGAGAACAAAAACAGGTGTGATGCTTGGACTTGGTGAAACTGAGGATCAAGTTTTCAGAATTATGGATGATTTGGCTGAAGCAGGAGTACACATCCTTACTTTGGGGCAATATCTTCAACCAACTAAAATGCACATTGAAGTTGCTGAATTCATTCACCCTGACAGATTTGAGTTCTATAAAGAAGAAGGACTGAAAAGAGGAATTACATATGTTGAATCTGGACCATTGGTAAGATCTTCTTATCATGCAGAGAGACATGTAAATGTGCCTTTAAAATAAATGGAATTACCTCTTTATTCTAAAGCTCAGCTTGCACTTCGTAATGGCGATGACCGAGAAGAAATCTGGTGTGCCTACAAAGGGCTAATCTATGATGTTAGTAAATCTAGGTTGTGGCGAAACGGAAAGCATTATGAGCATTGGGCTGGTCAAGATCTGACAGAAGAACTTGCAGATGCTCCGCATACAGAACATGTATTCGACAAATTCGACCCGATTGGTCGTTTGAAATAAATAAATCCCCTTGCTTGATTTCATTAAATACAAGTAAGGGGATTTTTCTTTTACTAGACCTTTACTCTGTTAGTAAAGTATCTTCAGCAATTTTATTCATACTCTTCGTTTTCCCGAAAAGCTCTTCAGATTTTTTATTATAAGCATCTGCGGCTTCCTCAGCAGTTGGAAACAAGCCCAAATCAAATCGATCATTTGTCGTGTAGATAACAGCTCGAAAGCTATTTTTACTTACCTGTACAACTCCTCTGTATCCTGTCTTGTTATTGTGTTTTTTCTGGTGTCTTCTCAGCTCAGACATTGTAGTCCATTCCAAATTCTTCACACGACAGTCCAACGGATTTCCATTGATAAATCTGACAAATAAACGCTTCTCTACATCAGGTTTCTCAACATACTTTTCAGCTACAAGCTTATGCAAATAGATGGTTACATTTTTATACCCTTTTTTAATTGGGTAATTTCTCTGAAAGAACGCATAGCCATTTGAGTGCTGCCTCAAATTTTCTAATAGTTTGATTTCCTTATAATATTCATTTTTTTCAATGAACTCATAAGCCTCATCTGAAAGAATAACATGTTTGTCTGCATTCTTCAGTTTCACTTTATAAAGCATATATAATAGGTCTGTTAGTTAAAAAATTAGTAACCTGTATTTCACCCCAAAAAGAAGTCCTAATGAATGGTGATTTTCAGACTCCTAGTTTTATCATTAAGTAAATAATTGTGTAAAGTCTCTCAGAAACTACTCATGGTGTTCATAGTTTTTGATGACTATCCATACAGGATACAATCGAAATGAATTTTACCCTACCTTTTTATATCACTTTTTTAATATATTTTTTAAAATAAAAGTAAAAGGCAATATGAAATCAATCATATTGCCTTTTAAGAAAGTGAGTTGAAGACTATTCAATAGTTCGTGTACTCACTGTTATTTATCAATGTAGTTTAGCAAGATCAAATACGATCCTTTACTTTATAATCATTCCTATTTGGTGTATTTAAGGCTATTAGTTCAGCTAGGAAGCCTGCCAAAAATAATTGTGTACCAATAATTATAGCTGTAATTGCTAAGAAAAATAGCGGCTGTTCTACCACCTCTCTTTGAATTGGCAACATCATATACGAGCGATACATTTTATCTAAAATAAGGTAAGCCATAAAGCCAAAACCAACGATAAAACTCAACACTCCAAATGTTCCGAAGAAGTGCATCGGTTTTTTCTTAAATCTTGAGACAAAAGAGATCGATAGCAAATCTAAGAAACCATTCATAAAACGGCTCAAACCAAACTTGGTCACTCCATACTGTCTGGCTCTATGCTGTACGACCTTTTCTCCAATATTTTTGAAACCTACCCACTTTGCGATCACAGGAATATATCGATGCATTTCGCCATACACTTCAATATTCTTTACCACATCTCTCTTATAAGCCTTCAGTCCGCAGTTAAAGTCATGTAACTCAATACCCGACATCTTACGAGTAGCTGCATTAAATATTTTTGTTGGAACTGTTTTCGTAATCGGATCATAACGTTTCTTCTTCCATCCCGAAACCAAATCATAATTCTCTTCCATAATCATTCGGTAGAGGTCTGGAATTTCGTCTGGGCTATCTTGTAAATCCGCATCCATTGTGATCACGACATCGCCCTGAACCACTTGAAATCCTGAATGAAGTGCTGCTGATTTCCCGTAATTTCTCAAGAATGAAATACCCTTTACGTAAAGGTTTTCTTTCTGTATTTCTTTAATAACTTCCCAAGAACGGTCTGTACTTCCATCATCAACTAAAATCACTTCATACAAATACCCTTTCTCCGTCATTACTTTGGAAATCCAAGAGACCAATTCAGGTAAAGATTCTTCCTCATTCAGTAGAGGTACGACTATCGATATATCTAAATGTTGCATGTTCAAACGTTTGATCGAATCAAAAATAAAAAAAGGAAATGTATATCAGAAAAATACAATCTATATTTATGAGATTACCAAATACATAGAGATTATCATCCATCACAAACTAGGATTATGACATCAAAAAACATTGCAATTATTGGCTGTGGTTGGTTAGGGACTACCTTCGGAGAATATATGAGTCAAAAAGAATACGAAGTAAAAGGGTCAACGACCACAGAAGAAAAACTTACTTTGCTTTCTCAAAAAGGGATTAATTCTTTCTTATTAGATATTGATACTTCCGAATTAACAGACTGGCAATCATTTTTAGATGTAGATGTTTGTCTGATACTTCTTCCTCCTAAAAGAGATATTGATGGAGCAAATGTTTATAAAAAACGACTAGAAAAGCTTCATGAGATCATCTCTTCCTCATCAGTGAATAAAGTTATACTAGTGAGTTCCACATCGGTTTACCCAGATAATCAGAAAGAAGTGGATGAAAGTTGTACAGACTTTTCGCCTAGTCCTAACGGAGAAGCTTTGAGAACGATAGAGCAATTATATTTACAAACCGATAAACTAGATACTACTGTATTACGATTCTCTGGACTAATTGGAGGAGATAGAGTACCTAAATACAGTCTTAAAAAAGGAAGATTTCACAAGATTTGGAATGCACCAATGAATGCCGTGCATAGAGATGATTGTATTCAAGTAATGGAAGAGATCATCAAACAAGATGTTTGGAATGAGATTTTTAATGTTTGTGCTCCCGAACACCCGATACGAAAAGACTACTACACTGAAGGCGCAAAAGCTGCTGGACTACCTTTACCAGAAGTTCCTGATGCAACAGACAATCCTCCTTACAAAATTGTAAACTCAGATAAGGTTGTAAACCGACTTGGGATTAAATGGAAATACCCAAACCCTATGGCGGTTGCTACTCAACAATAATTTGGTTCTAAATGAAAAAATCCCCTGAAGACTCCATCTTCAGGGGATTTTTTTGGATACTGTACTCACTATGGAATGTCTAATGCTTCACAAGCTTTTCGGGCAGCATCTTGTTCCGCTTTTTTCTTGCTGAAACCATTTCCTGTTGCTACCACTTCACCATCTACACTCAAATCCACTTTAAATTGCTTGTTGTGTTTTGATCCACGTGTTTCTGAGATATTGAACTCTACTTTGTGATTCAGCTTTTGTGCCCACTCAATCACCAAACTCTTAAAGTTTGTAGTAGTCTCAATCACCGCCTCAATATCATAGTGTTGCATGAGCAACTTTCTAATAATGAATCGGCGAGTGAAATGAAAGCCCTTATCTAGATATACCGCCCCAATGAAGGCTTCCATGGCATCTCCGTAGATCGACTTGTGAGATAGATTCGAACGTTTGCGTCCTTCGAACTCCACCAATTGACTCAAACCAATTTTTACTGCCAATTTGTTCAGCGATTCTCTGTTCACGATACGTGACCTTATCTCGGTCAAAAATCCTTCATCTTTAAAAGGGTAACGTTTGAACAAATACTCCGCGACTATGGCTCCTAGTACAGCATCGCCCAAATATTCTAAGCGTTCATTGGATTCTTTGAATCCTTTGACTGTCTCCGCAGCTACCGAGCTATGTTTCATAGCCAAACGGTATAATCGGATATTGTAAGGCCTTCTACCTGTAATTCCAGTTACAGCCTTATCCAATTTGCGGTCTTGCTCGGAATACCTGATAAACCATCGTTGAATAATTTTGAGCAACACTAAATTCAATTTAATTGATTAATGTCTTCCGTTAAAACAGTTCCCAAATTAGGCATAAGTCTCGAAAAGTCTCAATTATTTAAACTAATATTTATGGTCAGTCAAAAAAATCTTGCATTTTACGACTCGAAAATAAACACTCACACAGTCTTAGGGTTCTATTTCTGTTATAAAAAAGATAAGCTAACAATCATGAAAATACTAGATAGTCTACTATTTGCCTTTGCAGTAGTCTTTTTCATTATCGGAATTCATCAAACCTTCATCTATGGTTTGGAACTGAGTTACTTTTTCTTTGCCTTTTCTGGTGTTTTTTTCCTATTCATGGTCTATAGAAGACGTAAAAGACAAGAAGCTGAACAAAACGAAGGAAATCAACAAAAACAAACTGCAAAAAAAGGGAAGAAGAAATAATCAAGATATCAGATATGAATTATAAACTAATCAAACGAGAAGTCATCTTTTTTGTCCTCGCATTTTTAGGTTGTACAGGGGCTGTTTATGCTATGAGCTGGGCTTTGCGAGAAGAGGTGACACTCACGACTTACTCACAAACGATGATGGTGATTATGCTAGTTACTTACTTGACTAGAGTGATTTTTATGATTACCAAAAACTTGAAATAGTCTTATCTTTGTGTTTTAGCATAAAGAAATTAATCAGAAAGAGAATGTTGAAGGGAACATACGTATCTACCAAACCCATAGCGCTCAAATATGGCGGTGTATTAGGTTTGGGACTGTTTGGGTATACTACAGCCTTATTGATGTTGGGTATTGCTAGTCCATCGGCTATGATGGCTATTTACCTATTCTTATCTGTTGCCATTATATTTGCGGTTCGCGATTATAGAAATTGGAATAATGGAGTAGTAACTTTCCAAAAAGGCTTCACTTTAGGACTGCTTACGTCATTAATCGCAGGAGTCATTTACGGCTTGTTACGAGCATTCTATTTCAAATTTATAGATGATAGTGTCGTTCAACAAGGTATACAAGACATGACTACTTTATTGAATAGCGCTCCTGATATGACAGCAGAGGAAGTAGAACAAAGTATAGAAATGCTGAATTGGGCAGCCAATTCGTTCCTTGCACAAGCAAGTATGCAAACCCTAGATATTTGTTTTATGGGCTTGTTCTTTAGCTTTACTACAGCTTTCTTCTTTAGAACAGTAAGATAGTTCTCAAATTGTATCCATATAAAAGCCTCCAATACTGCAGTATTGGAGGCTTTTTCAATTCATTACTTCATTAACTCTTTGGTTTTTCCATACATCCATTGGAAGGGAGCTACAAGGTTTTTCCAGAAGGTATCGTACCGCTTATTATCATACTTCCCTAGTCCAAAAGCTATATCACCTGTATCTTTTGATCTTACTAAAGTTCCAAACATCCAATCCCAAATAGCGAGTTTAGAACCCATGTTTTTATTGAAATGCTTTGGTGCATCACTATGATGAATTTGATGCTGAAAAGGACTGATAAAGATATATTCCAAAGGATTCCAATAAGTCAGCTTCACATGTGAATGTCTTAGGTTTGCTCCCCATAAAAGAAATAGAAAACTAAAAGCATTCGCTCCTAAAAAAGTCCATTTTTGTACCTGATTTTCTGACAAGAAATCGAACAATCCTGTGATCAATCCAAAAACCAAAATCCCTTTGATGTTATTCAAGATCAACTCCAATGGATGAAGACGGTATTGTGTAATTGGATTGAGTGTAGTTGCGGAGTGATGTACTTTATGAAACTGCCATAGAAAAGGAATTTTATGCATAAGGTAATGCACATAAAAACTCGCAAAATCACTTACAAGAGTCAGTACAAATGTATAAGCAATAATGGTTGTCCACATCGACATTCCAAAGTCATAATGTCCAAGGTTTTCTAAGAGAAATTCATTGGTGTAATGTGCCAAATACAAGCCATAAATAAGGTAAGGGCCAATCAGCGCAACTTTTACAAGAGCATTAAAAAATACCAAGCCGTAATCTACCCAAGCAGATTTGCTCCACCATATTTCTTTCTTGAAAAGATACTTGAAAAATGAGCCTTCTTCTTTGGTCTTCTTATAGACAAAAAAAGCCAATACTGCAGAAGTCAGTAGATACAAAAAATAGATTCTCTTTCTGGAAGAAAAAAGATAACCGAAAGGCATTTGGATAGCCTCTGAAAGTATATCTATAATTTCTTTGTAGCTCATAGTGAATTAGGTTTGTTGTTAGTTAATCATCCCCTTTTTGCAAAAAGACAAAAGAGGATTTATGCTGTAAAATTACAACTTAACCTGCAAAGTTAAATAGTAATTTCTTCCATCAGATGGAATAATACCCGGTCCTGGATACCCCGTAGCTCTACGTGTGAAATACATCTCGTTTGTCAAGTTGTTTACACCACTTTCTACCGTAAACCACTTGTAGTTATATTTCAATGATAAATCCATTACTTGATAAGAAGGAATAGGACCATAAACAGCATCAGCTAAAGGCTCTTCAGTGTTGAAAGCATCTGTGTATTGCTTATCAACAAAACTGTATTGCCATGATGCTGCAAATCCACCTTTTTGAAAACTAAAACCTGTTTTAAGGTTGAAAGGAGGAACAAGCTCTACCATATTTCCATCGTAAGTATTTTCTTCAGAAATGTACTGCCCATGGATAAATGAAATATTGGCAAAAATATTCAGACGGCTTTCCCACTGAGGGTCTATAAAATAAAGTGCGTTCAGTTCTCCGAAAGCTTCGATTCCTGTTGTAAACGCATCTGCAATATTTGTGCGAATCGGGTTACTCGGAACAGCCAATCCAATTTTATTATTGTACTTTAAGTAAAAGGCAGAAAGGTCATAATTTAGAAAATCATTTCTTCCTCTAAGTCCTAAATCAGCACTATAACCTCTCTCATCTTGAAGGTCTGGATCAATACGAACATTGGTATTCAATACCCTCAAATCTGAGAAAGTAATCGCTCGGTAATTTTGAGAGAAATTGGCATAAACCTCCATTCCTTCTTTCGGTTTATAACTCAGACCTATTCCTGCCAAGAAGATTGGACGATACTTACTAATATTGTCCTCTACATCTACCATTCCTGTAATTGGGAAACCTAAATCATCAACTCCAATCGTTTTTTCCTCTTGAAAATAACCGATTCCTTCAGTTCCAATCCATTCAAACCTGACTCCTGGTGTGATACTAAATTTATCGGATAGATTGATAATGTTTTCTATAAATCCAGCGTAATTATGAATATAGAAATCATGGTCAGAAAGTAGACTACTTTCATCTGTAAAAGAAAAATCTGCATCGAAACCGTTGCTAGCATTCCCCTGTTGTTTCAAGTCAAAACCTCTGTAAAGTCTTGTTCCGACTAAGAATACAGAAGACTTTCCTAAAAGATCGTAATGCTGAATGTAACGAAGTTCTGTTCCTATATTTCTGAATTTATCTGAAACTAAAAGTCTTGGATCAGTCTCAGGAAACTCTGAACGTTGGTTGATACCTAAAGCATCTCTTCCTGCATACAGACCGAACGCTCTCATCTCAAATCTACTTCTTGGAGAAAATCTGTATTCGGCATTTAGGGCTAAAATATTCCAATCTACTTTAAACCAATTCTTATCGGTAGTAGAAGCTCTCGGATCAGTTTCAAACTGTATATCAGTCAGACCACCTGGTTGTTTTGCCAAGTAATCCATATGTGTGAAATCTAATCCGACTTTAAATTTTTCTGTGAATTGATAATTGAAGGCTGAATAAAGGGTATTTACATCAAATTCAGAATTTGGACGCCAACCATCTCCTGTTTTATATTGGTAAGCTGTGTAGTAATTGAGTTTTCCTGTTTGACCTCCTACGCTATTGAATGAATTGAAAAGACCAAAAGAACCTACTGTCTGACGAGATACTATTTCAAATGGCTTTTCAGAATTTCCTTTTTTCATTCGGAAATTAAGCATTCCTCCAAACTGAGTCCCGTATTGCAAAGATGCAGCTCCACGTACTACTTGAATTCGTTCTACGGCTTCTAAAGGCGGTGTATAATAACTTTCTGGGTAACCTAAGGCATCTGCGGCTATGTCATAGCCATTTTGGCGAGTGTTGAAATTTGATGTTCTGTTTGGGCTTAAGCCTCGACCTCCAATCCCGAGTTGGATTCCTGCTCCGTCACTTTCCCAAATGTTCAAACCCGGAACCTTGTTGTATACTTGACGGCTATTATTTGTTGCAAGGTTTGCAGTTAAATTTTTCAGAAGAATAACTTCACTCTTCTTTGCAGCATAAATTGCTGTTCCTTCTACTTCGTTCAGTCGGGCTATCTCACTTGACTCATCCAAACCATTGACAGAAACCTCTTCCAGAAGCTCTTCAAAGTCTTGTAATGTGAGATCAAGTTTTAATTTTGAAGTTTGTGGAGTGACTTCCTTAGAGCTTGTTTGCATCCCAAGTTTAAACACCGAGATAATGTAAGTTTGCCCTAAGGGTAAAGAAGGAAGTTGGAAAAAGCCTTTCTTGTCTGTAATTACTTTTATAGAAGTTCCCTTTACAAAAACGGCTGCATCAGCAATTTTTTCATTTGAATTATGTCGTTTTACATAGCCATAGATTCTCACATCTTGTGCCGATGCAGAGAATAACTGAAAACACAAAAGCGTACAAATTCCTAACTGAAAGAATCTTCTCAAAAAACTGCTCATTCCAACTCCCTTTAATATTTGTATTTAGAATTAATTAAGCTCAATTATTTACCCTCGATGGTAAAATTAATCTCCGTCACTGTCTTGATATGTGATCGAAACGCCTAAAGCTGTAGACATCTCAGATTTTATCATAAAGGTCATATCCTTCATTGCAACATAAAGTTCTTCCAACTTTGAATCCTCTGCTTCCAGTTGATCTGCAAGAGGATCAGCTAATGCGTCAAGTTTGCTATGGATAAGTTCAAATTGAGCTAAAATCTCTTTCGATAAATCTTTATCTATAATTCCAGCTTCTGTATAAGAAGTCAAATAATCATCCAAACCTAAACCGTTTGTTTCACCATATTGACCTTTAAATAAATTCTCTACCGCAGTAACATTGGCTTTTAGCAAACGAAGTGATTGCTTGCTGTAATAGCCCTCTAAAGTTTTTGGTGTTACTATTCCTGCCAAAGAGTTTTTCCCCATAGGATAACCCAAACGCTGATTTTTACTGCGTTCATAAGATTTATTGAATTCATTGATCAAGAAACCTAATGAACTACTTGGGTCATTGCCTGTATTTGCAGCAAACTCAGCGGCATAATTTCCACTATCCGCTCTCCAAGCATCCAAAAGAGTCATCGCTGAAGATGATAAATCTTCTGCTACTTCTTTTAAATAATTTTGGCGAGAGGTATTCTCAAAACCTTCTAAAATATCTGCGGATGTTTCGCCATTGAATAAAAGATAATCAAGAGCAGCAAGCCCTTTTTCATCTTTTGCAAATACACTTGATAAGTCCCAACTACCACTCTCAATTGAAGCTTCAATCTCATCAAATCGAGCAGGGAAAGTATTTGAATTGACAAAGAAATTCTGCTCTTCTGCTGGCCCAAACTGCAATCCATCTACCAATGCCCAATCTGTATAAGCTGTCAGTAGTGCCTCTTGAGCCGCTAAAAGATTTGCCTCATTTTGCGCTCCAACGAATGCATTTACTGCCGTAGCGAGAGCACTCACTGAAGTATTGTATGTTGCAATGTTAGACAACATCAGATTTTCACTATAATTTTCAAGCATTGCAGCTTGGTCAAAATCTGATATTTTATCTTTTTCTGTTTCACAAGCTGTCTGCCCCAACAAACTTCCTGCACATAAAAAAGTGAATAACGTTTTCTTTAGTCTCATACCCTGTTTCTTAAAAGTGATTTTAAACAGAAAAACACCCACCTTAAAAAAGGGGGTGTATATATTTTTGATAGTCTAGTTCTTAAAGATTAAGTAACTCATCATTTGTGAATCCGAATACTTCTTGTAAAAGAAGGCTTGCAGCCTCAAGATCTGACTTTGTTGCTACCATTGGATTTTCACCAAGTAGTGTTTCCAACTGAGCAAACTCCTCGTTAGAGATTGTTTTGTTAGCATTAAAATATAAACATCCCGCAAATGCTTTAGCTTCAGACCACGCGTGGTAATACTCACCAGCATCTGCCATATTAGCCAAAGAAGAATTGATATAATGAACTACGTTTGCGGCAACAAGCTTTTCCCAAGCGTTTTGTACTTCAACGATAGCCTCATCACGAGCATCATAATCTTTACGGTCGATTGCATCTCTACCTTTAATGAACGCATTGAAAATAGTTTCACGTAAGTCTAAAACTTCTGCGCGTTTTGCTGCGTAGCTCGCCCAGTAATATTGCGTTTCACCACTTGTCAAATAATCTGTAGTTGCTCCAAAGTAACCGAATGCCTCATCCCAGTGGTGTTGCATTGCTGTTCCTTTGCCTTCAGTTACCTCTTCATTATCTACATTCATTTTATCTTCACCGAAGTAAACTGAAGTTGCTTGCCAATAAAGCACAGCACCCATCAATCCTTTAGCGACCATTTGCGTAGGTTCTACCCCATTTTCATCAAACAAACGACCACCAATTAGGTTTTCAGAATTTCCACTAATAGCTTCTAAAGAAGCAAAATATTCATACATCTCAGCTTGAGCATTTCTATCCTCTCCGCTGTATGTTTTATTCGCTAGTTGTTTTGTCTCATCATAGTTTCCAGCCGTATTCTCATAGATTGCTGTTAACTCATCTGCTGTAACGACAGTTTCTCCATCATTTGCCGACTTCATTTTAGCCTCCAAATCACTCAATAACATGATACGATTTGTTTGACCACTATAACTTACATTTTCGAAGTTATAAGATGTTGGCAATTCCATTGTAGGATCATCATTTGAACTTTCTTCACATGAAAAAAGTGACATTGATAAAAAAGCAGTAGCTAGTAAAGAATATTTTAGTTTCATCCGAAGACTTATTTAGATTAATTTTAAATACGATGCGAATCTAAATGTTATTAAGATTTAATCCAAATAATGAAATGAAAAAAAATTAATAAATGTTTGAACACAAAAAAAACTACCTCTCAGGCAAAGTGTAGAGAGGTAGCTATTCAACTAAAACCTAGTTGAAAATATTAATGAGGAGGAATATTCTGATTTATACTGAAGAAATTCGTTGGATCATATTTCTCTTTTATCTGAGTTAATCTCCTGTAGTTTTCTTGATAAGTCGCCTTTACTCTATCATGGTGCTCATCATTCATTAAGAAATTCACATACGCTCCTCCTGCTGAATGAGGATGTAAATCTTCCCAATACTTTTTCGCCCAAGTTGAAATTTTGGCGGCATTTTTTGGGTCTGGGTCTACTCCTGCATAAACAACGGAGAACTTTGCATCCCTGTAACTAAATGCTGTTGCCGTTTTTCCTATTTCGTTTACTTTCCCATCAATCGGATAAATATGCATGGTAGAATGAACCGTTGGTATTTCTGAACCATGTTTGACAAATTTATCAATAGCCTCTTCACTTAGTTCTTTAAATATATCTCCTCGCCAATACCATTGATGTCCCGAAGGATAAAGATCATCAAACAGGCCTTGCAAAATTGGAAAAGGCATAGATCCAAGATGCGAGAAAACAGGTGCTGTGTCTGTAATCGGTTTGAAAACTTCTTCGACCTTATTAAAATCTCCTGTGTAGCACCATACTGCTCCACATACATTTTGTGTATACAATTCTTCTGGAAATGGTGGTGCTGGAGGAACTCTCATAAAGGCAAAAAATCCGTATAAATCCGTTTTACTCTTCAAAATAAAGTCTTGATACCATGTCAGTATCTCTTTAGCCTTTTCTAATGGCCAAAGTGTTACTCCTGCATGAACCGTATGAACTGGATGAAGCTGAAAAACAAAAGAAGTCACAACACCAAAATTTCCGCCTCCACCTCTTATTGCCCAAAAGAGGTCTGAATTCTCTGTTTTGCTTGCTGTCACAAACTTACCATCAGCCAATACCACATCTGCTTCTACTAAATTATCAATGGTCAATCCATATTGCCGAGCAAGGTAGCCATGTCCTCCACCAAGTGTTAAACCCGCTACTCCTGTTGTCGAGACAATCCCTGAAGAAGTTGCCATTCCGAAGGCATTAGTCACATGATCTACATCTCGCCACTTACACCCTCCTTCAGCTCTCACCGTTTGCGTTTTCAAATCTACTCTACAACTTCTCATATCAGAAAGATCACAAACCATTCCTTCATCTACAGAAGCTAAACCTGCACCATTATGCCCTCCTCCTCTTACTGCTAACTTCAACTTATTTTCTCTTGCAAAATTCACTGTTGTAATCACATCTGCCACATCTGCACATTTCACAATGTAAGCTGGAGATTTATCTATCATTCCATTATAGAGTTTTCTAGCATCCTCATATGCATCATCTCCTTTCTGTATTAAAATTCCTCTGAGTCCCGCTTGAAAACAGTCCCATTTTCCGCTATCAATATCATTTCCCATCTCCTTAATGATTTAATACCCTATTTATGGAACATGAGAAATCTAGTCTTCATTCAATAAAAAATAATGATAGTACCAGAATGATTTTTTGTTAAGCTTAAATCTAGGCTAGTGTATACAATGCATATTTTTTTAACTTTCAGAAGAAAATAGACTATCCTTTTATAAGCTTCAGTATGAGAATTTTTAAATTTTTAATCACACTCAGTATTGGTTTTCTTTTGTGTTGCCAATCTTCAACTGATCTTGATTCTACCAGCCCTACGCCTCCTCCCGTACAAGCTAAACACATGTTGGGTGTTGACCTCTCTTTTCTTCCCGAAATAGAAGCGGAAGGAACTACATTTTTTGACGCTGAAAATACGCCTCAACAAGCTGACGAAATCTTGAAGAATGAGGGCTACAATACTGTTCGACTAAGACTTTGGAATAACCCTGAAAACGGGCACTGTAATTTGGATGAAGTGAAAACGTTCTCAAACAGACTGAAAAGCTTAGGCTATAAAGTTTGGTTAGATTTTCATTATTCTGATAGTTGGGCAGACCCTGCAAAACAAAATAAACCAAAAGCATGGGAAGAACTTTCATTAGCGGCTTTGAAAGACTCCATTTATTCTTTTACTACTATTGCATTAAATGAGGTTCGACCAGATTATGTACAGATTGGGAATGAAATCAATCATGGAATGCTTTGGCCTGAAGGAAATATTTCTGACCAAGCGCAATTTACAGACTTACTCAAGGAAGGAATAAAAGCCTCAAGAGATTATGACAAAGAACTACCGATCATTTTACACTTTGCTGGTATTGAAGGTGCCGATTGGTTTTTCGGGATACTAAAATCTTTCAATGTAGATTATGACTTGATTGGACTTTCTTATTATCCCAAATGGCATGGCAAAGATTTGACAGACTTAGAAAATAAAATCACATCTCTCCAATCTACCCATCAAAAGAAAGTACTAATAGCCGAGACTGCTTATCCTTTTACGTTAGGGTGGAATGATTGGACCAATAACATTATTGGAGATGAATCTCAATTAATTTCAGATTTCCCTGCTAGCCCCGAAGGGCAAAAGGCTTTTCTAAAAGAAATCGACAATATCATCTTAAGAACCGATGCCTTCGGTTGGTGTTATTGGGCGCCTGATTGGGTTGCTTTCAGAGGAAATGAAGCTACAAATGGTTCTAGTTGGGAAAATCAAGCTCTATTTGACTTCAACTTCCAATACCTTCATTAGATTCCCGATAAAACTAAACCCGAGAAGAGTAATTGTTATACTCGTCTCGGGTTTGTTATTCCTCTGCTCTGATAGAATCTTTTACTCTTTTACTACCGACTGTTTCATAATCTTTTTATGAATTGAGTTTATTTCTTGAATGGCTGCCAATGAATACCATTGCATCAATTCCATTTTCAGTCTTCCTGCTTTTATGGCTGGGTCAGTTTCTGTTAAAGCTTTTGCCTCTTCTATTGTTTCTACATTGAATAGATACAAACCTTGAAGTTCTTGATCATTTTCATAAAAAGGACCTGCCATTACTAATTTACCTTCTTCAGCCATTCGCTCAATATTCAGCATATGTGCTTTTTGCAATTCAGCTGCAGCGAGAGAATCTTGATCTCTGTTTGGTCCTTTTTTCAAAAATGCCATTACATAGGTTTTCATACCATAATCATCTCCTCCTAGTCTTTCTGCCAAAGCGGAATCATAACTATTTGTACTGACCTCCACTTTTGCTTCTGCAATAGGAGCTTTTTTAGGTTGACAAGCTGAAAAAACAATAGCAAGTAGTGTTATGATGTAAAAAATCTTCATAGTTGACTTCTTAATGAATTGAGTAAAAAATGAGTCTAACAGACAAAACTATTAGAATCGGAGTATCTATTTAATTGGAAAAATTAATGTGAAAATGAATAATCGTATCAGTCTTCGAATGTACTTCTTTTGTGAAACCATTTTTCTCCAATACTTTTTGAGAAGACAGGTTTTCTCTATGAACTCTAGCGCGTAGTGTTTCTACTCCAACAGACTGTAAATGATGAAGTACTTCTGTTAATATTTCGGTCATTAGGCCTTTTCCCCACCAATCTCGGTTAATGGAATAGCCTATTTCATCTCTTCGATAAGAACCTTTCAGAAACCAAACAACTGTACCAATCAACCGACCACTTTCTTTTTCCTCTATTCCCCATCGTATTGATTTTTGCATACGAGCATTTCTATGAGCTTCTTTTACCATTACCAATGCTTCTCCCATACTCAATAGCGGAGGATTGTAGCGATATTTCATGGCCTCCACATTAGAATATGTTTCATAGAGGTCCTCGATGTCATTGACATTCAACTCTCGAAGAATTGTTCTCTCTGTCTCAATATTTTCTAGTGTGACTTCCATTTTCTGCTCAGATCTTATGTAAAAAAGTGATAAGACAAATTAAAGAATAGGAAGAAAACAAAAAAGCCTGACTGTAAAGTACAGCCAAGCTTTTTTTAGATAGATATTTAAATGGATATTAATTATCCGTTAGATGTTTCTTTCAAGATTACATCGTGAGCACCACCTTCAATAATACTTGTAGATGATACTAAAGTGATCTTTGCATCCGTGTGTAATTGAGGAATTGAAATTGCTCCACAGCTACACATTGTAGATTTGATCTTAGCCAAAGTAACATTCAAGTTATCTTTCAACTTACCAGCGTATGGTACGTAAGAGTCAACTCCTTCTTCGAACTTCATACCGTCGTTGCTATCTTCGTCACCACCCATATCGTAACGTTGCCAGTTACGAGCACGAGCTGAACCTTCACCCCAGTATTCTTTTACGAAGTTTCCTCCTACTTTCAATTTCTTAGTTGGCGACTCATCAAAACGAGCGAAGTAACGTCCCATCATCATGAAGTCAGCACCCATTGCCAATGCCAATACCATGTGATAATCTTGTACGATACCGCCATCTGAACAAATTGGAATATAGATTCCTGTTTTCTCGAAGTACTCATTACGAGCCTCAACAACCTCAATGATAGAAGTAGCTTGACCACGACCAATACCTTTTTGCTCACGAGTGATACAGATAGAACCACCACCAACTCCAACTTTCACGAAGTCAGCACCAGCTTCTACCAAATACATGAATCCGTCTTTATCTACAACGTTACCGCCACCGATTTTCACTTCTCCATTGTATTCTCTTTTCACCCACTCAATTGCTTCTCTTTGGTATTCAGAGTAACCATCAGATGAGTCTACACAAAGAATATCAACTCCAGCTTCTACCAATGCAGGTACACGCTCAGCATGATCTCTTGTGTTGATACCAGCACCTACCATAAGCGTTTTGTTTTCATCCAAAAGCTCATTCGGGTTCTTTTTATGATCATCATAATCCTTACGGAATACGAAGTATTGTAATTTCTGATCCTCATCTACGATTGGCAAACAGTTTAGTTTGTTATCCCAAATGATATCGTTTGCTTCAGAAAGTGTGATACCTGCTTTACCATAAACCATTTTAGAGAAAGGAGTCATAAACTCTTTCACTTTCGTGTCTAAAGAAGTTTTAGAAACACGGTAGTCACGGCTAGTTACGATACCTACAAACTTTCCGTTTGGTGAACCGTCTTCAGTAATTCCTACTGTAGAGTGTCCAGTTTTCTTTTTCAATGCCAAAATATCTGCAAGCGTATGCTCTGGAGTAACGTTTGCATCACTTACTACGAATCCAGCCTTAAACTTCTTCACACGTCTAACCATTTCAGCTTGTGTGTCGATTGCTTGAGAACCGTAGATAAATGACAAACCACCATTACGAGCCAATGCGATTGCAAGACCATCGTCTGAAACAGACT
Source organism: Sediminitomix flava (assembly GCF_003149185.1). Classification (NCBI taxonomy): domain Bacteria; kingdom Pseudomonadati; phylum Bacteroidota; class Cytophagia; order Cytophagales; family Flammeovirgaceae; genus Sediminitomix; species Sediminitomix flava. The sequence goes on along the minus strand of NZ_QGDO01000006.1, from coordinate 300,612 downwards.
GCATGATTGCTGAAACAAAAGGGATATTCAACTCGATCGCTGACTTTTCGCCTTTGTTGTATTTCACAATCGGTGTTTTCAGAGATACATTACCCGGATTGGTGTCCTTTGTTGTCAATCCTGGGATCAAGAGATATTCATTGAACGTTCTTGAAATTTCGTTGAAATAGTGAGCCATAACTTCTATCCTCTTTCTGTTTTAACTAAATGATACGCAATTTATCCTTTCTTTTAAGCGCCTTGCTTTGAAAAAAAATTTTGCAAACCTAAGAATTTAAATCCTTATAATCAAACAATTGATCACTGAAATCTATTCGTAGACTTACAAAAAAAGAAAAGCCTCAATTCAAGTTAGAATTGAGGCTCTTTATATTCAGTGAGTTCTTAAATTTCATTATCTAGAGGAGAAGAGTTATCTCTTCCTCTCTTCTTCTTCGCTCCACTCTTACTGTCTCCAAAATTGAATTTCATCCCGATACGAAGCGTATCTTCTAATGGGTTGTTACGCTTGGTTGTAATTAGGTAAGAGAAATCCACTTCGAAAACTTGGTAACGCACACCAAGACCTAGCGTTACATACTGACGATCTCCTTTGTTTGGATTTTCGTAGAAGTAACCTGCTCTTGCAGCAAATATATCGTTGTACCAGTATTCTAAACCAGTACTAATCATAATCTCTTGTAACTCGCCAGAAAATCCATCAGGTGAATCTGAGAAAGAACTAAATACTCCAGAAACAAATGAGTCTTCACTTGCGGCTGTTGGATCAGAAGGAACTAGTAACTTATTAAAGTCTAAACTTAAAGCCAACTTATTGTATGGATCAAACTCAGTTGTCCAAGTTGTACCTAATCTTAAATTTGTTGGAAGAAAGTTTTCAGAGTTATTCGCTCCTGTTTGATAATCCATTTTGAAACCAAAATTCGAAATGTTTGCTCCCAATGCTAGATTTGAACGGTATGAACCTAAATTGAACTCAGGTCCTTGCCAATAAGCCGAAATATCAATAGCTCCTGTACTCCCTGGCCCTGTATCAAAGTTTTGCCCCGAAGAAGTTGTTGCTCCAGATAGATTTGAATAAATATAACGACCAGAAACCCCCATACTGAAACGCTCTGAAAGTTTCATCGCAAAAGTCACATCAAACGAGAACTCTCTTGGATTGAAAAATCGAACAGGATTTCCAATATCATCTGTAAATTGAATATCTCCTAAGTCGAAATATTTCATACTTGCAGCTAATGTTTGACGGTCATTCAAACGAAAATAACCTGAAACATAAGCCAAGTACATATCATTGACAATTTTTGATAACCACGGGTTGTATGAAAATGCAAAACCGTAATCATTGTCAATAAAGGCATATTTAGAAGGGTTCCAGTGTGCTGAGTTTGCATCTGGAGTAGTTGCAACCCCTACGTCACCCATACCTGAAGCTCTCGCATCTGGTGCTATAGTTAGAAATGGAACCGCAGTCACAATAGCTCCTGTTGTAGATTCCTGTACCGGATTCCCACCTGTAGTTTGTCCGATGGCTACTTTTGTCATTAGCCCAAACACTAACAACAAGGCTAGTTTGTTAAATATTTTAGACATTTTCCTCTAGTTGTCTGGTTTTAATTAAAAAAAGACATTACAACTCTGAGTCGCAAAAAAAGAATAAAGCTAAAAGCTCTCGAGATGTAATAATATAGTATTTAGTAGAGGTTATTTCATATAGTCAGATTTCTTCAGTTTTCTAAAAACAAGCTAAGTAATAAGCTGTAATTCTCGATAATATACGAATTTCAGCTATTTTATACGAATGTACAAATCTTTGTAAATCTTATATCAATGTATGTTAAGTATTAACATCAATCTCCTACTATAATTTTAAATACTTTCTGAGAATTCAGCTCTGTACCTTTTACCATCAAATTAGCCACTAAAATATACACCCCAGGACGTAGTTTTTGAGACTCCCATTCCAAATTCTCTACAATCGCTGCTGCATTCGAAATTTCTGTTTCAAATTTTGATGCCACTTCTCCAGACATTTTCAGAATTTTCACATTCACTAAAATGTCTTCTCCTGCTTGATTATGATTAAAAGTCAACTTTGGATTTTGGAATGAAAAGCTAATCGGGTTAGGGTAACTTTTAAAGTTTTCAACAACAAATTCACTGTTGTCTGCGACCCTAAATGTAATTGTACTTTCTGCTGAATTATTCCCGACATCCCAAACCTTTAATTTTAAAGTATGTACTCCCTTTTCTAAGCCTTTCAAAGGAAATAATATTGTTCCTTTGTTTGGTTGATCTAAGCTTGCTTCAAAATAATCATTGACAACCCAAGAACTATCATCATCTAATGTCAGAAGCATTTCATGCCCTACACCGATTAAGGATGTATTGAAGCCTATATTATCCTCTAGTTCAGCAAACATATAACTATCACTCCCTACTACACTGCCTTCCACAAAAGAGTCATCCTCCATAAATAGAGCAATTGAAGGTGATTCATCATCTATCACAGGTTCTTGAGCTGTCCCTCCGAGTTTCAAATCCGTAAATGTACCACTTACCTCTTCGAGCTGATCGCCCGTTGTTGTAGCATACATACTTATTTTTAGATTTTCTTCGGAGTAGTAAATATCTTTTGGAACAACAAAGGAAGCTTCAAATTCCCCATCTACTACAGAAACCCAACCTCTAAATAAGACATTATCCATAGTTTCATAAGGATAAACTGGCGAATCTATTCCTTTTGTCTGTCTTTCTTTTCGACTAAAAACTGATAATAAAAGCTCTCCATTAAAGTCCGTTCGGATTACTTCAGCATCTGCCACTTGCACTTGCCCTTCTAGAACTACTCTTTCTAAAGCACCTACAATGTTTTCGCCCGATACTGAGTTCTCATTTATGGATGTCAATTGAATCTGTTTTTTGGGGAATCTCAAACGTAAAGTCGGATCGCCCAACAAAGAAAAGTTTCTGTTATTGTCTGAATAAATTCCTTCATTTTTGGTTTTTCGCATGACATCTCCCAAACGAGCCATTTCACCAGACTTCTCTAACTCAAAAACATTTTCAATGAAAACCTCATTAATTTCATAGTTTGATATTTGAAAAACAGGCCTAGTGGTTGTCAAAAGTGCTATTGCTCCTCCGTCTGACTTTAGAATTGCTTTTTCTGCACCTGAAAAAACATAAGGGTCATCAAAACGACCGAAATCACAGGTAGCTGTAACCATCAGAGGCAATCGGTCAAGATTTGTCCATGTATCAATATGGCTTGAGGTTAGAATCCTTTTTGCTGACCATCCTGCCACATTTCCATGTCCATTATAATTCACGATCAAAACACCATCATGAATTTGGCGATATAAGAAAGCCTCAGCCTCTTTAGATTCACTTCCTGAGGGTGTAGGTGTTTTCTCGAAATCATCCAACATTAACCTTTTTGCATCTATGTGAGGAAAATGAGAATCGGTTAATACTCCCAATTTATCAGCATCTTCTTGATGAAGATTTCCATCAACATCATCAGCCACAAAAAGTATATTTTTCTTCCAATTTCCAGCAAGCGACTCTTGCGTTTCATAATATATAATCTTAGAAACTATCGCTTCGGTCTCTTCCAATGTACTTACTGGTAGGCGTCCAACACCTATTTCCATATCATCTAGGTCAACTTCTCCATCTAGCGTTTCAGCCCAATAACCTTCGTGTTCGTCCATCATACCAAAATAATCATCCGAACAAAAGCTATTCACAGGGTAAAGTGTCTCTCTAGATTCATATACAGGAACAAAAGTTGATTCTTTGAGTGTGTTTTTAAAATCATATGTTCCATCTCCTACCAACAACAAATACTTTAACTTCGATTGGTCTTGGAGATAAAAATAACGTACTAAGTCTCTAATGGCAGTAACATCTTGTCTACCCGAGGAAAATTCATTATAAACTTGTTCAGTGGTTACGACCAATACATCTAACTGGTCATTCATTCTTCTGAAATCAGCTAAACGATTCGCTTCTGATAAAAAATTAGGATGCGTAAGTATGATAAAATCAGGTACACTCGATCCATGAATATTTTGCTGAACAACTTTATTTTCAAATGCAGGAGAAGGGAATGAACTCCCTGAAAAAGCGATATATTCTTTCAAACTTCCATTCGGAAAATCACTAAACCTCGAAGATGAAAAGGGAATTGATTTTGGCTCTAGAGGATTTGAAATATCCCAAATTTGTGCATTATTTCCTTCAAGTCCTTGAATACGGTAAATAACTTGTTCTTCATTTAAAGAAGTTATACTTCTGAAATGGACATAATTATCGTATAACTTTAATTCTCTTTTAGTATTTATAGACAGATAATCAAGATATCCTTTAGCTGAAGATGTGGGACGATTGTAATTAACTCCAATCGTAAATGTTTCTCCATAATTACCTTCAGCTTGCATTGTTTTCCCAACAATATACCCTTGTCTATAATATTTATTCGGAGTCGTTCCTGCCACACTTACGGTATCCACTTCGCTTCCATCGATACTAAAAGTAAAAGTAGCTCTTGATTCTGCTTTTGAAAGAACAGCTGTCGTAAGTTTTATTTTTTCGCTCGGAATACGACCTGGAATCGAAAATGTGTGTTCAGAGTCTTGTGTAGAGGAATAGTAAAACGAAAACCAGCGTCTGCCAGTAGATTCGAGCATTGGATAAACCTCATCTTCTTCATAAAAATGAAGATCATCAAAAGTTGAGATTTCATTACCTGCTAATTCAATCTGCTCTGTTTCTGTAATTCTTTTACCATCACTCTCCCCTATTTTTAAATAGATAAAATTGGCATCATCATAACAATTGAACTCATGTTTTAAAAGCTGATCACTTTCATCAAAATATTCCTTGTGAGCACCTTGAGCATAAAATAGGATATAGTCGCCAGTATCAAAACTCCCATCTTCTTCGCCTTCGATGTAAATCGCATTCTCAAAGAGATCATTGTATCTGAAAGCTGCATTTTCTTGAGGTAACATACCTCCAGTGTTTCCGAAGACTTGAATTTTCTTAGGGTCTAATGTGCTTACATTGATTCCTAGGTTTAATAGATCATTATAATCAAGCTTATACAGTTGTGAGGAAGTCACTCTGAATTTATAGACATCACCATCAGCTAGAACTGATTGTGCCTTCAGAATACTTTGTGACTGGAGAATTACAAAAAGAAATAAAACTAAAATTGACTTCCACATATATTAGTTGACGCTCAAAATGTTCTAAAAAAAATATAATGATTAGCTAAGTAAGTTATAGGTTGATCGTAATCTTAAAAAATCGATGCTTAAAAATAAAACTCACTAACAAACAAACTGTTTCAAGTAGATTCTACTCAATTTCAGCTAAGTTCGTTGTTTCCATTTCAAAATAAAAAAATCCGTAAGCGATTAACTTACGGATTCAAAGAAAACTCTTTTGAGAGTTCGATTAGTTTTGCTCCATTAATTTCACAAAATCATCGAACAAATATCTTGAATCATGTGGCCCTGGTGATGATTCTGGGTGATATTGCACAGAGAAAGCAGGCTTATCTGTACGTTTGATTCCCTCAATCGTATCATCATTTAGGTTAATGTGAGTTACCTCTACATTTTCTAAACCTTCAACAGATTCTTTACTTACTGCAAAACCGTGGTTTTGAGAAGTCACCTCACACAATCCTGTTTGCAAGTTTTTCACAGGGTGGTTACAACCTCTGTGTCCGTTGTGCATTTTGTAAGTGCTCAATCCTGAAGCTCTTGAAAGAATTTGGTGTCCTAAACAGATACCGAACAATGGTTTATTTTCTTCCAAAATTTCTTTTACAGTGTCTACAGCATATTCCATTACTGCAGGGTCACCAGGACCGTTTGAGATAAAGTATCCGTCAGCATGCCATTTCTTCATATCTTCGAAAGAAGTTTTTGCTGGGAAAACTTTACAGTATACATCTCTTTTAGCAAGGTTGTCAAGAATTGACTTCTTAACACCGATATCCAATACAGCTACTTTCTTAGAAGCGTGAGGATTACCTACAAAATAAGGCTCTGTGGTCGTCACTAACGATGAAAGTTCCAAGCCTTCCATATTAGGAGTTTCCTCAAGCCTTGCTTTAAGTTCTTCAACATTTGAAACTTCAGATGAGATGATCGCATTCATAGCTCCTTTCTCTCTGATATGTCTTACGAGTTGGCGAGTATCAAGATCCGCGATACCTACAATGTTAGATTTGTCTAAATAATCTTGTAGCGACTCTTCAGCGGTAGTTCTTGAGTGAGTTTGTGAAAATGATTTCACTACCAAACCCTTAATACGTACTTCCGAAGATTCGGTTTCTGTAGATACGGTACCGTAGTTTCCAATATGTGACACGGTATTCACTATGATTTGACCGTGGTAAGAGGGGTCCGTGTAAATTTCTTGGTAACCAGTCATCCCAGTATTGAAGCAAATTTCCCCGGCTGTAGTACCAATTTTCCCGATAGCAGTACCATGATAGACACTACCATCCGCTAACATCAGAATTGCAGTCTGTTTCTCCTTCATTTCAGTAAGCCATTTTTAAGCATTCCCGCAAAATTAACAGGATCAATCAAATTTCTTAACTTATTGACAATAAATTATGCTGAAAATCAAAAATTATAGAAATAATAATCAAATCAAGGCATTTTTTAAGCCCTCTATTAACAAATCAACTATTTTTCTACTAATTCCTATTACCTAACAAAATTATCTTGAAATGCTCTAAAAAAGGCATAAAAAAAAGGGAATGATCTAAGACCAATCCCTTCTTATAGATATCAACTAGGTAATGATTACTCAGCTGACTCTTCAGTATTTTCAGTATTTCCTTCTGCTGCAGGAGCTTCAGAAGCATCAGAAGATTTCTTTCTTCTTCTTCTTGTCTTCTTAGCAGGCTTCTCAGCTTTAGGGTTATAAATTTCGTTGAAATCAACCAACTCGATCATCGCCATTTCAGCGTTGTCACCAAGACGGTTACCCAACTTGATAATACGAGTATATCCACCTGGACGGTCAGCAATTTTATCTGCGATGTTGTTGAACAACTCAGTTACTGCACCTTTGTTCTGCAAGTAAGAGAATACAACTTGTCTGTTGTGACCATTGTCTTCTTTAGAACGAGTCATCAATGGCTCAATGAATTTTCTCAACTCTTTTGCTTTCGCAAGAGTAGTGTTAATTCTTTTGTGCTCGATCAAAGAAATAGCCATGTTTGACAACATTGCTTTTCTGTGTGCAGACTTTCTGCTTAGGTGGTTGAATTTTTTACCGTGTCTCATTTCAATCTAAAATGCAAGAAACCAGCCGTATCAGGTACTGGCTCTTCTGTTAAAACTTTACTTTTTTGGGAAGTACTAGCCGTATGAGGTACTAGCACTTTGCATGAAAGTGGATCTTTCATGAATTTGTGCTGCCAGATCGTTGCCCGACAGCTTGTTTTAGACTAGTACGAGAATTGAAGATTAATCCTCGTCTAGTTTATATTTTGTAACATCCATGCCGAATGTCAAACCTTTGTCAGCAATCAATTGCTCCAACTCAGTCAACGATTTCTTACCAAAGTTTCTAAATTTCATCATGTCAGAAATTTCAAGAGAGGCAAGATCACCAAGAGTCTTCACATCTGCTGCTTTCAAACAGTTGTATGCACGTACCGAAAGATCAAGCTCAGAAAGAGGCGTCTTCAGAAGTTTTCTCATATGCAAGAATTCTTCATCGATAGGCTCATCTTCTTTCTTGTTCGGAAGCTCCAACGTCATTGTTTGATCAGAGAATAGCATGAAATGCTGGATCAAAATATGTGCAGCACCTTTTAATGCTTCTTCTGGGTGAATAGAACCATCCGATTCGATCTCAATGATGAGTTTTTCGTAGTCAGTACGTTGCTCAACCCTTGTATTTTCGACGTGGTATTTAACCGTCTTAATAGGGGTAAAGATTGAGTCTATCGGAATGAATCCCACCATTTCGTCACCTAGATTGTGCTCCTCTGCAGGAACATAACCTCTCCCCTTGTTCAAAGTAAGTTCTACTTGAAGGTTAGAAGATGAATCTAAATGTGCAATGACGAAATCAGGGTTCAAGATTTCAAAATCCTCAGTAAACTCAGCAATATCACCAGCAGTGAACTGCTCTTTACCGCTAATATTTACATTGATTTTGTAAACTTGCTCTTCTGTTTCAGTTACTTTCTTGAATCTAACTTGCTTCAAGTTCAAGATGATGTCAGTAACATCTTCTACGACGCCGTCGATTGCTGAAAATTCGTGTAATACACTAGGGAATTTCACACCGACAACGGCATAGCCTTCAAGAGAAGATAAAAGAATTCTACGAAGAGCATTACCAATGGTGACCCCATATCCCCTCTCAAGCGGTTTAAACTCGAAAAGCCCATGAAAATCATCGGCTTTTTCCATCACCACTCGGTCAGGCATTTGAAAAGCTAATATGGACATATATGCTGCTTTTGATATTGATTTTTATGAAATGCAGAAAACAGTCTTGAAGATAGTAAAATATCCACAAAACTGTTTTCTGATAAGAAGAAAATTATTTCGAATAAAGTTCGACAATCAGCTGTTCCTTGATTTGCTCAGGAATCTCCTCTCTTTCAGGTTGAGTGATGTACTTACCAACCATACGCTCAGTATCCCATTCTAACCAGCTGAATGAAGCACGTTGACGTCCAGAAAGCGCCTCTTGGATTTTACCCATTGCTTGAGATTTAGCTTTCACACCAACGATATCACCTGGTTTCAACGTATATGAAGGGATATTTACAATCTCTCCGTTTACAGTGATGTGCTTGTGAGACACCAATTGACGAGCCGCTCTACGAGTAGGAGCGATACCCAATCTGTAAACTGTGTTGTCCAATCTTGCTTCCAAGAACTTCAACAAGTTTTCACCAGTAATACCTGGTTTAGCAGCAGCAGCTTTGAACAAGTTACGGAATTGCTTCTCTAGCACACCGTAAGTATATTTAGCTTTTTGCTTTTCTGCAAGTTGGATTGCATACTCAGACTGCTTTCTTCTTCTCTTGTTTCCGTGTTGTCCTGGAGGATAAGCTTTTTTCTTAAGCTCTTTGCACGCTCCGAAAATTGGATCATTAAACTTTCTAGCAATTTTCGAAGTAGGGCCTGTATATCTAGCCATTTCTTATTGAATTAAATTCGTTGAATAAAAATAAAGAGTGTGTTAATGATCTTGGCCTTTTTTTATAGTGGCCAACTATATCAACAACATCCCATGAAAAGTCATATCAGACTCTTCTTCTTTTTGGAGGACGACATCCATTGTGTGGAAGTGGCGTCACGTCTCTGATCGCTGTAACTTCGATTCCTGAGTTTTGGATTGTACGGATAGCAGATTCTCTACCAGAACCAGGTCCTTTTACGAAAACCTCTGCTTTTCTCATACCTAACTCATGTGCAACTTTTGCACAATCAGAAGCTGCTTGCTGAGCTGCGTAAGGAGTGTTCTTTTTAGAACCTCTGAAGCCCATTTTACCAGCAGTCGACCAAGAGATAACTTGTCCGTCCTTGTTAGTAATAGAGATGATGATGTTGTTGAAAGAAGCTTTGATGTGTACTTCACCTACTTGATCAACGCGAACAACTCTCTTTTTCGCTTTTTCTTTTCTTTTTTGAGCCATTCTCAAATAATTTTTTTGAGTCAATATCTGCTTGCGAATTAGTTTAGGCTATTTCGCAAACAACTAATGATTACTTCTTCTTACCTGCTACAGTTTTTCTCTTACCTTTACGAGTACGAGAGTTGTTTTTAGTTCTTTGTCCTCTCAAAGGTAATCCTTTTCTGTGACGCAAACCTCTGTAACAACCAATGTCCATCAAACGCTTGATGTTCAATTGGATCTCTGATTTCAACTCACCTTCAGTTTTGAAATCGTTTGTGATGATTTCCCTGATGCTTTGAGCCTCTTCATCAGTCCAATCTTTCACCTGCTTATCTGCATCTACTCCTGCTTTCTCCAAGATCACTGCAGCAGATGGTCTTCCAATTCCGAAGATATAAGTAAGAGAAATGATTCCTCTCTTATTATCTGGAATATCAACACCTGAAATACGTGCCATTTTGTCTTAACTAGATAATTTGAACTTTATTACTAATTTTCTTCTGTTCGGCTAAAGTGATTAATTATCCTTGTCTTTGCTTATGACGAGGATTCTTTTTGTTAATCACGTAAAGCTTACCTTTACGTCTGATGATCTTATCATCAGAACTTCTCTTCTTAATTGAAGCTTTAACTTTCATTTGTATATACGTTGAAAATACTGAATACGAACCTTAAATTCCTGATCACCATAGGAATAGTTCTATAAAGTTCCCGCAAAAGAAAACAAAATAGAGCTAAATTGTTCCCGATACAGCTTTAATGAATGTTAAGCATTCAGTCTTATTTGTATCTGTATACAATTCTTCCTTTAGTCAAGTCATAAGGAGACATCTCCAATTTTACTTTATCTCCAGGAAGAATACGAATGTAGTGCATACGCATCTTACCAGAAATATGGGCAATGACTTGGTGCCCATTCTGCAACTCGACACGGAACATAGCATTTGAAAGTGCTTCTACAATTGTTCCGTCCTGAACAATATTCGACTGTTTTGGCATATCAGAATTTAAATACTTCTTCTATATACTTAAATGTGGTTAAGACTTCTGCCTTGTCATTATGGAAAGCCACCGTGTGCTCATAATGAGCTGATGGTTTCGAATCACGAGTACGGATTGTCCAACCGTCATTATCCTGAACAACATTACGTGTCCCCATATTGATCATTGGCTCGATGGCGATTACTAAACCATTTTTGAATTTAATTCCTCGCCCTCGTTTACCATAATTAGGAACTTCAGGTTCTTCATGAAGACTGCGTCCTAATCCATGGCCTACCAACTCTCTTACTACAGAGTATCCATGTTTTTCAGCGTATTCCTGAATTGCAAAACTTACATCACCAATTCGGTTGTTTGCCTTTACTTGTTCGATACCAAGATAAAGAGAATCTTTGGTAACTTTTAGTAATTGCATCACATCCGGTGCTACATTCCCTACAGGATAAGTAAATGCACTATCAGAATGATATTCATTTAAGTAAACCCCACAGTCGATGGAAATGACATCTCCATCTTTCAACTCGTAATCATTCGGAATTCCGTGTACAACTACATCGTTGAGAGACATACAAAGGGATGCAGGAAAACCATTATAATTCAGGAAAGAAGGAGTGGCCCCATGATCCTTGATAAAATCTTCAGCGATTTTATCAAGGTGGCTAAGACTCACTCCTTCTTTGATATGCTTAGCAACTTCACCGTGCGTACGACCTAAAAGGTCAGCACTCTGTCGCATAAGCTCAATTTCACTATCTGTTTTATAGTATACCATTAGGCAATATTAGGCCATTGTAGCCACGTTTTGTCTACCTTTGACATTACCTGACTTCATCATACCTTCATAGTGTTGCATCAACAAATACGATTCAATTTGTTGTAATGTATCCAACACTACTCCAACCATAATGATCAATGATGTACCACCAAAGAATCTAGCGAAACCTTGAGACACGCCCATCAAAGCTGCAAACGCAGGTAAAATAGCAATAACAGCTAGATAAATTGCAGAAGGCATCGTAATACGATCCACTACTGTTGCAATAAAATCAGCTGTTGGCTCACCTGGTTTTACACCTGGGATAAATGCGTTGTTACGTCTAAGGTCCTCAGAGATTTGCTGTGGATTGATCGTAATAGCTGTGTAGAAGAATGTGAAAAGGATAATAAGTAGGGCAAACGTTAGGTTGTATTGCCAGCTCGTGAAGTCAGAGAATGCATAGTAAATAGTTCTAGCAGTATCTGAATCTTCTTGCCACACCCCTGCAATTAGTGGTGGAACGAACATAAGAGATTGAGCAAAAATGATAGGCATCACGTTTGCTGCGTTAACCTTCAATGGTAAGTAAGAACGTTGACCTGTGTTCAAAGTCTTTTTCTTACCACCAGCTCCTACTACCTGACGTGCATACTGAATAGGCACTTTACGTACTGCTGTAGACAGCAATACCACTCCCATCACTACGATGAAGAATGCTAGTAATTCGATAAATAGGATAAGGAAACCGCGAGATCCCTTAGCGGCAAATTCTTCTACGATTGCACCTGGTAAACTGGCAATAATACCTACCATGATAAGCATAGAGATACCGTTACCAATTCCTTTGTCGGTAATTTTTTCACCTAGCCACATGCAGAACACCGTACCTGCAGTGAGAATAATCAAAGATGAAGCAATAAAGAAGCTTTGCTCAACCATAATCGCTTCAGACGGGATAGTAGACATCAAATATCCTGTACCCTGACCAAATGTGATTAGGATTGTCAAAACACGAGTAATCTGGTTGATTTTCTTTCTTCCAGACTCCCCTTCTTTTTGCAATCTCTGAAAATAAGGAATAGCCATAGAAAGCAGCTGGATCACAATGGAAGCAGAGATGTATGGCATGATACCCAAGGCAAAGATAGAAGCACGGTTAAATGCCCCACCTAGGAATACATCTAAGAATCCCAAAAATCCACCTGACTGACTTGTCAAGCTTTCTGTGTCTACACCAGGTAAAACAATAAACGAACCTAGCCTAAAAATTGCCAAGAAGCCCAGGGTATAAATAATCTTATCCCTGAGTTCCTTGATTGAAAAGATGTTCTTTAGTGTTGTGAAAAATTTCATAGCTCTTACAGTGTCTGAGCCTTCCCGCCTGCTTTTTCAATTGATTCTAAAGCTGAAGCAGAGAAAGCGTGTGCTGAAACTTCGATTCCTGTAGCGAGCTCACCTCTTCCAAGTACCTTTACTTTTTCGTTCTTAGAAGCAAATCCTAATTGAACGAATTCAGCAGGACCAAAAGAAGTAATCCCTTTAGATTCCGCAATCTTCTGTAGCGTGTCTAAGTTCACAGGAGTGTAAGCTACTCTATTTGGGTTTTTAAATCCAAATTTAGGTACACGTCTGTAAAGAGGCATTTGACCACCTTCAAAACCTAGTTTACGTGAGTAACCTGATCTTGATTGAGCTCCTTTATGTCCTTTAGCAGCCGTACCACCTTTTCCGGACCCTTGTCCACGACCAACCCTTTTATTGTTTCTTACAGCTCCCGCTGCTGGACGTAATGTATGTAATTTCATAATTAAGATGCTGATTATAGTATGCAAACATCTACATCGTACTATTGCGGATGTGCAAAAGTACAAAAGATATTATAACTCTTCAACTTTAACCAAGTGTTGCACCTTCGCTACCATGCCATTGATCTGAGGCGTAGTTTCTTTTTCTACGCTCTTTCCGATACGGCCAAGGCCAAGTGCAACAAGAGTACGCTTCTGATTTTCAGGTCTTTTAATTGTACTCTTGATTTGAGTGATTTTGATCTTTGCCATTTGAAACTGCTTGATTAACCGTTAAAAACTTTACTCAAAGATACTCCTCTTTGTGCAGCTACCATCTTAGGATCTCTTAAAAGAGTCAGTGCATCGATAGTTGCTTTAACCACATTGTGAGGGTTAGATGACCCTTGAGACTTTGCTAATACGTCGTGAATACCTGCAGCTTCCAATACAGCACGCATCGCACCACCGGCGATAACTCCTGTACCTTGAGATGCTGGCTTGATCAATACACGTCCACCACCAAATTTACCCTTTTGGGCATGAGGTAGAGTACCTTTGAATACAGGAACTTTGATTAGGTTTTTCTTCGCCTCATCGATTCCTTTCGCGATAGCGTCAGTCACCTCGTTTGCTTTACCCAAACCGTGACCTACAATACCATCACCATTACCAACCACAACGATCGCAGAGAAAGAGAATCTTCTACCACCTTTTACTACTTTAGCTACTCTTTTGATAGCAACTACATTTTCCGTAAGCTCGAGGTCGGTTGATTTTACACGTTGAATGATGTTGTTCTTCATTACTTGTAATTTTTTTAGAATTTCAAACCAGCTTCTCTTGCTCCGTCAGCCAAGGCTTTTACTTTACCGTGGTACAAGTAGCCGTTACGGTCAAAAACAACAGCTGAAACACCTGCAGCTGTAGCTTTCTCAGCAACTTTCTTACCTACTTCAGTAGCCAATGCAATGTTTGCTGATTTAGCCTCCGCATTGATTTCTCTAGAAGAAACAGTCAACATAGTGTGACCTTTTTCATCATCGATTAGCTGAGCAGTGATGGCTGTATTACTTTTGAAAACAGAGAGTCTTGGTCTCTCAGCAGTACCAGAGAGTCTTCCTCTGATTCTTCTTTTTATTTTCAGTCTTTTATTAACTTTATTAGCCATGGTATTTATTATTTACCAGCTGCTTTACCAGCTTTTCTTCTAATATACTCACCAACAAACATAACACCCTTACCTTTATAAGGCTCAACTTTACGAAGAGACTTAAGCTTGGCAGCCACTTGTCCGATAAGTTGCTTATCAGCACTTTCCAAGATTACGCGAGGTGCTTTACCTTTTGCAGTCTCAGTTGCTACCTTAACTTCTGAAGGTACCTCAAAGATAATCTTATGAGAGTAACCTAAGTCTAGGTCTAGGATATTTCCTTGATTAGCCGCTTTGAAACCAACACCGACTAATTCTAATTCTTTTTTGTAACCTTCGCTAACACCAACAACCATATTTTGGATCAACGCGCGGTAAAGACCGTGCATTGCTTTATGGCGCTTTTGCTCTGTAGGTCTTTTCAAGACTACTTCACCTTCAGCAATTTCTACTTCGATATCTTTATCGATTTGCTGAGTTAGCGTTCCTTTTGGGCCTTTCACTTCAAGCACATGCTCTGCAGAAATTTTCACTTCTACACCAGCAGGTACGGCTACAGGCTTTTTACCAATTCTTGACATTGCTATCTATTATTTCTATTCGTGTGAATATTTCCTCTTAGTATACGTAGCAAAGAACTTCGCCACCTACGTTTAATTCACGTGCTTCTTTGTCTGTAACAACTCCTCTCGAAGTAGACAAAATAGCAACACCCAAACCGTTCAATACGCGTGGCATTTCAGACGCTTTAGCGTACTTTCTCAAACCTGGACGAGATACTCTTTCTAGAGAAATCATCGCTGGTTGTTTAGTCACTGCATTGTACTTAAGAGCGATCTTGATGTTACCTTGTGTGTTCACGCCATCCTCGAATTTGTAACCTTGGATGAATCCTTTGTCGTGAAGCACCTTAGTGATCTGCTTCTTCAAGTTTGAAGCAGGGATATCCACTACTCTGCGGTTTGCACGAATAGCGTTTCTCAATCTTGTCAGGTAATCTGCAATAGGATCTGTCATTGCTCAAATATTTTAGTTCCTCCCTTATGGGTAGGCTTTAATTCTTCTTAAAAACTCCTTAAAATCTTACCAGCTAGCTTTCGTTACGCCAGGGATTTTACCAGCAGAAGCCATTTCTCTGAATGTCACCCTTGAGATACCGAACTTACGGATATAACCTTTTGGTCTTCCTGTTAGCTTACAACGGTTGTGCAATCTCACTGGTGAAGAGTTTTTAGGCAACTTGTCCAGGCCTACATAATCACCTGCTTCTTTTAGCTGCTTTCTTTTGTCAGCGTATTTTGCTACAAGTCTTTCTCTTTTGCGCTCTCTCGCTTTTATCGATTCTCTTGCCATAATTCTAAATTTCTAATTATTTTTTGAAAGGCATTCCGAATTGTTTTAGAAGCTCATACGCCTCTTCGTCAGTGTTTGCAGAAGTAACGATAGTGATGTCCATACCAGTTACTTTCTTCACTTTGTCGATAGAGATCTCTGGGAAGATGATTTGCTCTTTGATACCCAAAGTATAGTTACCTCTACCATCCAATTTAGTGTTCACACCTTGGAAGTCTCTTTCACGAGGAAGAGAGATTGAGATAAGACGATCTAAGAATTCGTACATATTGTCTCTTCTTAGTGTCACTCTCGCTCCGATCGGCATATTTTCTCTCAACTTAAAGTTAGAGATTGCTTTCTTAGAGTAAGTAGGAACAGCTTTTTGACCTGCGATAAGCGTAAGCTCTTCTACACCGATATCCACTAGCTTCTTGTCAGCTACCGCTTCACCGATACCTCTGTTGATCACGATTTTAGTGACCTTAGGCACTTGCATTGCTGACTTGTATTGGAAACGTTCCTTAAGAGCAGGAGCGATTTCTTCGTTATATTTTTTCTGAAGTCTTGGAGTTGCCATTAGTCGATGAATTGATCTGATTTCTTAGAATATCTCTTCAACTTGCCATTCTCATCCGCTTTACGACCTGTTCTAGTAGTTTCACCAGATTTAGGATCTACTAACATTACGTTAGAAATATGGATGCCTGCCTCTTCTTTTTTCACGCCTCCTTCTGGCTTTTCGGCAGTTGGCTTCACGTGCTTCGTAACCATGTTCACGCCTTCCACGATCACGCGGTCATTTTTAGCAAGGATAGCTTTCACTGTTCCTTGTTGACCTTTGTGATTACCAGCGATTACTTCAACTTTGTCGCCAGTTTTGATATGAAATTTCTTTCTCATGATTATAATACCTCTGGTGCAAGTGAAACAATCTTCATAAACTGCTTCTCACGTAATTCTCTCGCTACAGGGCCGAAGATACGAGTTCCTCTTGGCTCATCTTGCGGGTTAAGAAGCACTGCTGCGTTGTCTTCGAAACGAATGTAAGAACCGTCTTTTCTACGGATTTCTTTTTTTGTTCTTACAACTACAGCTTTTGATACTGTACCCTTCTTTACATTACCTGAAGAAAGGGCAGATTTAACAGTAACAACAATTTTATCGCCTACAGAAGCGTATCTTTTACCAGTACCGCCCAGTACACGAATACAAAGCACTTCTTTTGCGCCTGAATTATCCGCTACGTTAAGTCTTGATTCCTGTTGTATCATTGTTGTATCCTTTTCGGATTTTAAAACCTTGTTTTATTCTGGTAGTAGTTGAATGCAAAAATTATTTTGCTCTTTCAAGAATCTCTACCAGTCTCCATCTTTTACGTTTACTCAATGGACGAGTCTCCATGATGCGAACAGTGTCTCCAATGTTACAATCGTTCTTCTCGTCGTGAGCCATAAACTTTGTAGTTTGTTTAGTAAATTTACCGTAGATAGGGTGCTTTTTCTTAGTCTCTACTGCTACAGTAATAGATGCATCCATCTTGTTACTTACAACTACACCAATTCTTTGCTTTCTGAAATTTCTTTCCATAATCTTGTGCTAAGCGCTTAGTTGATTTGAGAAATCAGTTTCTTCACCATTGCCAAGTTAACTGGTGCTGCAAAACTGTTTTTTGCCAAGAACTCACGTGCAGTTTCCAACGTTACGTTTTCCGCTTTAAGTTGTTCTTTTACAATCTCAGTCACTTTCGCATGCAACTCTGTTTTCAGAAGAGCGATTGTTCTACGCTCAGTTCTGATTTGCAAAGGATTTTCGATTGGACTTACCGCATGAGCGAATTTCAAATTTTCTAAATTCTTCTCAGCATCAGCTAGACGAGCTACTAACTCTTCTACTGATAGTCCCTTTACTTGATCTTTCAGTTCTTTTGTCTTCATGATTATTTACCCTACATAATCTGGTCTAACCACAAACTTTGTTCTCATTGGAAGCTTTTGCTCTGCCAATCTCAATGATTCTCTTGCGATCTCCTCTGACACACCGTCAGATTCGAAAAGAATTGTTCCTGGCTTCACTGTTGCTACCCAATATGAAGGCGCACCTTTACCTTTACCCATCCTTACTTCGGCAGGCTTACTTGTAATAGGCTTGTCTGGGAAAATACGGATCCACAATTGACCCTCCCTTTTCATCGCTCTAGTTACAGCGATACGTGCAGCCTCAATCTGTCTTGAAGTAATCCAACCAGCTTCTAGGGATTTGATACCGAAGCT
The DNA here is from genome assembly GCF_003149185.1 of Sediminitomix flava. NCBI lineage: Bacteria > Pseudomonadati > Bacteroidota > Cytophagia > Cytophagales > Flammeovirgaceae > Sediminitomix > Sediminitomix flava. The sequence continues at coordinate 282,629 of NZ_QGDO01000006.1, read as the reverse complement.
ACCGAATGAAAGTCTATGACCTCTCTGAGCCATCCCCTTCACTCTGCCCTTCTGCTGTTTTCTAAACTTTGTTCTTTTTGGCTGTAACATAACCGAAAATATATTTAAAAGCAGTCGTCACCGCTTAAGTTGATAATGCAAATCAATTAATATACTCTCCCTCTCGGACACAAGCCTCCATCCTGCTACACACGCAACTAAGACGAACTAAAAATGCTGTATTTTATTACGGTATTGTTCAAATGGGACTTTTGTTCATTTCAAATTATGAACAGAGTTTCCCGAGATTTGGGATCACAAAGGTAGAAACATTTTCTTAATATTCAAATCCCCACCCTAAAATTTTTGTACTTTTCTTTTTGCTACTACGCTGTTTCTGAGAACTTAACCTTGAATGCCCTACTATAGCTCAAATCACTTTCAATTATTAACAGATGAGCATCTTATACAGGTGTACATTTTACCGTTGCTAGACACCGTTAGCTAGGCTAAAAAAATTATGTATAATTTCTCCAATCTGAATAAGTCAATCTACTCTCTTATGAATCTAAAAAATGACTAAAACATGCGTGCTAGCTGTATTAAATACACTTAAATGTTTGATTTTGAGTGTTAAAATTATTAACATTTAATTACAACCGACTACTATAAAACCATCTCCTTTTTTACTTATTTTGAACTTTCATTTACACAAACCTATTCTATTTGTGAGGTATTCTCGTATGCGGATTCCTCTTTTACACACTTAACATATTGATAAGATGAAGATTGCCTTTTTCTCGTATAAGTCCTATGACAAAGAATGGTTCAACAAGTTTAATGAGGAGTACGGATTTGAATTCAGATACTTCAAAGTAAAACTTACTGAGGAAACCGTTGTATACGCTAAAGGATGTGATGCTGTATGTGCATTCGTAAATGATGACTTAGGCAGACCTATTATCGAAAACCTTGCTCAGTTAGGTGTGAAGATGATTGCAATGCGATGTGCAGGCTTCAACAATGTAGATTTGGATGCTACAAAACAACATGGCATAAAAGTTTTCCGTGTCCCTGCTTATTCTCCACATGCGGTTGCTGAACATGCCGTTGCTCTTATCCTAACATTGAATAGAAAAACGCATAAGGCTTATAACCGTGTTCGTGAAGGAAACTTCTCACTTGAGCGTTTGACAGGTTTCAACTTGTATGGAAAAACGATCGGAGTTATTGGTACAGGTAAAATTGGAGCAATCTTCTGTAATCTTATGTTAGGTTTCGGCTGTAAGGTTTTAGCCTACGACCTTTATCCGAATGAAGAACTAAAGAAGCAAGGCATCAAATATACTGACCTTACAGAGTTATTAAGCAGCTCTGATATTGTATCCTTAAATACACCACTTCTACCTGAAACGGCACACATGATCAATAAGTACACCTTAAACTTAATGAAAGATGGAGCTATGCTAATCAATACCAGTCGTGGTGGTCTTATCGATACTATGGATGCTATTGACGCATTGAAAAGTGGAAAATTAGGTTCTTTAGGTATTGATGTATACGAACAAGAGGAAGGTCTATTCTTCCACAACTTGTCTGAAAAAGTAATTACAGACGATAAAATCTCTCGTCTATTATCTTTCCCGAACGTATTGATTACTTCTCACCAAGCATTCTTTACAAGAGAGGCCCTAGATGAGATTTCTAAAGTAACGCTTCAAAACATTCTTGATTTCCAAAAAGGAAAAGACAACAAGAATATTGTATTAGGTTAATCTTTGAATCAAAATATAGTGGGAAGCTCGCATACAATCTGTATCAGCTTCCCTTTTGTATTTCATAATTTCTATAGTTATGATTTTAAGTCTGGCAATCATATTTGGATTACTACTCTTAGGAAACACGATTTCCTACCTTTTGCATATTCCTGTACCGGGTAGTATCATCGGAATGGTAATGCTTACCGCTTTACTTCATTTTAAAATAGTTAAAGTAGATCAGATTAAAGGAATTGCAAATTTGCTGACCACGCACATGGCATTCTTGTTTATTCCTCCGGGTGTTGCACTTATGCTCCATTTTCAAACCCTAAAATCTGAACTCGTAACAATCTTGGGTTCGTGTCTGATTAGTACTGTAGTTGTATTAATTGTAGTCGGATTTACACAACAAAAACTCGACAAGAGCAAAGACGATGAATGAAATTATACACAGTGAACTCTTTGCGATCACACTAACTTGTGTGGTCTATTTCGCTTCACAACAATTATACATTAGAACAAACAACTTTTTCCTTTTTCACCCTGTACTGATAAGTATTGCTACGATTATTCTTGTACTAAGTGGATTGGGTTTAGAATATTCAGATTATGAAGCTGGCGGAAAATATATCAGTGGCTTTCTTGGTCCTGCCGTGGTTGCTTTGGGCTTACCACTTTATATGCAAATTGAAGAAATCAAGAAAGAGAAAAAATCTATCATCACAGCCGTAGTCATTGGTTCTTTGGTTGGTGTGATTTCAGGAGTTGTAGTTGCCTATGCATTAGGGGCGTCAAAAGATGTACTTTTGTCTTTAGCTCCAAAATCTGTAACAACTCCGATCGCCATGAGTATTTCTGATACTGTTGGTGGAATCCCTGCCCTTACAGCAGTTATTGTTGTCATTGTAGGAATTGGTGGTAGCATTATCGGAATCCCGATATTGAAAGCTGTAGGTATCAAATCACCAAAAGCTATTGGTTTAGCTATGGGAGCTGCTGCCCACGGAATTGGTACTGCTCAAGCTGCTCAACTTGGTAAAACGCATGCCGCATACGGAGGATTAGCACTAGGACTTTGTGGTGTTTGTACAGCTATTATTACTCCTTACATTATGCCTCCTTTATTAGATTTACTTGAAATGCTTTTCTAAAAAAAGTGACCTTCAAATATAGAATAATAAAAAGTACCCCATCCTTATCTTCGCTAAAAGCAAGTTAAGAATGGGGTTTCTACTTTATATTTTAGATAGCTCAACTTACAGAAAGTGCTATCTCATTTTTTTTTCAGATAAATGATACTCCTCTAAAAGTAATCCATAGATTACAGAATCCTCAAGTTTACCATTTTTCTGATAATGGTTTCGTAAATGCCCTTCCTTCTGAAAGCCTAAGCCTTGCACCAATTTGATAGATGGAATATTATTAGGTTCAATAAATGCTTCAATACGTTTGAGCTTCATCTCTTCAAAACCATATTTTACTACCGCTGAAATCGCTTCGCTCATATATCCTTTTCTTTTCGCTTGTTCATCCTTTAAAGTGTAACCAATTTCTGCACGATCATGATCTAGATACCAAGTATGAAAACCACACCAGCCTATAATCTTATGAGTACTTTTCTCAAGCAACTGAAAGATTAACAATGACTTATTGAAAGTCGAAAAGCCTTTTATTGCCTTAGTCTTTTCTTTTGAAACTTCGCCAGCATCCAAATTCAATTCTCGCATAATCTCTTCATCCGATGAATTCTTCAAAATCTGTTCATAAAGCTCATCCGTCAACTTCCGTAAATACAGTCGCTCTGTTTCTAATTGCTCAAACTCCATTTCTCTATACCTAAATTCCTTTTCTAGTACTCCTAAAAAGGAAGCATTACATTCCACTTCTAGATTTATCTTTTCCCATTATGAGATATAATATTGATCCCATAACGGGAACAAATACAGCAATAATTATCCACATCAATCTTGTATTGGAATCAAAATGATTTGATCGGAGGATATCAACAATAACATATATCCACAGAATAGTAATGGGTAATGAAAAGAATAGTAGAAGCGTCCAAAATATAAGCCCAATCCCTGGAGTAACAATACTTATATCTGCCATAATATTTAAAAGACTAAAAAAGGTTGTAAAAAAATATACCATCGAATATCAGTAAAATAATTTAAACATACACTTTCTATTAGATGGTAATTATAGAGGCATTAAAGACCAATCAAAGCTAGATATATAATCTAGGATCAACTCATCTCTGTTTAAGAGATGAGTTGTTCTATTTTTTCCAAAGTAGCTTTTCTTTAAAAAATAGACTTTATTTACCAACTGAGGGCATTTTTTCTGCCAACTCTAAAAAATCTTTTACTACAAAATCTGGTTTTACTACTAAAGGATAAAGAGCCTTTCCCGGTCTAGCAATAAATGCTGTTTTCATTCCTGCTTCCTTTGCCCCTGCCACATCCCATCCATGAGCTGCAGCCATTAGTACTTGATTAGGCTGAAGATTCATACTATCCAAAGCCCATTGATAGGTCTCTAAGAAAGGTTTATAACTCCTCACAGATTCTGTACTCAATTGCTTTTCGATTAAATCTTCTAAGTTTGCATTTCTCAACTGAGTAGCGACACCTTTATAAGACGAGTTTGTAAATGTCACGAGTTTATATCCTTTTGCTTTCAATTTTCTTAGTCCGTCTACAACATCTGGATGTGCTGGCAAAGAAAGTAAAGGTGGTATGATTGCCTCTTTGGCTTGTTCTTCAGTTAATTCTATGCCATTATTTTGGGCTACCATCATCAAAGAAGCTACCCCAATTTTTCCAAAATCTTCATATCTATCAATACTCACCGAGACCAGAGAATAATGTAGCATTTTTGAAAACCAAAGCGTCATTAAGTCTTCACGCCCATTCAAAGCCTCAGACACTGATGCCTTCATACTTTCTAAATCTAGGAGTGTTTCATTAACATCTAAGAAAATAACTTTCACATTTTCCATCTCTTTGGAAACACTTTTTTGTGCATTTGAAGTAAAGAAACTGATGAAAAGTACTGAAAAGAATGCTAAGGATAATGATTTTTTCATGATAACCGATTTGAAGTTGTTTGATACTGCTTTAACAACAGTCTTCTCTAGCTCTTCGTTATGGTATAATTCGTTAAAAATCTACACACTATGTTAAGCTCTTTACAGTAAACTAGAATTCTCAAATACATTCATTACACTATCACATCCTACATCTGTAAGTTCTCTTAAAGCCCCTTGTGTTTCTATTTGAAAGCTCTGCTTAAATTTGGGGGTATTTTAGCTACCAGCTACATTCAACCTAACTTGACCTCTGCCTATGATTACCATTATCATACTCACTTTTGTGATTGGCTACTTGCTAATTGCTATGGAACACAACATTCATATCGACAAATCTGCCCCCGCTCTTATCATTGGTGTACTCTGTTGGACTGCTTATATCTGTTTAAGTCCTAAAGATCATCATGTAGTTACTCATGAACTCTACGAATATTTGGGGGAAATATCTGGGGTATTATTCTTCCTTCTTGGCGCAATGACTATTGTCGAACTAATTGATGTTCATCATGGCTTCGACTTAATTACAGGCAGAATTTCGACTTCTAAACAGTCTACCTTACTCTGGACAATCAGCTTAGCTACCTTTTTTCTTTCTGCTGCACTAGATAATCTGACTACTACTATTGTCATGATTTCGGTACTCCGAAAACTTATACCAAAACGAGAAATACGTATTTTCTTTATTTCAGTAGTCGTAATAGCCGCCAATGCAGGAGGTGCATGGTCTCCAATTGGAGACGTTACAACAACCATGCTTTGGATTGGAGGACAGGTTACTACGGTAAACATCATTGTAAAACTCATTCTTCCAAGTCTTGTCTGTCTTATTATTCCTGTAGCAATTGCTACTACTACTCTCGGAAATACATCAACACAAGGTGGAGCTTTAGGCTTCGGAAATGTCCCTTTTTCTCCATATCAATTGATAAAAAGAAATGAACAACTGACAGTCTTGATTCTAGGAATCTCTGCACTACTATTTGTTCCAATATTCAAAACACTAACTGGCCTACCTCCTTTTATGGGTATTTTACTTGGATTAGGAGTAATGTGGCTCATCACTGAGATTATGCATAAGCATAAAGACCCTGAACTTAAAGGAAAACTCTCAGTAATATACACTATCAAAAAAGTAGATGTCGCAGGTGTGCTTTTCTTCTTCGGAATTTTGGTAGCTATCTCAAGTCTTCAAGCGACAGGAATTCTAAAAGATTTGGCTACTTATATGGATGAGACCATTGGTAATATATATGCTATTGGTCTTATACTAGGGCTACTTTCTGCCGTTGTGGACAACGTGCCTCTTGTTGCTGCCGCTATTGGGATGTACGACCTTGCTGTTTTCCCTACAAACCATTGGCTTTGGGAGTTTATTGCTTATTGTGCTGGAACTGGTGGTAGTGCACTAATTATCGGCTCTGCTGCAGGTGTAGCTGCTATGGGAATGGAAAAAATTGGCTTTGGTTGGTATATCAAAAAAGTCAGTTGGCTAGCCCTTGCAGGCTACTTTGGAGGAGCTATTACCTATATGCTCATTCAAATGTTCTTATACAGTTAAAAGTTTTTATCAACACACTTACAACCAATTACAAGCATGTACTGTCTCTTTGAATAGCAAATGAGTACAACTTATTTCGCATGCATAAAGATTACATCACTTTACCTTAGTGGCAGAGGCTCTGTTATACGGAGCCTTTGCTTTTTTAACTTTCATACTTTCCCCACATGATTACTTTTTGCCACTGACGTTCCAAAACCAGTTTTGCCAGCTCATCCGCAGGAGCATCACTCGCTATAGCTTCTTTTACTTTCTGTTCGTCAACATCAATTCGATAAAGGGCATTCATCAATTGATCAAACTCAAAGCGTAACATATAATTTATTCTCTTACTCAACCATTGCTGAAGATCATATTGCACCTCTAATTCCTCTCCTATTTCGCCAAAATCCTTAGCAATCAAATTACTCGTTTTTAATAAATGTTTTTGCTCTTCTTCTCTACTCATTATTTACTTGTTGTGTCGTTGAAGTATCTGTATTTTTGCAAACAGAAAGACTTAATGATCAGCTTTTACCACTTTAAAACTCTTTTTTTAGCTTAATCAAAGAGTCTTTCGTCATGATAACATTCTCAATAGTCTAAAGAGGTGTTCACATTAATCTATTTCATTTATTTTTTTTCGAAATGGTTATCCAAAAACAAATCCGATTAAGAGCATATTCAAGAGGGTTTCACTTGATCACATCAGAAATAGAAAACGCTATACCAGAACTATCTAAGATTAAAGCTGGTACTGCTCAAGTATTTATTCTTCATACTTCTGCTTCATTGACTATCAATGAAAATGCAGATCCCACTGTTCGAGAAGACTTTGAAAGTCATTTCAATGTCATGATTCCCGAAAATGCACCTTATTACAAACACACTTATGAGGGGCCTGATGATATGCCTGCGCACATCAAATCTTCGCTTCTAGGTAGTAGTGTTAACATTCCCGTAGCCAATGGTCAATTTCTGTTAGGAACATGGCAAGGCATCTATTTGTGTGAACATCGTGACTTTGCAGGTCCAAGAAAGCTAGTAATCACAATAATTGGTGAATAAAGTTCCGTTATTAACAGAATTCTTTTATATTAATTATTAATATTATGCAATCATTTGTTTACTCGCAAGATTACTCTTTAATCTTCACTAAAGGCTAAGGTATTTTTGAGATGGGAAAAAAGAAGGGATTGAAAAAGTTGAAATATGACTTACTCTATGCATTTGTGAAAGGAGGCGTAAAAGTTCTTCAAAAAATGCCTAGAAAACCTCTACTCCGCACAGGCGGACGTTTAGGGGTGCTTGCCTATAAGCTTATGAAAAGCGAGCGTTTAAAAACGCTAAAAAATCTTGATATCGCCTATGGTGATACTAAGTCTGACTCAGAGAAGAAATGGATCGCAAAAGAAAGTTGGAGACACCTAGGGATGAATGCCATTGAAACATTCCGTCTACCTCTTTTGAATACATTTAAAGATTTCAATGATATCGTAACCGTAACAGGTTGGGAAAAAATAACGAAGGTTCAGTTAGAAGGCAGTGGTGTTATTGGCCTTTGTGCACACCACGGTTGCTTTGAACTTGTAAATGCTTATGCTGGTCTAATCGAGAAAGGTGTAACAGTTGTAGGTGCTCCTCTAAAAGATGAGCGTTTGAACGAATTACTTATTCAAAACAGATCGCATCAAGGACAGAAATATGTGACCAGAAGTGCTTCTGCTTTCAAACATTTACTGAATGGTATCTTATCTAAGGAATTATCAATTCTTCTGGTTGACCAAGATACTCAGAAAGTAAAAAATGTGTTTGTAGACTTCATGGGTACACAAGCTTCTACACCTATTGGGGCTACTATTCTTGCCGCTAAAACTGGAGCTCCTGTATTTCCAATTAGCATTACAAGAAATGAAGATTTAAGCCATGCTATTGTAGTTGGCGACCCAGTATATGCTGTTCAAACTGGTGATAAAGAAAAAGACTTGATTGATAATACGCAACGTATTTCAGATTCTCAAGTTCACTTTATCAAGCAAAAGCCTGAACAATGGATTTGGCTTCATGAGCGTTGGAAAACAAGACCTCAAGAAGAAGAAAAGGAAAGTATTAAAGCTTAGCTAAAATATAAAACCAATTGTCTAGAGCTCATCGGATTTATTTCGATGGGCTTCTTTTTTAGGTTTAGAATGACCATTCTGTTCTAAGCCCAAAATAGTGACCGAATCTATTACTCCCATCTACTTCCAAATACTGAGAATACTGGATTTCTCTCGCGTAATCATTATAAACACCTAATGAATAGATAAAGCGGATGAGTGGCATACCAAGAACATCTCTGTTTTTTGTCAACATAAAAGTAGGCTGAACAGCAAACTTAGTCATACGTGCAAACTGTGTCATATCACCTTCCTGTCTTTGTTGATAACTCACATCAAAATGAAGGTGAAATTTATCCGTGAAAAAATAGGTAAAGCGATTACCCGCCACAAAAGATTCTTTCTTATTATTGAAAACTACCATTTCCCCTTCCTCATCTTCCACAGTTAACGTATTTCCTGAAGCTCCCCCTTTTGCATTTTCATAAAGTAGATAAAACTGTAAACCAATCTGGTCATCTGTATTCCACACAAACTTATTCACCAACGCCCATCCATAAGCGCCGTCATAAGATAAATCTTCATCAAAACCACCATATGTAAAATGCGTACGAGCAAACGTACCTATAATTGTACCATTGGCGATTCCATATCCATATCGAGCAGTTAACTGATTGTATGATTCTTGCCCATTCTCCAATCTTCTAAAAGTAGATTTCAAACCAGCTCCTAACACGAAACCCCATTCTGTAGGTACAGGAACTACAATTCCGTCGGGGTCTGTCTCAGCAATAGTTTCAGACTGTAGTAGCAAACCATTTGGGTCTTTAGGAAGAAAATGAACTTCTCCGTTAATATCTAGCTGATGATTTTCTCCTAAAGGATAATTATACTCTCCAATGAGCATCAAACGTTGTCGATCGGTTTGGTTACCCAAAAGACCACCTGTATTATCATAAAGTAATCGAGTGACACCTGCATCATCCAATTGCTGTTGTGCCAAAATCATCCATTTCCACCTTTTATATTCTATCCCAATACCCTGCTCTCCTCTTTCATTGAAGAAAAAATGATCAAACCACTCCAAATAATAACCCGGAGGATAGTGAAACCTTGATCCGACCCAAAGTACTAAACCATTTTTAGCTCTCAACTGAAGATATACTTCTGGCAATGTGATCGCCAAATCATTTGGGTCCCAGTTTGATCCATTACCAATCATTACCCCTCGGCTAGAAAACATTGCAAAACGCATCACAAAGAGTACATCCATTCCTAGTCGCTGCTTCAGTCGATTGAGATAGACTCTTGTTCCTAATTCTATATAATCACCTTCTTCATGTCGGCCTCCCACAGGACCTAAACCATTAAGATTCAAACGCAATCCTAATTGTCCTTGATCTGTAGCAGAAATTCCTATACGTCCATATGAAAAGAGCTTTACAGAATCCTTCTCAACATCTTGTGCAAAAAGGTCTATAAATAAAGGAAAGAAGAATAAAAATATAGATATGGGTTTTATAAAACGTCGCATGAACTAAGACTTCAGTTTACTGGAGGTCTTAGAATTTCTAAAATTGAATCAAGAAAATAAATACTTAGGTTCGGGAACTCATTTTCAACTCTAAATAATACTTATCTCTCATCTTGTTTTCCAAATACAACCTTGAAGTCGCATTATTTTAGAAGTTGAAATACGATTGACTTCGTATATTTACGGCTGAATTTTCGTTACACAGTTTGGGGGAAATTTCTATACTAAACTAAATCTGAACAAATCGATGAATACCCTAAAATATATATTAGGATTTCTTGTTTTCTCACTGATCTCATGTAGTAGTGAAAAACAAGAAGACAGTAATCTTCAAGACACTGCTGATAAAGTAGAAACGAAAAAAGAAGTTATAATAAAGAAGAAACTCAAAGTAACTTCTGAGCTTCTGAGTAAAGACAAAAGTTTTTCTTCTCAGCTTCTGTTGGCTGACAGTCTTCAAATGAAGCGGAAACTAAAAAATGGAGAGTTTGATAACTATAGCCTTCAACTACATGACCTTTTGGTCAAATCTGAAATGGATACACTTGCCTATTTTTCTTCAAAAAGTGATCAACTTACAGGTTATAAAGTTATTGGTTGGTTCAAAAATGACATCCTGTTTTACACCGAAAATGGACCAAAAACAGTCGATAAATATTTACTGTTTGACCCTGTAAAAAAAGAAAGTTATCTGCTTGATTATTGGAGTGCTGAAAAGCTTTCTAACACAGAAGGATTAAAAGATAAATCTATTTCCTTCAATATAGAGAGTGGAAAAGTCACTAGCATTGATCTGAAATAAGAAAAGGCATCCTTTTAATAGGGATGCCTTTCAATTTATCTTTTAGAAATAAAGACTATTCTTTATCTGCCTTTTCTGCTTTCTTTGGTTTTGCTGGCTCTTCTTCAGGAAGTTCAATTCCATCAATTTTCGCCTTGATCTTAGTTTCAAGCTCATCCATCAACTCTGGATTATCCTTGATCATTTCTTTTACAGCCTCACGACCTTGACCAAGTTTTGTAGTTCCATAAGAGAACCAAGAACCTGCTTTTTTCACAATCTCCATATCTACAGCAAGGTCAAGAACCTCACCAGCTCGTGAAATACCCTCACCATAAAGAATATCAAATTCTACTTGTTTGAATGGAGGTGCTACTTTGTTTTTCTGAACTTTTACTCTTGTGCGGTTACCTACTATATTATCAGCAGATTCTTTGATCGCTCCAATACGACGGATATCCAAACGTACAGAAGAGTAATATTTCAAGGCATTACCACCCGTTGTTGTTTCAGGGTTACCGAACATTACACCAATTTTCTCACGTAATTGGTTAATGAAGATACATACACAGTTTGTTTTAGAAACTGCTCCTGTCAACTTACGAAGTGCTTGCGACATCAAACGTGCTTGAAGTCCCATACGGCTATCTCCCATATCACCTTCCAATTCCGCTTTAGGAACCAAAGCTGCTACCGAGTCAATAACCACAACATCCAAAGCTCCAGAACGAACCAAGTGCTCTGCAATCTCCAAAGCTTGCTCACCATGGTCTGGCTGAGAGATCAACAAACGATCCATATCAATCCCCAACTTCTCAGCATAAACTTTATCAAATGCGTGTTCAGCATCTACAAAAGCTGCCATTCCACCATTTTTTTGTGCCTCAGCAATAGTGTGCAAAGCTAAAGTTGTTTTACCTGAAGATTCTGGTCCATAAACCTCTACAATACGACCTCTAGGTAAACCACCTACACCTAAAGCAAGGTCTAAGCCCAATGAACCTGTTGAGATTGCAGGAATATCTACTACATTCTCATCGTTCATTTTCATGACTGTACCTTTACCATAGGTTTTGTCAAGCTTAGAAATGACTGTATTCAGTGCATTGAGTTTTTCTTGTTGTTCTTTATTGTCTGCTGCCATGATCGTTGAAATTTATCTATGATCTAAATGATTTGTATCGATTTTCCGAAAATATAGAAATTTTTCTAATATTTTATCTAATTATCTTCTTATTACTCTAACAAAATTATAGGCATAGACCGTAAATGAATTACGGAGCAAAAATATTTTTTCAAAAAAATAAAAAAGCACAACCTCCAAAGGTTTCCCCTCTTCTGGCTGTGCTTCATATCAGAATTATCCACTGCTCCAAAAATAAGGGCTATTTCTAGTTTAGATTATGACATATGTTCTCTTAAAGTATGATTTCTCTCACCTATAAATCTTTGAGCAAAAAATAGTTTTTCAAAAGATTTTGCCTTATGAGAAGATCAAATAGTATCAGAATCAAAAAAGTGACTTTTTCTAGAATTTTATTTTGTCTTTCATTTCCTAAAAGAGATATCTAACCTTTTTTATTTCAAACTGCGAAAGTATTCTTTTAATTTGTAACTGCAATTTACATGAAGGACTAAGTACACTATGTTCAAAGAAATAATTAAAACCAAAAAAACAGGGTTCATCACATACGGGATCACTCCCCCAAAACAAAGAAATGCCCCTGAAAAACTTACCGAGATTTCTCAAAATCAAATCCGACGTATCAAGGAACTTGATATTGATGCATTGGTGATTTATGACATTCAAGATGAAAGTGACCGTACTTCAGAAGAACGTCCTTTTCCGTTTTTACCGTCATTAGATTCAATGGAATATTCAGACTCTTATCTAGATGAGTTGGATGTCCCTAAAATCGTTTATCGTTGTGTCGGAAAATATTCTCAAGAGGAACTCGCTAACGAACTAAGCAACAAAGATTCAAACTCGTGTATGGTGTTTGTTGGAGCTGCTTCTAGCAAACAACAAGTCATGATGACACTCGGCGATGCCTATTCTCTGTATCAGAATACACCAAATAATACCAAACTTGGTGGCGTTTGTATTCCGGAAAGACATCAGACTAAAAAAGATGAACACCTTCGTATGATTGAGAAAGCGAAGAAAGGATGTTCATTCTTTATCACACAAACAGTTTATGATGTTTCTGCGGCTAAAGATTTCCTTTCAGATTACTACTATCACTGTCAGAAGGAAAATATCGAAATGCAGCCAATCATATTTACACTAGCCCCTTGTGGTTCTCTTAAAACTATGGAGTTTATGAAGTGGCTAGGTGTTTCTTTCCCTACTTGGATAGAAAACGAGTTGGCAAACTCAGTAGATATTCTTCATCATTCGGTTGACTATTGTGTTGATATCTTCAAGGATTTGTATTCTTATGCTCACTTAAAGCACATTCCTGTAGGTTTCAATATAGAAAGTGTCTCTATTCGTAAAAAAGAAATTGATGCTTCAGTGGAGTTACTAAAACGTATCCGAGAAGAACTTTAATTATAATTCTTCTCCCTAAAAATGAGTTTATCTGAGCAATCGGGTAAACTCATTTTTTATTAAATTCTAGTATGGAATTTACCCAGATCAAAGAAACCTGCCTTTATGTCAAAGACCTTGATGACTGCAAGGCATTCTACCATGATTTACTTGGCTTTCCTGTTATTGGTAAAGTAGAAGGAAGGCATATCTTTTTCCGAGTAGGAACATCGGTATTACTCTGCTTTATTTCTGAAGAAAGTAAAAAAGGCGGGGATTTACCAGGACATTATGGTGGTGGAAAAATTCATATTGCTTTTGAAGCTCCTCGTGGAAAATATGAGCAGCTTAAGCAGGAAATAAAAGAAAAAAACATCTCCATCTTACATGAAGAAATTTGGAAATGGTCTGCCAAGAAAAAATCCTTCTACTTTGAAGATCCCGACGGACACCTTCTAGAAGTCATTGAAAATGGACTTTGGGAAGCTGATTCATAAACGAACAACCACTTTCATTCGCTTTTTATACTTCTGAAACTTTTACAAATCCCTTTTGTTCTTGGAGTAAATCACAAACACTCAAGGGTGCTTAAATCTCATTTTTATTCACATAAAATAGGCTTAAGAATATGAGTATCAGAAAACATTTATCGCAAGAAGAATGGTCGGATAAACTGCAATCGATCAACTCTAGTAACAAAGGTAGACATGTTGTTTTGGAAGTGCAGAACAATACACTAGCTGAAGACAAGGCGTTGAGAGATGTTGACTACGACCCTGTTGGCAAAGGAAATGACATCATCATTACACTAGAAGGTAATAATGGTGATACTTTATTCCACACAGTGAAAGCTCCTGTAGATATTTATACCGTACAGCACGACAACGGTGAATTATCTATCATTGATATCTACGATCAAAACGGAGAGTGTACCTCGATCAGACTTTCTGCCTAATTTCTAAGTTCTAGGAATTAAAAAAGGACGATAGAAAATCCTGTAAGATTTCTTATCGTCCTTTTCTGTATTATTTATCTTACTAAATTTATGCAAGAAGTGCTTTTAGTTTTTCGTGCAAAGATTTGAATTCAAAACCATCTACTACTTTTTGCATTTCAGCAGCAATTTCTTCATTACAAAGATTCCCGATACTACCTGCGTGTGTGTGGTTTACTTCTTTCTGAGGTTTGAATGTGCCTTTTTCAATATCCATTCCCACTTGTTTATAAGCTTCACGGAATGGTACACCTTCCAACACCAACTGATTTACCACTTCTACACTAAATAGGTAATGGTACTTTTCATCATCAAGAATGTCTTTGTTGATCGTGATATTACTAAACATAAGCATCACCATATCCAAACAATCGTTCAACATACCGAATGCGGGCATCAGCAATTCTTTGATCTGCTGAAAATCTCTGTGATAACCAACAGGTAAGTTACTTGTCAACATACTGACTTGTGTTGGAAGTGCTAAAAGCTGATTACATTTTGCTCTTGTCAGCTCCAATACATCTGGGTTTTTCTTATGCGGCATAATACTCGAACCCGTTGTCAATTCCGATGGGAATGAGAAGAAACCAAAGTTTTGCCCCATGTACAAGCAAGTATCCATCGAAAGCTTATTGACTGTAGCGGCAATAGAAGCTAGTGCATTAGATACAATATACTCGACTTTCCCTCTACCCATTTGCGCATAAACTACATTGTAATTCATGACTTCAAAGCCTAACAGATCGGTTGTCATCTGACGGTCAAGCGGGAAAGAAGAACCATAACCTGCAGCAGAACCCAAAGGATTTTTATTAACTACTTTATACGCTCCTTTCAAGACTTCCAAATCATCGATCAAAGCTTCGGCATATGCTCCAAACCAAAGTCCGAAAGAAGATGGCATTGCTACTTGCATATGCGTATAGCCCGGCATCAGAAGCTCCTTATGTTCTTCACTCAACTTGTTTAGCAAGCCAAAAACAGTAGAAACTTTATCTACCAATTGCTCTATTTCTCCTCTCATGTAAAGCTTTAGATCTACTAAAACTTGATCATTTCTTGATCTTCCCGAGTGGAGTTTTTTACCTACAGTTCCTAGTCGTTCAGTCAGAAGAAATTCTACTTGAGAGTGCACATCTTCAATTCCATCTTTGATTTCGAAATCCCCTGCCTCTACTTCTTTATAGATTTGCTGTAGTCCTGCCACTAACTGATCTTTTTCATCTTCCGTAAGTAGACCTACTTTTGCCAGCATGGTAGCATGTGCAATAGATCCCAACACATCGTAAGGAGCTAAATCTAAGTCTAACTCTCTATCTTTACCGACAGTGAAAGTTTCCACCTTTTTGTCTACATCAAAATCTTTTTGCCAAAGCTTCATTTTCGTATATTCTTACTTGTGTGTTGTTTCTTTCTAATTAATGTGTGTGAGCATATCTTTCCAAGAGCTCTGTATAAATCTGAATACCTTCTTCAATTTCTTTCAAATAGATAAATTCATCTGCTTGATGCGAACGTTGCGAACGCCCCGGCCCCATTTTCAAACTCTGAACAGGCATCAAAGACTGATCTGAAAGTGTAGGAGAACCAAAAGTTTCTCTTCCCATTTCTAAGCCCGCCTTTACAATTGGGTGATCTGCCGAAATTGATGATGGATTCAGACGAGTTGAACGAGCATTGGCTTCACTTTTTACATGAGTCTTTATAATCTCAAGTGTCTCTTCATTTGAATAGGCATCTGTCGTTCTCACATCTACGGTGAAATGACATTCAGAAGGAACTACATTATGCTGTGTCCCTGCATTGATAACCGTTACACTCATTTTTACAGGCCCTAAATAATCAGACTCCTGTGCAAAATGATAAGAGTGAAACCACTGGATATCTTTCATTGCAATAGAAATGGCATTGACACCTTCATCACGAGCTGCATGACCAGATTTTCCTTTTGCCGTCATGTCAATGACCATCAAACCTTTTTCAGCAATAGCTAAATGCATTTCTGTTGGCTCTCCGACAATTGCAAGATCGATTTCTCCTAAATCATCCCAAATAGACGCGATACCATTCTTTCCAGAAATTTCTTCTTCGGCAGTCGCTGCCATGATCAGATTAAAAGGCAAATCTGCTCTATCATAAAAGTATCTGAAAGTTGCCATCAAAGATACCAAGGCTCCTCCTGCATCATTACTACCCAATCCAAAGAGCTTTTCATCTTCTTCCAAGGCTACAAAAGGATCTTTTGTCCAATCTTTATTTGGCTTTACCGTATCATGATGAGAATTGAGTAAAATTGAAGGTTTATCAGATGAGAAAAATTTGTTCTTAACCCAAATATTGAACCCCTTCTCTTCGTAAGGAATTGAAAGTTCGTTCCAAAATTCTTTCAAAAGAGCGGCTGTATCTACTTCTTCTCTACTAAACGATTGTGTCTCGATCAGTTGCTTTAATAAAGTCACTGCATCGGAATAGATTGAGGTAGTTTTCATTGTGTTGTTGTTTAGGGCATTCATTTTTATTCTAGATTAAGAATCTTAAAAATTGATTATCACACACTCATCTTCATGTATCTCTGTTAGATACCCCTTCATTTATAGAAAAAGATTATACTACACGGATTAGGCTGTTATGCTTGTTCCGATAAATTCTTTTTGTAGTAAATTTTCTGCCTTACCAATCTGTACTTCTGCCACACCTTCTCCGATTGCATCAAAAGCATTATCCAATTTTGGAATCATACCATCTGCTATTACCCCATCAGCTTTTAGTCCTGAATAATTTCCTTGATGAATATGCGCAATCAGACTACTTTCATCATTGATATCCATCAAGACTCCTGTTTTCTCAAAGCAATATTTCAAAGAAACTTCATAGGCTTCTGAGAGTCCTACCGCTATTTGTGAAGCTATAGTATCGGCATTCGTATTTAGTAATTGGCCTTGATTATCGTGTGTCAGCGCACAAAAAACAGGTACTAAACCTGCCTCAAAAAATGCTTTCAGAGGTGCAATATTTACCTTATCTACATCGCCAACAAAGCCAAAGTCAATTTCCTTTACAGGTCGTTTATGTGCTTCGATGATATTGGCATCTGCTCCAGTAAGTCCTAATGCATTGCAATGTTGTGCTTGAAGTCCTGCCACAATGTTTTTGTTGATCAAACCTCCATACATCATTGTCACTACTTTGAGTGTTTCAGCATCGGTGATTCTTCTCCCATTAATCATTTGTGGCTCTAGCCCCATTTGCTTCATTAATGCTGAAGCTGATTTTCCACCTCCATGTACTAAAACCTTTAATCCTTCGAGCTGTGCAAATTGCTGGATAAAAGTGTCTAATGCTTCTACATTATCAATAATGTTTCCGCCTATTTTAACTACTGATACTTTCATCTGCTCTCCTTAAAGATTTTCCAACATTTCTTTCAATACCGTTTGAACGGCAAATTCTCTGTTTCCTGCCTGCTGAATAACCGCCGACTGTGGACTGTCAATCACTCCATCCGTCACAATTACATTTCTACGAACAGGCAAACAATGCATAAAGTGAGCATTATTTGTCAATGCCATTTTTTCCTCATCCACTACCCAACTTTTATCTTGAGATAGGATTTGTCCGTAGTCATTATAAGAAGACCAGTTTTTTGCATAGATGAAGTCAGCATCTTTGAAGGCTTCTTTTTGATCATAAACCACTCGAGCATTTCCAACAAATTCAGGATTTAGCTCATAACCTTTCGGATGTGTAATGACCAATTCTACATCTGCCAAATTCATCGTTTCAGCAAAAGAATTTGAAACCGCTTGAGGTAAAGCTCTCGGGTGTGGCGCCCAAGTCAAAACGACCTTAGGTTTTGCTTTCTGACTCAATTCCTTGATTGTCATTAAATCTGCCAACGCTTGAAGCGGATGACGAATTGCAGATTCCAAACTAACCACAGGAACTGAGGTGTATTTTACGATATCATTGATCACTTTATCGGCATAGTCTGCTTCTCTGTCTTTCAGACTTGGGAAAGAACGTACTCCGATAATATCACAATATTGGCCAATCACAGGAAAAGCATCTTTGATATGTTCTGCCTTGTCACTGTCCATAATGACACCCTCTTCTGTTTCCAATTTCCAACCATCGCCATCTACATTCATGACAATGACATTCATACCCAAGCTCATCGCCGCTTTTTGCGTACTCAAACGTGTACGAAGACTTGGATTAAAAAAAATCAGACCTAACGTTTTGTGTTTTCCGAGTGTATCAAAAGCAAAAGGGTTCTTCTTTAGTTCTAGTGCTTTATCTGCGAAGTCATTGATATTCGGGACGTCGTAGGCTGTTGTATATTTTTTCATTACATGTAATTCCTTATTGAACTTAAACTTTGAAAAGTTACCACTTAAGCCATAGCTTCCTCTGCTACTTTCTTGAAGGCTTGCAAAAATTTAAGTCCTTGTTCTTTTGTTAGATTTAAAGGAGGTAATAATCTTAATGTATTTTTCTCTGAAGCTCCTCCTGTAAAAATATGGTGATCAAAAAGAAGGTCTTTTCGGATAGAAGCAACTTCGGTATCCATTTCTACACCGATCATCAAACCTTTTCCTCTGACTTCTTTTACCCCACTTATTTTTGCTAATTCCTCCATCAGCCAATCTCCTACAGTAGTAGCGTTGGTCAGTAAGAATTCCTTCTGAAGCACATCTAAAACAGCAATTCCTGCGGAACAAGCCAAATGGTTTCCTCCGAAAGTTGTACCTAACATTCCGTGCCAAGCTTCAAACTTTGGAGAAATCAACACTCCTCCAATTGGAAAACCATTTCCCATACCCTTTGCCATCGTGATGATATCTGGTTCTACTCCTGCCCATTGATGACCAAAGAATTTACCTGATCTTCCATATCCCGATTGGATTTCGTCAGCAATCATCACAGCATTGTAAAGGCTACAATACTCTCTGATTTTCTTCATGAAACTTTCCGTTGGTACATGAATACCTCCGATTCCTTGAATTCCCTCTACAATAACTGCACAGATATTTGAATTCTGTTCAAACGCTTCTTTCAATGCATCTTCATCATTAAAAGGCAGCATCATTGTATCGTGAACTTGATTGACAGGTGCTTTTATTTTTGCACTATCGGTGGTTGCTACGGACAGAGAGGTTCTACCATGAAAGCCTTTCGTAAATGAAATGATTGTCTTCTTTTCATTATGAAATGAAGCTAGCTTAAATGCATTTTCATTGGCTTCAGCACCAGAATTACACAAGAACAATTGCCAATCCTTGTAGCCCGATAATTCACCTAACTTAGAGGCCAATTCAGATTGCAAAGGGTTTTGAATACTGTTAGAATAAAATACCAACTTATTCAATTGTTCGTTGAGCATACCCACATAATGCGGATGACTGTGACCAATTGAGATCACGGCATGTCCTCCGTATAAGTCTAAGTATTTCTCACCGTTCTTGTCGTAAATCCATACACCATTTCCCTTTTCGGGTTGGATATCAAAAAGCGGATATACATCAAATAATTTTGCCATAATTTCGGATTAGCGTTTTGGTTTTAGATAATAGCTTCAGAGCATCTGACTACTAAAATGCACTTGGTTTTAAATTCAACCCTGCTTTTTCCTCCAATCCAAATAGCAAGTTCATATTATGAGTAGCTTGTCCGACCGCTCCCTTTAGTAAGTTATCAATCGCAGAAGTAATCAAGACCATATCGCCATGTTTTTCTACATGAATCAGACATTTATTAGTGTTTACCACCAACTTTACATCTACAGGCTGATCAATCACATGCGTAAATACATGATCTTGGTAATACTCTTGGAAGATTGATTTTAGTTCATCTTCAGAAAGATCTGTCTTAAGATAAACAGAAGCTAAGATACCTCTAGTAAAATTCCCTCTGTATGGGATAAAGTGAATGCTTTGTTCAAATCCTTCCTGTGACTTATCCAAACTTTCCGATATTTCGAAAAGATGTTGGTGCTTGAAAGCTTTGTAATGAGAAATATTATTGTTCCTCCAAGTAAAGCCTGTTGTCTTTGTCAAACTTTGTCCTGCTCCTGTAGAACCTGTTACTGCAGAAATATGAATATCGGAGTTCAATTGCTTGGCATCTGCCAAAGGCATTAGCGCCAATTGGATTGCTGTCGCGAAACAACCTGGATTTGCAATATTATTTGCAGTCTTAATTTCTTCTTTGTTCAGTTCTGGAAGACCATACACAAAAGATCTACCACCTTTTTCTGCTGAAGCTCTCAATCTGAAATCTTGGCTAAGGTCAATGATCTTTACGGAAGAAGGGAAGTCTTGTCCATCCAAGAAAACTTTAGACTCGCCATGACCTAGACATAAGAAAATTACGTCTACGTCATGCTCAATTTTATCTGTAAAAAGTATAGCTGTTTCTCCTACCAAATCAGCATGTGCTTTGTGAAGAGGCTCTCCCGCATGACTTCTACTATGGATAAATCCTAGTTCTACATTTGGATGATTGAGCAATACTCTGATGAGTTCTCCACCTGTAAACCCTGCACCACCAATGATTCCTGCTTTAATCGTTTTCATGTTAGTATCGTTTATTCTGCTTGGATTATTTGTCTTCGTGTACTTTATGGTAAATCATTGTTTGGTTGGCCAACATTTTTGCAAAACCTCTTGCATCTTCGCCTGTCCAAGCATTATTCATTTCTCCGTAAGCACCAAATTTGCTAGACATCAAGTCATTTTCAGATTCAATACCCAAAACTTCATAACGATATGGATGAAGGGCTACAAAGACTTTTCCAGTTACATGCTCTTGTGTATCTGCCAAGAATGTTTCCACATTTCTCATTACAGGATCAAGCATTTGTCCTTCGTGAACAAGCATTCCGTACCAGTTACCTAACTGCTCTTTCCAGTACAATTGCCATTTCGTAAGTGTATGCTTTTCTAAAGTGTGGTGGGCTTTTATGATGATCACAGGGGCAGCAGCTTCAAAACCTACTCTTCCTTTAATTCCGATGATCGTATCTCCTACGTGGGTATCTCTTCCTATTCCGTATGGAGCTGCTATGTCGTTTAATTCTTGGATTGCATCTACAGGATTATCGTAATGCTTTCCATTTATTCCTTTCAACTCTCCTTGCTCGAAGAAAAGCTCTACTTGTTCTGAGTTTTCTTTGCTAAGTTGTGTAGGATAAGCGTGTTCTGGTAATGATTGATGAGATGTGAGTGTCTCTGCTCCTCCTACTGATGTTCCCCAAATTCCTTGGTTGATTGAGTATTTTGCTTTTTCCCAATCTTTATCAACACCATGCTTTTTAAGGAAATCTATTTCTTCTTCTCTGCTTAGTTTTAAGTCTCTGATTGGCGTAATGATTTCCACATTTGGAATCATAATCTGGAAAATCATATCAAATCTGATTTGGTCATTTCCTGCACCTGTACTTCCGTGTACTACATAATCAGCGCCAACTTCTTGTACATATTGTGCGATAGCCATCGCTTGGAAAACTCTTTCTGCCGATACCGAAAGTGGGTAAGTATTATATCTTAAGACATTACCAAAAACCAAGTATTTCACACAGTCTTGGTAGTATTTATCTGTAACATCTAACACGGTATGCGATGTTACTCCCATTTGGTAAGCTTTCTCTTCGACATCCTGAAGTTCTTCTTGAGTGAATCCTCCAGTTTGTACGAGTGCTGTATGTACTTCGTAACCTTTTTCTTCAGTGAGGTACTTTACACAAAAGGATGTATCAAGTCCACCACTGTATGCCAATACAGCTTTTTTCTTTTCCATAAGTTTCTTAAAAATATTGGTTGTTTATATAGAGTTTGCTCTTTGCTATTTCTTTAGATGCCTACTTTTTCAGAAAGGCTCAGATCCTTTTCCTTTTTTGCCTCTACTTTGTCAGGATCATATAACATACCCGTACAGAGGCAGTGTTTTCTTTCCGTACGCGTCAGAATATCATAATTGATACAACTTTGACAGCCTTTCCAAAACTGTTCATCGTCAGTTAATTCCGAAAAAGTAACAGGACTATATCCTAGTTCACTATTGATTTTCATGACAGGTAAGCTCGTAGTCAGACCAAAAAGTTTAGCATTCGGATACTTTTCTCTCGAAAGTTCGAAAGCTTTTTGCTTAATCATTTTTGCAAGTCCTGCACCTCTAAATTCGGGAGAAACAATCAAACCAGAGTTGGCCACAAACTTGTTGTGTCCCCATGATTCGATATAGCAAAAACCAGCAAATCTACCATCTTGGTGTAAAGCAATAACAGCTTTACCCTCAGATATCTTAAGGTTGATGTACTCTACGGTTCTTTTGGCAATACCCGTACCTCTCGCCTTGGCAGATTCCTCGATTGTGGCACAAATCGTATCTGCATAACTCATATGCGATTCATTGGCTACCGCCAACACAAAATCAGTAGAATGATACTTCATAACTTGGAAACGTCAGAAGAATACAAAATTCGGTTATAAATAGAGCTTGTTAACTTTTTCTTGGAATTTGTTTGCTGAATTTTCATCGATCCGTATCAGCATTTTGTAGAATGGTGTGGTTGTCTCGGATAGGAACAACCTATGATTTTATGTCCCCGTTAGGGACGTCGGAAACGTCGTACGCGAGCAACCGCCTCCTGTCTAGCGATAGGAGCAGCGAAGAATATCAGGGTGATATGGTTGCTTGCTTTATTCATTTTTTCTGAGCGATTTTATTAAACGCTTGCAACAAAAGTAAGTGGTCATTGCGAATAATCAAACAATTAGTTTGAAATATTTACAATTATTTAAAATATGTTGATGGAAAGTTCATAAAAAACAGCTCTGACTGTGCACGAGTTGTTGCAGTATAAAGCCATCTTAAGAAATCAATGTCAATCTCATTGTTAGGTAAATACCCCATATCTACAAACACAGCGTCCCACTGTCCACCCTGAGATTTATGACAAGTTAAAGCATAAGAGAATTTAATCTGTAAGGCGTTCAAATATTGATCTCCTCTGATCATCTTCATGCGCTTCGCCTTGCTATCTACATCATTATATTCTGCAACAACGTTTTGATAAAGTTCTCGGTTCTCTTGTTGGCTTAAACTTGGGGTAAAAGAATGTAAGGTATCGAGTAAAACTTTTGCTTCAATAATCGGGTGATCATCATAATCAAGTAGTTTAAAAGAAATATCGGCAAAACGATGCCCGTGCATTTCCTCTATATTTCTGACACTACAAACTTCTATAAATTCACCATTGGCAAGAAATCCCGCAGGAGAATCTTCAGGTAGCCAATGATAGTTATTTCGAACAATCATCAGTTGATCTCCAGGCTCTAATTCTTCTTCCCTAAAATGAATTTGCCTTCTGATGTACTGATTATATTGAGTTGCTTGACGATTTGAACGACAGATTATAACGGTATTTTCTGTCCCAAACTTATCATAGCCATAAAGTAATCCATCTTCCAGTCGCTCAGATGTCATACTAAAAACATCTTTGTAGCTTTTCGTCCATAGCGTAATTTTTGGGTCTGGAACAGTTAACTGCTGACGAATACCCGTAGCATTTACCAAGATTCCCGATTCATTTGCTTGACGAACAACTTGTGTCAGTTCGTGCTCTATAAGTCTGAGGTGAAAGTCTTTTTCCAAAACAATAGCATCTAGCGCAGGGCTAATTTGCTGATGAACTGGTGGAAGCTGAGCTGTATCTCCAATCAAGAGTAATTTATTTCCAGATTTAGGATCTTGAAAAACATACTGAATCAACTCAGTCAGTAATCCTGCATTTCCCATATCTGCCTGATCGTTGATCATAGAAGCCTCATCGACAATAAAAATGGTATTTTGGGAAGTATTTCGCTGACGTTCAAACCTCAGTACACCACTGTCTGGGTCTTCTGTTTGCTTGAATATAATTTTGTGAATGGTGTATGATCTGCGTTTCGCATAATAAGACATCACTTTGGCTGCACGTCCTGTTGGCGCCAAAAGCATGGTCTGATAGTTGTATCTGCGAAGAACTCGAACAAGGGCATTTACAGTAGAAGTTTTACCTGTACCTGCATATCCTCTAAGCAAAAAAGTATGGCGTTTGATGCCTTTATCTAAGATAAATTCATTCAGTAGATCAAAAAGTTTTGCTTGTCCTGCCGTTGGCGGAAATTTGAATTGTTGAAATAAATAATCCGAAGGATTCATCTCCATCATGCCTACACCTATTTTGCTTTAAGAATAGACAAAGATAAGCATAGATCTATTGATTTGTTGAACTGTTTAATCCTTGAATTGAAAGAAATGGAAGTCATTCGGTTTCTCAACTCAATCAAGTACTATTTTGGCAAACAGATTCTGAAGGTTGTTCCCGTTTCGGGAGAGGATTGAGTGATCGAAATTTTCCCTTTATGGTAAGATTCTACAATACGTTTGGCAAGTGTCAATCCTAGTCCCCAACCTCGTTTTTTGCTTGTATAGCCTGCATGAAAAACGGTCTTTTGTTTTGACTTCGGAATCCCTTTTCCTGTATCAGAAATATCCATAACCAGTCTTTTGGTATCTTGGTTAAACGATAAATCGATTGTAATCACCCCTTGCCCATTCATGGCATCAACAGCATTTTTGCAGATATTCTCAATAACCCATTCTAACAAGGGTGGATTGTATTTTCCATCTAGATCAAATTTATCCGTCAGATAATTGACGTTGATGTCGACCTTCTGAGAAATGCGACTTCTCAAATATCCTGTTATTGTTTCCACAGTTTCACCGAGGTTGTACTCTTTATCTAAAACAGGAATTGATCCGATATTTGAAAAGCGAGAAGTAATCATTGAAAGACGTTTTGCATCTTTATCCAACTCATCGGCTACTACCTCATTAACTTCTCCTCCTGCTCTGAAATATTCTACCCAAGCCATCAATGATGATATTGGTGTTCCGAGCTGATGTGCTGTTTCTTTGGCCAAACCTGCCCACAATCTTTCACGCTCGGCATTTCGGGATGTTGTAAAAATAAGATAGGCAAGAGTTGCTAAAACAGTGAGTACAATTAGCTGAAGAAGTGGCGCATATTTTAACTGAGTTACCAAATGTGAATTGGTATAACAAATATAGTTTGTCCAATTTGGGCCTTCAATGACTATTGGGTCATAATTTTCAGTCATTCTGACAACTTCCTCTTTAAGAAATTCCTGACTTTCCTTTTCTGTCAAATCCTCTGGAATATCTACATTTCTAGAAGCAACAGGTTCTTTGTTGCCATTGAGTAAGATAACAGGAATCAGGTCATTTGAGGTTACGATTTCTGTCAGAAGAAATGTCAAATCCTCATCATCTATTGTTTGAGAGGTTATTCGTTCTTGTACTTTCGCAAAAAGGTCTACTTGTCTTCTCTCTCGATCTGCCAACTGACTCACCAATAGATCAGTATATAGGTAAGAAATAGCCCCTACAATTGCTGCAACCAAAACGATCAACCACTTCAGAAAACTCTGATTATAATATATCTTACTCAATGCCATCTACTTTGCTATTATTCCGCACAGACAATCTCCGTAATTACTTTATTGTCGTCATAAAACTCAATATAAGTATCTTCTAGCTTTAGTTGATGCTGCGCCGCATACTCTTTAATGGCTTTGTTTACATTGGCAGGGTTTGGTGCAAAAAAGCTATTTTCTATTTCAGTTCGGACTGCCTTATAAGGTTTCAACACCAATTCTTTAAAATCACCTTCCAGATTTTCAGAAGTTTTTAACCCAATAAATATATTGATGGCTTCGTCTGACTGATCAGGATTTCCTTGATAATACACCACATATTGTAGCTGTGTTTGTTCCGATAAGCCATAGACCTCTTCCATTATCTTACCAAGTTTTTTATCATCTACGGTTCCATTGAACTCTTTCCCTACTAATCGAAACCCTTCCTGTTCTTGTACTTCTATCCCAACATCATCCAGAACACCTAACTTAGAAACTGCTAGTCCCAAACTCAAAAAAATAATGGGAAGTACCACCCACAACTGTATTTTTTTCATACTTCTTACTATAGAATAAATTTCTTGAATGTGATTTTCAACACAATACTAAAAACGAATCCGTTGTTTTTGTTTGAAATAAATGCTTTTTATTCAGAAGTACGAATATAATCCTAAAAATCAGTTTGGAGCTTTTGCTTAAACAAGTGTATTTTTTACATATATTTACAACAATTATCAAATTATCGCTTACTCTTAACCAATTTTACACTTTAACACAAGCTATCATGTTGACAATACACAAACAGAGCTGGGGGACTCTCGATGATGGAAGAGTTGTCTCATTGTATACGTTGAAGAATAACCTAGGAACTCAAATTGCACTATCGGATTTTGGAGCTATGATCGCCTCAATCAAAACAAATGATGCCGATGGTATGAATGATGAAATCACTCTCAATCATGAAAGTTTTTATGCCTACTATCATAATGGTGAACATCCTTTTCTTGGTGGAACTATCGGAAGGTTTGCGGGTAAGATAAATGAAGGAAAATTTAGGATTGGAGACAAAGAGTATGCACTAGCTCAAAATCAAGCACCAAACCACCTTAATGGAGGTGTAGAAGGTTTTGATCGAAAGCTCTGGACTGGTACACGAATCCGTGAAAATGACAGAGTTGGTGTTCGATTTACTTTCGTGGCAAAACACTTAGAAGAAGGCTACCCTGGTAACTTGCAGGTAAACACAACCTACTATCTGAATGATAAAAATGAACTCAGAATAGATTTTGAAGCAGTTTCTGATGAAGATACGCATGTCAATATAACCAACCACACCTACTACAACTTGAAAGGAGCTAAAAGTGGGAATTGCTTAGATCATCAAATTCGATTATATGCTGATCGATTTTTACACCTCAATGAAAACCATATTCCTAGTGGAGAACTGATGCCTGTAAGCGGCTCTCCGATGGACTTTACATCCGAAAAAGTTTTAGGAAAACATATAGATACAGATTACGAACAAGTCAAACTCACATCAGGATTTGACCATGATTGGGTATTGAATTCTGCCGAAAAAGAAGTACTCAAACATGCCGCATCGGTCTACGAACCTAATTCCAGAAGAACATTAGATGTGTACACAACCTATCCATCTGTTCATCTTTATACAGGAAATTCTTTGCACAATTTTGAAAATACACAAGGGAATACTTTTGAAAAACATGCAGGGCTAGCACTAGAAGCTCAATACTATCCTGACAGCCCGAATCATTCACATTTTCCATCTACCTTATTGGAAAAAGGGAGGTTATATTCTGAGAAAACAATACTCAAATTCGGGATTCGCTAAAACGTAATCCTGTTCATAACAACAACTTATCGATCACTACTAAGCCCAGTAAATATTTTACTGGGCTTTTTTCATAAAAAAAGTGATACAAACAATGTCTGTATCACTTCAAAAACCCCTTTTAGAAGGGTGTTTTATTTATTTTTTCTTAGCTGATTCACAAATGCTCTAATGTCTTTTGGATAATCTGCTTCAGCAGCAATTGGTTCTCCGTTTACATCGTTGAAAACAATTGCTCTTGCGTGAAGTGCTACCCTTTTAATCAAAGCTTGTTCTTCTGTCTGCTGCTTCAAATTAAACTTGCGTTTGATATCTGAAAGGAATGGAAATTTTCCACCATACAGAATATCTGCCGCAATTGGTGCTTCCAAGCTTGCAAGGTGAATACGGATTTGGTGCATACGCCCCGTATATGGCAAGCATTCTACCAAAGTATGAGATTTGTATGCCTCTAAGGTATTGAAAATTGTAAGGGAAGGCTTTCCTTCTACAGTATCGATACGTACGTTTCCACGTCCCGAAACCGCAATAGGCCAATTTACTTTCGTTTCATTGAAATTCTGAACGCCTCCAACTACTGCATGGTAGACTTTGGAAACTTCACGATTCTCAAACTGAATAGAAAGATTTCTGTAGGCTTCATCATTTTTTGCTGCCACTAATACACCAGAAGTCTCTTTATCCAAACGATGACACAACCTTCCTTCAGGACAATACTCTCTCAACAAGCCCAACATATTATCCCTAGTCGAATCTCTTTCGTCAAGAGAAGCCACATAAGGAGGCTTGTTCATCAAGATATAATTGTCATTTTCAAAAAGGATACAATCTTTTATACTAAACTTCTTCATCTAAATCTTGGTATTTCTTCAATGCGAACTCGCAACGTGTACCTTTGCCCAATTCGCTACTCACATGAATTCTAGAGTCATGTGCCTCTATAATATGTTTTACAATGGCTAATCCAAGGCCTGTTCCTCCTGCCTTTTTAGAACGGCTTTTGTCTACTCGGTAAAAACGTTCAAAGATTCTTTGCAAATCTTCTTCAGAGATTCCGATACCATTATCTTCTATAACAACATTAACTTCCTCGCCTTTGTCTTCAAGAATGACTTTTACCCAACCTTCGTCTTCTTTATTGTACTTGATACTGTTGGTTACAAGGTTTACCAATACTTGACGAATACGGTTGTAATCTCCTTCAATGGCAATTTCGTCATCGTTTTCTACTTCATAATAGATTTCTAAGCCTTTCTTGTGTGCTTTCCCTTCCAGTTGGTCGACTACATCTGTTGCCAATGTCTGAAGATCGAAGATTTCCATATCCATCGAAATTTCTCCAGACTCCATATGAGAAATCGTCAGAAGGTCTCTTACTAAAGCATCAAGTCCATTCAAACTTTTCGCTGCTCGTTTCAAGAACTTCATTCTCACATTTTCATCGTCTATGGCCCCATCCAAAAGGGTAAGGATATAACCTTGGGCTGCAAAAATAGGAGTTTTTAATTCGTGAGAAACATCTGCCAAGAATTCTCTACGATATATTTCCATTTTTCGCAGTCGATCAATCTCTTCTTCCTTCTTGTGAGCATAGTCTGCAATATCTGCATTCATCTTTTGGAAGATCTTAGAAGACCCTTGTTGGAAAATCTTGATTCGTTCTTCAGGAGAAACAGACTCAGACTTTAATATTTCTATCTGATTATTGACTTTGTTCAGCTCTCTGAAGATCATAAATTCCAAAGTCACATAAGTCAAAATAAAAGCTGATGAAAAAGAAATTGTTCCTGCTACCACATAAACCACCCAATCTACTCCATTGAGTAGACTCAAAAAGGCGACCGTAATAAGCGAAACGCAACTTGCTAGTAAAAAAGAAACCGCTTTCGAGCTAAACCACATATTCCTATCTAATTTTGAAAACACAAAAGTACGAAAGCCTCCCGTCATCTGAAAATCAGTTAACAGGAGGCTTCGCCTAAATTATTATGCTAGATTTAAAACCACATGAAATTAGTTTTCATGGACTTCAAACTTATATCCTACACCTTTTACGGTCTTGATAAATTCATTTCCGATTTTTTCTCTTACTCTACGAATGTGTACATCTACAGTACGAGCAAGTACATATACGTCAGAACCCCAAATATTCTTCAGAAGCTCATCACGGCTAAATACTTTCTTCGGATTACGAGCTAAGAAGTAAAGTAATTCAAATTCTTTTTTCGGTAAAGTCATTGGCTCTCCTTCTACGAAAAGCGTATAACTTGTACGGTCAATAGTGAATTTGCCTCTACTCAATACATCTCTATCTTCTTCTCCAGTAGTTTCTTGCTTACGCTCAAGAACAGTCTTAATACGCTTCATCAAAGCACGAGGCTTTACTGGCTTTACAATATAATCGTCTCCACCAACATCGAAGGCTGCAATTTCAGAATATTCTTCAGCTCTGGCTGTCAAGAAAATGATATACGCTTTAGAAGTTTGTGGTATCTCTTTGATACGACGACACGCTTCTACTCCGTCCATCACTGGCATCATGATATCCATCAAAACCAAGTCTGGTTGAATCTCTTTTGCCTTATCTACGCCTTTTTTACCATTCGAAGCAGAATATACATCATAGCCTTCTGCATTCAAGTTGTAAGTAAGAATCTCTACGATATCTGGCTCATCATCAACTACCAGAACCTTGTACTTCTTATTGTCCATACCAATTTTTTTGAATAGCTAAATCCTAATGGATATCCATAAAATTACAAGTATTTACTCGTTTCTTCCTAGTCTGTCCCTTTCAAGCAACAGATTTAACACAAAGTTAATCAGCGCTTACAGTATATTAACTAACATTAAACAATTTAGTTAAACTAAGGCTGCAAAGCTATACTTTGGAAGATCGAATCGTTTATAGTGACTGGGTATTTCTGACGTAGATCTTCTACCCACTGCTTTTCTAAAAAGTCTTGATAATCTGCCATTACCTTGCCTCTTACCTCTTTATATTTTTTCGGAGAAGGTGGTAAAATCTCTTCGGCTACAACCAAAATTGAACGGTTATTTTCAGTGTAAATCGACTGACTTTCGACTCCCCAAGTAAGCTGTCCTTGCTCAACTCTTTTGTCTGATTTATCAATTACTTCTTCAGAGATATTCAATGCTAAAACATTCTCTTCATTCAGCTTAGTTTCTAATTGACTAAGGTCTGTATCGTAATAAACGATTTGGAGTGTACCTGCTTTCCCTTCTGATTTCGTTGTTGTCACAATTCGATCTGACTGAATACCCAGTGTTTTCAAATAAGCTTCTGTTTTAGTCAAACGCTTCGTGGCGATACCTGCACTTTCAGAACTTCTTAGTGGCATATAAAATGCAATCTGATAGTTTGAGTTTTCTTTCAGAAGATTAGCAACCTTACGTAAATCTCTTTTGTGTGTAGATGTGAGGTTCGTATAATTTCGTCTGTAAGAAAGCTGTACTACCTCTGAAGGAATAATCTCAAAGCGTCCTAGCTCAAGAGCTTCTTCTACTTTTTCTAAAGTACGTTGATTACCTGCATTATACACTTTGGCTTTCATTCGCTCATTCCACATGTACTTGTCCAAATGACCTTCGTAGTATTGTTTCATTCCCAAAGTGTCTTTGGCAGCTTTACCCCATACTTCAGATTCCATTATACTGAAAAGCATAATCCCCTCTTTATACTCTTTGAGTAAGTATCTGTATTCAGGGTATTTATTTGGTAACTGTGTACGCTCATAAGCCATCACACTTTCTGTCTCAAACTCTTCCCACAATTGTGAGCTATATCTTTTCAAGTTTTTCCCTTTCTGAGGATTTTGTCTTGTCGTCACAAACTCATAGAAAGATTGTAGTGACTTTCGCTCACTTCCTACTTTTAGTACAATCTTTTTGTCTTGCTTATTTGGAACTTGTTTCCATTTCCCCTCTAGCAAAGTAGAATCGAAACTAGCCAATGCACTTGCTTTCAACTTTTCATTTACTTCAAAATCGTAATCAAGCTTTAGCTGTGCTAAATATTTTTGTTGGGAAACTTCTGCTCTAGCATCTCTCTTCATTCGCTTTTTCAATTCTGGCTCCATTTCTTCAAATGAAGGCATAGGCTGAATTTCGATCAGCTTCACAATATGCCAGCCGTATTGCGTACGTACAGGTTCAGTGATTTCACCTTCTTGAGATAATGATCTTACCCCCTCTGCGATTGGTTTAGGAACACTACTTAGTCTTACAGGAGGCATAATTCCGCCATTTCGAGATGAACGCGTATCTTGAGAGAATTGCTGACAGATTGTATTCCAATCTTCCCCTGCCATCAATTTTTCATAGATTGCATCAGCCTTCTCCTTTACCTTCAACTTTTGAGCTTCATCAAATTGTTTCGGTACAGAAAGAAGAATATGTGCCATCTGATACTTTCCTTTTACTTCTCTTTTAGAGTGTACCTTGATAATATGGTAACCAAAAGAAGAACGTACAATCTCCGAGATTTCCCCTGAAGGAGTATTAAAGGCTCCCGATTCAAAAGGGTAAACCATTTGGAATGCTGTAAAATAGCCTAAGTATCCTTTGTTTTTCTTAGCTGAAGGATCTTCAGATGAAGTTTGAGCCACAGTTCCAAAATCTTCACCATTCAAAACTCTTGTTCTGATCTCAGTGATTTTTTGAAAAGCAGCTAAAGTATCTTCTTCAGGAGCATCTTCACTCACACGAATAAGAATATGTGAGGCCTCCACTTCGTTATTCAAACGTTCATAAGCTTCCTTAATAATCGCATCAGAAAACTCACGACCTTTTAAATAAGAATCTGCAAGTTGTTTCTGATACATCTCATATTCTTGCTTCAAAGCAGGGTCTTTATCTAAACCTCTACTGTAAGCTTCCGCTACTTTCAGCTTAAAAACTTGGTAACGATCTAGGTATTCTTTCAGACTCTCATCGGAATAAGCGTTTGCTTCTTTTCCATAATTTTTGTCATACAAATACAAAAACTCATCTTTGGATACCTCTAGGCTATCCACAGTAAGAAGAGGTTCTGAGATTGTTTCCGCTATGTTGGAGGATTTTGTATTCTTTTGAAGTGATTGACAGCCTATCAGTGCTGTCAGAAAAAGTAGGTATAAAAATGACTTCTTCATCCTTGCTCGATATTTATAATCTTATCATAGCAAGATAGGAATTATTAGCGAATCGGAATATTAGAATGAAAAATATAAAGTAAAGAAGCTATTTCATACTCCGAACTAGCTTCTTTACTTTATTTATAATAATTCATGAGAAGATTATTCTCCTTGACTATACAATGTAAATCTTTCAATATACCAATCAGATGAATTCGAGGCTTTTTTATCGCCTCTTTGTACACCTCTGTTTAGGAGTATATCAATCGGATTCTGAACTTTTGCTCCTCCGCGTGTAACCACCGCAGGGCTTTCCAAGACCCAAGGGTCATTTAAAGGTTCTTTACTAGAAAGCATAAAGAACGTGTCTGCGCCATAAGGCGGACCTACCCTAAATTTACTTTTCGGAATAACAACTTCCTCCAAATACTTTCCTCCTTCACTCTTGGCCAAAGTATAAGTATTATTCTCTACACTACTATTTCGAGGAAAAACAAGTGTCATTTGCCCGTTACTATCCATCATAAAAATGTAAATAAAACGGTCTCGCCTATTCCACTTTTTAAATAAAGCCTCGTCACGCATCATCACAAATTCATAGACAGAACCTTCAATTGTATTTCCATCTTTGATCACCTTTTTAGAGATAACATCCCTAATCGCTAAGGAATAAGGAAATGAAGCATCATTGCTAGGTGAAGGCAAGGTCATCCAAGCATATAATTTAGAGATTTGATTACTGCTTCTATAAAGACTTTCAAATGTTGTACGATCAGAATCATAAAGTACCCAATTGGTTCGGTTAGGCAGTGGGTAAAGCTCTGCCGAAAGTTCAGAGTAATACCAAGCATATTCTAGCTGCCCACTTTTATTGAATCTACCACTTAGCCAATAAGTTGCTTCAGGGATACTCAATGTTTTTTCTACTCCCGAACCTTCATGTAGAAATGTCTTTTCCATAAGGTCTCCGACACCTTTTACAGGAGGATAATTGACCCAAATGGTATTTCCAAACTCCATACAACCCGAATTCACTAGACTCTTAATTCCTTCTTCAAAACTAGCTTCATCAAATTTGATAGGTAACATTCTTTTTTCTCCACAATGATTGACCAACTGCCAAGCTGTACCATCAAAAATACATTTGATAGAAACATCTTCTACAGTCAGTTCCTCTAATACCTTGAGTTCATATTTGGAGGCTATTTTACCTATACCATTA
Organism: Sediminitomix flava; assembly: GCF_003149185.1. Classification (NCBI taxonomy): domain Bacteria; kingdom Pseudomonadati; phylum Bacteroidota; class Cytophagia; order Cytophagales; family Flammeovirgaceae; genus Sediminitomix; species Sediminitomix flava. The sequence continues at coordinate 248,629 of NZ_QGDO01000006.1, read as the reverse complement.
TGTAATTCCTTGAGGTCTTCAGCTTTATAATTGCTACACGAATACCAAACTTTCAATGCCCTATTTCCTATAAATGGCATTCCTGTAATTCGATAAAAATCACCAATCTCGATATCTCCCAGCTTTCCATTAATCACCTTTGCCAAACAACTATTGATATCCGTCATTTCAGTAACTTGCAGTTCTACTCCATCTTCATTCAAACTTGCTAAAGTAGTTCCTGGTGATAAACCAATCGCAAATCCTCCATCTAGTTCTACTACATCTTTTTCTTTATCAGAAATAGCTACTTTGGTATATTTCTCTTCAGATTCTGAGCCAAAAAGGGTAAGGCGAGAGCGTGAAATATTCCCTTCAAAAACAGGATGTTGACTAGGCACTCCCATATATAAAAGAATAGAACGAGTTCTTTTGAAAAGATTCAAAGCCGATTCATTCGGTGAGCTTTCCCGAAGTGCCTTCATAAATGCGTAAGTAAAAGCACCATGTTTTTGCCCATCGGGATCCGTAAACTCTTTCGCTAACTCATAATCTTGAGATGCTGAAATCACAAGTGCTCCTTTCGAGGCAATATCAATCGGGTCAAAAGGTTCTTTCACATCTCTATTGTCTCTTCTGATGGCTCTTGCTTTATACATTTCTGGCAAGCCTGATGAGCGACTCACAGAACCACTATTACAGCTATCAAAGATGATTGTCAGAACAGCTCCTTTGTCTTGTATTTTGGAAAAAAGCTCATTCAGTTCCTTGTCTCTGATATCCAACACGCCCGTGTAAGAATCGGAAGGTACTATCGTCTCATCTAGCTTGTCTACTTCTGGCGATCTTGAATTCACAACTTGAGAACCATGCCCTGCATAATATATGAATACCTCATCGCCTTTTTGGGTCATGGCGGCAAGCTTCTTAAAGCCTTCGATAAGTTTATCTCTTGTGGTCTCTTCGGGGGTTACTAATGTTATGATGTTGTTTTCAACAAAACCGAACTTATTCAGAAGGATACTTTTCATGGAAAGGGCATCATTCACTGAGCCATCCAAGTTAATCCACATTCTATCCGATTTTACAGCGTCTAGCCCTTCTTTGGGTTCGTAATTGTTTATCCCGATAATAAGTGCTTTTCTTTCAATAGAAAAAGCACTCATGCTTAGGAATAAGAATATAGTTATATAGAAAAGTAGCCTTTTCATAGTTTTTAGAGAGAAGTCTGTTTTTGGAAAATTATACTACCCCCATAACTACGTTTCAATCCTTCATAATTCCATCAAGAATGCTTTTGCCAAAAAATACCTTCTCTTAGCGAGCTTTCTGAAATATAGATACGATCAGTCTGAACTTGCTCTATCACATATTGGAGTGAAATAGCCGCAGGTACAATCATATCTACACGTTCAGATATTAAACCTGCAATTTGAAGACGCTGAACTCGAGGTAAAGTCAACAACTCTTGATACATGGCATTGAAAATACCTGTACCCACAAAATTCTTTTCCTCAGTCAAGGTTTCTCTTGTTCGAGCTTCGTACATACTTCTGATGGTGTCGAATGTTCCTGCCGAACCAATTAGTTTTTTAGGCTGAAAAATACTGATCTGCTCGTTAAGTGATGCCAATTCTTCATCAAAGAAATCATACATCTCCTTTTGACTCTCCAGTGAAATTGGATCTTCTTTATAAAATGCATCCATCAAGCGTTGAGCACCTATTTCAAAGCTTTCTTTCCAATAGATTTTTTTTTCATCACAGATAATGAATTCGGTACTTCCCCCTCCAATATCCATGATCAAGCCTTTTTCCCCTTCAAAGTTTATTTCATGCTGAACCCCAAAACTGATCAGTCTTGCCTCTTCTTCTCCCGAAATCACATGAACTTTTATTCTTAGTTCTTCATAAATTTCTTCGATGACTTCTTCTGCATTTTTAGCAGCTCTAAATACATTCGTACCAATCGCCACAATCTCATCAGCTCCAACACGATTGATTTGTTTCTTAAAATCAGACAGGGTATGAATGGCTCTATCTACGGCTTCTTGTAAAATTCTCCCGTCACTGATTCCTCCTTTTCCCAATCTCACAAATTGAAGGTCAGAAGCCAATCTTACAAGTTTCCCATCTTGAAGCTCACAAAGAATATATTTGAATGTATTTGTTCCTAAATCAATAACTGCTATTCGCATATCTAATATGTTATTTCTAAGAGAAAGAAGGTGAAAAGATTTTACCTAACTACAAAAAGCGTAACTTAGTTGTTTAAATGCAACAAAAACTAAAAAAGTCCAATTAGATTGTTTATTTTAAAGGCTTATCAGAATTCAATATCTGAGTTTTTAAGATTGTTGCTCGCGCGATTATCTTCGCCAAATCCAAATACTAGAATACATCAAGAAGTCCACAGACTTCACACATAAAAAAAACAAGAGCCGCTACTTTATCCTCTTGTGTACATTTGACAAAGCATAGCTAAAAAACATAGATGATTCAATATAAAAGCTTTACACTCGACAACGGATTGAAAGTAATTGTTCATGAAGATCAGAGTTTTCCTAATGTCATTTTAGATATAATCTATAATGTAGGATCGAGAGACGAAGACCCAGAAAAAACGGGGTTTGCCCATCTTTTCGAGCATCTGATGTTTGGTGGTTCAAAGCACATCTCAGAATTTGACACTCCACTTCAGCGAGTAGGTGGAAGTTGTAATGCTTTTACAAGTCCTGATGTAACCAATTACTACATCAATCTTCCAGCACAAAATATTGAAACGGCTTTTTGGTTAGAATCTGACCGTATGAAAAGCCTTTCTTTCGATCCTAAAGTCTTAGAAGTACAAAGAAAAGTAGTGATCGAAGAATTCAAACAACGTTACCTCAATCAACCTTATGGCGATGTTTGGATGAAACTAAGAGAATTGGCTTACAAAGTACACCCTTACCGCTGGCCAACTATTGGCAAAGAAATCGCTCATATTGAGCAAGCTGTAATGGATGATGTAAAAGAATTCTTCTTCAAATATTACAGACCTTGTAATGCGGTCATGATTGTGGCAGGAAATACGACTTTAGAAGAAGTAAAACGCTTGTCAGAAAAGTGGTTTGGAGATATTGAATCAGGAGAAAAATATACCCGCAACCTTCCAAAAGAGCCTGTTCAGACTGAGGCTCGTTTACTGAAAGTTGAAGAAAATGTACCTGTAGATGCTCTGCATAAAGTTTATCATATGTGCGATAAACTTCATCCTGATTTCTATGCTACAGATATTCTTTCTGAGATTTTGGGTAGAGGTAAATCATCAAAGCTTTATCAGAAATTGGTGAAGGAAGATAAAATCTTCAGTTCTTTCTCTTCTTATATCTCGGGTTCTTTTGACAATGGCTTATTGACTTTCTCTGGTAAAATGCAAGAGGGAATCAGTCTTGAAGAAGGAAATGCTGCATTGGAAAATGCCTTGGCAGCCGTTGCACAAGAAGGTGTAATTGATACCGAACTTCAGAAAATTAAAAATCAAGCAGAGTTTAGTATGGCTTATGGCAAACAAGAATTGATGCCAAGAGCTATGGGACTCGCTTTCGCTAGTGTACTGGGAGATACTGAGCTTGTAAATAAAGAAGAAGAACTAATTCAGAAAGTAAGTGTAGATCAAGTAAACCGACTTGCTAAAGAATTATTGAGAAATGAAAATAGCTCTACTTTGCTTTACGCAAGTAAGAACTAGTTATACATAGAAAAGAGAATCAGAAGTCTAACTCAATAGAAGTGATTGAGTTAGACTTTTTTTTATACTAAAAAATACTTAGTTTGAAATTAACTTTAAGTATAATTATTTAAACTTTTTCTATGAAAACCCCAACTACTAATCATCGTATCAAGATTTCTCTCATCACACTTATTGTTTTTGCTATATACAAATTCCTTCAAAAGTCATCTTTCGCTGATATTATGTATGGTCTAGACGAGTATATAGATAATATTCTTGTCAGCTATGGGATCACCTATGTACTTGTTGGAATTCCTATTTTTATAGGATTGCTACTCCTACACAAGCCTGCTCAATTGCTTGAGAGCGTTGGTTTGAACAAATCAATTTTTGAAGGTCTTGGTGTTGGTCTCTTGTCTACAATTCCTCTGTTTATCGGATTTAGCTTTTTATTCAAGTTTGAGTCTGAAACGACTGTCGGAATAGTCATTGAATCTGCTGTATACGCAGCTTTTTTTGAAGAATTGTATTACAGAGCTTTCTTATTCGGACAGCTTTTCAAATACGGGAAATTAGGCTTTCTACCTTCAATTATCATTGGTGCACTTATTTTTGCTGCTGGCCATTTGTACCAAAGTCAAGACCCTATGGAATTAGTGATGATATTTTTAGTCACTTTCGCAGGAGCACTCCTATTTGCATGGCTTTATGCAGAATGGAATTTCAATTTGTGGGTTCCAATCGGACTACATTTCTTTATGAACTTAGCATGGCTCCTCTTTGACGGAACGGGTACTGCTGGCGGAAACTTGTATGCTAATATTTTTAGGCTAATTACCATACTAATCGTCATTACCCTCACTATTGTTTATAAAAGAAGAAATGGCATTGATCTTAATGTGAATAAAAAAACAGTTCTATCGACCTTTTAAGCAACAGCCTCTTACATAAAGAATTAATGAGATAAAGTCTTAATCTTTGCGATTATTAAAGCTTTATCTCATTTATCATTTAAGATCAGACCTAACTTTGTTCAAATCTTAGAACTCTTTTAAGTTTTAAATAACCAAAGAAGACTGAGAGGAACTATAAATACGAACAGACTGATTTTAATGTAGTCATACATTCTAAAAGTCAAATCATTACCTAAGTATACATCTAAAATGAGACCCTTTTTATTAATTCTATCTACAAGTCTTTTTCTTGCTTGTACAAACTCTAACTCACAAAACACATTCGATCGTAAAAATACGGATACCGAATATCAGCTAATACTGACTTCTGATGTCAAATTTGACAAACTCAACCCTGCTCGTGGCGACCAAAGTCCTTTGGCTGGTACTCTTTGGGGAGATCGTAATGGAAAAGAAGCGACAGGCTTTTTATTTAGACCTGTAGATGGTTTTCAATCACCTCCGCACATTCATAATGTGACTTATAAAGGGATTGTAATTAACGGTCTTGTGCATAATGATGACCCTAAGGCTGAAAATATGTGGCTGCCTTCTGGCTCATTCTGGACACAGCCAAAAGGAGCTGTTCATATTACTTCTGCAAAAGGCAGTAATACCATGGCATATATTGAGATAGAAGAAGGCCCGTACCTCGTAATGCCCACAGAAGAACACTTTGACAGTGGAGAAGAACCAATCAATGTAGATCAATCAAATATGGTTTGGTTAGATGCTGCTGATATTAAATGGATTGATCAATCGGATGCAAAAGTTGCGTTCTTATGGGGAGAGCCAAGTAGTACTGAATTCAATGGTCGTTTGATCAAATTGCCTGTAAACTTCAAGGGGAAAATCATTAGTAAAAGCCCAGATTTTCGAGCCGTTGTTATTAAAGGTACACCTCAATACCAAACACCTAAAAGTGAACAACCGACTACTTTAGAGGAAGGAAGTTACTTCAGTGCCTTAGGTCATTCCGAGCATCAACTTTCTACTACAGATGAAAGCATTCTGTACGTAAGATCAAAAGGTTCTATGGAGATTATTTCCATCAAATAATTTTTGAAGATAAGTAACAAGCTACCACAGAATGAGTACCTTGTTACTATTTCTACTCATATTCACTACTCAAAAATAGATCATGAAAATAGCTGTAACTACTGCCAGTGGTCAACTCGGAAAAGCAATCGTTAATGCATTGATCGATGTTTATGGAAAAGATAGTATAGTTGGTATTGCTCGTACACCAGAAAAAGCCAAATCACTCGGTATTGAAATTCGTAAAGGTGACTACAACTCTTTTGATGAATTCAATGAAGCACTAAAAGGCATTGATAAAGTTCTTGTGGTTTCTGGGCTAGATGCCCCAGAAAAAAGAATTCAACAACACCGTAATATCATCAAGGCTGCTGAAGAAAATGGCGTAAAAAAGTTAGTCTACACAAGTATTATCGGTTCTGAAGTAGGTACAGCTTTTGACGCTATTATCAAAAGTAATCGTCAGACAGAACAAGATATTTCCTCTTCAAAATTGAATTGGGCTATCGGACGGAATGGACTTTACATTGAACCCGATTTAGAATATGTAGAAAAATATGCTGAAAAGGGCTGTATTTGGAATAGTGCGGCTGATGGAAAATGTGCATATACAAGCAGAGCCGAACTAGCCAAAGCTTATGTTGCCTTGCTTTCTAATGATGATCTGAATGGCGAAATCTACAATTTATCTGGAACGCCAATCACACAGCAAGAATTGACCGATACCATCAATAGAGATTTCAACACAAAACTCACTTACAAAGAAATGAGCAGTGAAGAATATTTAGCTGATCGTAAAAATGAACTTGGAGAATTCTTTGGCGTGATTGTGACAGGTATTTATGATGGTATCAAAAAAGGCTCTTTTGATGTAGTTTCAGACTTTGAAAAAGTTACGGGAAGGCCACATCAGAGCTTAGATGAAATGATTATAGATTTCAAAAAATCGTAAATTTCTCGATCAATTTATAAGAAGGTGGACATATGTGTTTGGGTAATTTCGATTTTCATTCTAATTGATCTGCCTTAGTAAGTACAATCATTCATTGATTTAATTGTAGTCTTCATTTTTCCTTGATGAAAAACGAAGCAAAAAATCAAGTCCCATTCAATCGTCCTTCCCGCAAATCAGCCTAAGCTCCACACGATGGGACTAACAGCCCACTTAAACGTATTAGTGGGAAGCTTGCCACAAAAGCGGAGGAGCAAAGGCAAGTGGGGTGACCGTTTTTTATGTGACTTGATTTTCTTTGGTTCGTTTCTTTTATCAAGAAAAGAAATGAACACTACAATCAGAGTAAGAAAGACAATATCCACTGTGCATGAATTACTATGAATGAAAGAGGCGGACGCAGTTCTTTAGACTCCAAAATCTGCTAAGATGTCGAGTCTGAAGACTCTGATATCCATTTATAAGTTAAGAACAGTAAATTTTTATCTCGAAATTATATGTCCATCTACTGAATTCGGCTTTATCTAGAAATTAGGTAAAGCCGATTGAATAATCTCACAAAATAGCATTTCCCATTTCCTCTAGCATAAGTGCTTCACACTTTCCCTTCTCCACAAACTATCTGCATTTAACCTTTTTTAGATTTCTCTCGTATAATCCTGTATTGCTAAAAACAACACATCTTCTGAAACCAGAAGATTTTTTACTACAATTCATAAAACTATGAAAGGTAAACGGAGCACAAAAAGCTATAATCCGCCAAGCAATAACAAGCTGTGGAGATGGCTCGGAATAGGTCTACTAGACTTTGCTGTTCTTGGCTTTATAGCTCCACCACTTATCAGTAATAACTCCACAACAGATAATTTATTAGGGGCAGGGATTCTTGTCGCTACCTTTATTCTTAACCTCAAATTTTTAAGAAAATAATGAAAACGAAAAACCTATTTTGGGCAGTTGCATTACTACTCCTAACTGCTTCTTGTACTAAAGTCAGAAATGGTAATGTAGCTATCAAAGTCAATTTGTTGGGGGATAACAAAGGTGAAATGGAAGTTTTGGGTGCAGGAAGATACTGGGTTGGCGTAAATGAGGAACTATACATTTTCCCTACTTTCCTTCAGAATAAAGTATGGACAGACGATATAAACGAAGACTCTCGCTCACAAGAAGGTTTTGACTTTCAGTCTAACGAAGGTCTACAACTAAATGCTGATGTCGGGATCAGTTACAGAATTAAGAAGGAAGATGTTCCAACCATTTTTACTTCATACAGAAAAGGAGTTTCTGAGATCACAAATGTCAATTTGCGTAATATTGTTCGTGATGCATTTACATTAAATTCTTCTAAATACACTGCTCAATATATCTATGGAGATGGAAGAGCACAGTTTATGGAAGAAATCAATATAATCGTGAAGCAGGAAGCAGGCAAAAATGGAATCACCGTTGAGAAAGTTTATCTAGTGGGTGGCATCACTCCTCCAGAGTCTGTAAAGAAATCTCTTGATGATAAAATGAGAGCAAAGCAACAGGCTCAACAGCGTGAAAATGAAGTAGCCACAGCTCGTGCTCAGTTCAAAATTGACTCTATCAAATCGAAAGCGGAAGCTTATAAGATTATTACAAGAGCAGAAGCTGAAGCAAAAGCTAACCAAATAAAAGCTCGTTCGATTACTCCAAACTTGATCAACTATGAGAAAGTGAAAAAATGGAATGGCGAACTTCCAAAAGTAAGCGGTGAAACTCGCCCTTTAATTGATATTTCTCAGACTTTGAATTAGTCATTTTAAACTAAAAATATCATCCCCACTTTAGCTGAGGCTATCGTGGGGATTTTGTATTTAAAGCCCTTCAATTCCCCCTCGTCTTAGCCTTGAAAAATTGGTAGGGGAAATAATTTATAGCTATTCTTTTCCTACCAATCCATTTCTATAAAAACTATTTCCCCCTTAAGCCTAATACTATTTTTTTCGCTTGAAACTTTCCCTTCAGAATATATTGGGAATACATTTTAAGCTGTACATCACTCATTAAGCACAGCTATTATTTTACCCAAAACCAATAACACACAAATGAAAAGTTTTAAACTTAGCCTCATTTTTATTCTGATCACGTGCTTCTACAACTATCAAGTTTTTTCACAAGCCACCCAACCCACATTCAATGCAGGAGAAGACCCTAAACCCACAGGTAAAAAATGGGTATTGGTAAATGACCTATCCGATGAATTTGATGGATCTGAACTAGATTTAGTAAAATGGAAAAACACAGATCCAACAGCTTGGATAGGTAGACCTCCAGGAATTTTCAAAGAAAACGTCGCTACAGTTGGCGGAGGTAACCTTAGACTAACCAACTATAAATTATCTGCTGCAGAAGTCGTAAATGGAAATACATTCACCCATGCAGGAGGAAATATTACTTCCCAAAAAGCGGCTCAAGTAGGTTACTACACAGAATGTAGCATGAAAGCCAATAAAACATTCATGTCTTCCACTTTTTGGCTTATAAACAAAAGAAATGAAGGACAAAACTGCGACCAAAGAACTATTGAATTGGACATCCAAGAATGTGTAGGTACAGTCACTTCTACCGACTCTTGGCCTCAAAATAAATTTAGAGAAATGGGTTCAAATACCCACAGTAGAAATACTTCTTGCCCTGAAACACCTGTTGGCTCAAAAGGAGATCATGTTGATATCGGAGGAGCTGCCTATGACGATTACCATGTCTATGCTGCTTGGTGGAAAAGCAAATCTGAAATTCTCTTTTACCTAGATGGAGAATATGTTTTCACCGTAAATCCTGTGGCAGACTTTGACCTCCCGATGTACCTACGAATGGTAACTGAAACGTATGATTGGAATCCTGTTCCTTCAGATGGTGGAATGACAGGTTCTTGGAATGATCGTACAACCTTTTATGATTGGGTCAGAACTTGGAAACTAGAAGATACTACTGACGCTGTATCATTGAATAGCGCACCTTCAAAAGTGGTTACTTCTGAGTCATTCGATGTCTCTATTTCTTATGTGTCTTCAAGTCAGAATGATATTTTAGCAATCGTAAATGATCCTTCTGGAGCTTGGCTCACTAATGCTAAAACAACAGTACAGGCAGGTTCAGGAGCTGTAACTCTAACAGTCAACCAAGACACGGATTGGAATGTAGCAAATGGATACAAGCTTGGTATCGCTATTCGTCCTGTTGGAGGAGATTTCTCATCTAATCTTGATTACTCATTTGTGAACTTCGATGTTACTGCTGACGTGCAAATGGCCTCACTACAAAATCAAGGTAGCTTTAACTTTATGAGCGCCACAGACCCAAATAAAATGAGTAATAAAGCTACTGCTGGTACAACTGAACAGTTTCAGATTATTGATATTGGAGATGGAAAAGTAGCTTTAAAAGGAAGTAATGGTAAATACGTTTCATCTGAAAATGGTACAAAAGAAATGACCTGTACAAGAACTGAAATTGGTGCTTGGGAAAAATTCACTCTGATCGATTATGGCAATAACATCTATGCTTTAAAGGGAAATAATAATCTATATCTCAGAGATAATATGCTTTGTACCAGTACAGGGGTATCTGATTGGCAACGTTTCAAAATCACTTACAACAATTCAAATGCTAGAATTTCAAATAGCTCCTCTGAGTTTGTTGATGAATTTATACTCTCACCAAACCCTGTTCATTCAAAGTTGAGGTTCTCAAAAATTACCAGCGGAAAATATCAGTTGACGATCTACAATTCTGTAGGAAAACAGATGAAAACTGAATTCATAAATGTGGATAATCAAATGGAAATCAATATTTCTGATCTGAAACAAGGAGTATATATACTACAGCTACAAAATGAAGCGATAAATAAAACAGTACGTTTCGTGAAAGAGTAATAATTATTTTGAGGGAAGTAAAAGGGACTGTCTCTGTATAGAGCAGTCTCTTTTTTATCTATAAAACTTTTAGAATTGATAATACAAATAATAATTTCCCCCTTAAGCTTGATTCATTTTTTCCCATAGAAAAGCACTCTTTTCAGATATCTTTCCATTATAAAGACTGCCAAATAGTCTATTTCTATCAATATTTTTTTCATTCATAACTAATAAACAATTGATCAATGCATAAACTATATATTCTGCTCATCTGCGTTTTCTTTTCTCAAGGATGTAAAGAAGCTATCCGACCGTCTTTCAATGATGGCGAAGACCCAAAACCTAAGCACAAAGAATGGGTATTAGTCGATAAACTTTCAGATGAATTTGATGGCGTAGCTCTAGACGAGAGTAAGTGGAAAAATACTGAGCCTAAAGGCTGGATAGGTAGACCTCCTGGAATATTTAAGAAAGATGTAGTTAGTCTTGATCAAGGAAGTTTAAGGCTTACAAACTATCAGCTTTCATCTCCTGAACAAATCCGAGAGGATATTTTTACTCATGCTGGCGGATATGTGGGTTCTCAACATCCCGTTACTGTTGGGCATTATATCGAATGTAGAATGAAGGCAAATAAAACATTTATGTCTTCCACTTTTTGGCTTATCAATAATACTAGAGATGGTGAAAACTGTGATAAAAGAACAGCAGAATTAGACATTCAAGAATGTGTAGGTATTGTTACTAATCCTCAAAAATGGGCACAAAATAAATTTAGACAAATGGGTTCTAATACTCACAGTAGAAATACGCAATGCCCTGAAACACCTGTTGGGTCATGGGGTAATCATACTGATATTGGAGGTTTAGCCTTTGAAGACTTCCATATTTATGCTGCTTGGTGGAAGAGTAAATCTGAGATTTTATTCTTTTTAGATGGTAAGCATGTCTACACCGTTCACCCCGAAGCTGATTTTGATTTACCAATGTATTTACGAATGGTTACTGAAACCTACAATTGGAATCCTGTTCCTGAAGATGGTGGAATGACTGGCTCAGAAGAAGATCGAACAACTTCTTATGATTGGGTAAGAACTTGGAAATTGGAAGATGTTTAAAAGGGAGAAAAAAAAACAAAATAGCTCAGTTCATCTACTTATTACTAAAGTATTTGAACTGAGCTATTTTTTTATTTAAACTTCAAAATCAAATTCTTGCTCTCGCATACATTTAAAGTGACCTTTCGGACACTCTTTATGCCCAATTTTAGAACAAGGTCTACAATCTAAATCTTTACGTTCATAGACTACAAAACTGGTTCTATAAGGATACATTCCTAGTTCAGGAGTTGTATTCCCCCAAATGCTATAAACTTGTTTTTTGAAGGCTGCAGCAATGTGCATCAAACCTGTATCATGCGTGAAGATCACCTTCGCTTGTTTCACCAATGAAGCCGATTGATTAAGCTTGAATTTTCCACAACTGTTGAAGACCTTCTTTTCTGGAAAATTCTTTTCATAATACTCAACCAATTTATCTCCCACTTCTTTATCCTCAGGACCACCTAAAATGATTGTAGGAATCGTAATTCGATCCATTAGCTCAATCATTTTTTCAAAAGGCAACTGCTTGGTAGCATGTTGTCCTCCAATCACAAAGCCAGCATATTCACCTGTATAATCTTCACCAATCCAACTTAGCTCTACCTCGTCTTCTTGAGCTATAAAATAGTCAAGCCCCAAAGCATCTGTTTTCACCCCTAACTTAGTGGCTGGTTCCATATACCGATCTACGATATGTACATTGGGCATGACATTTTTCAATTTCCAATTTACATAAAGCCATTTTTCACGATTGATCTTATTGAACGAATAGCTCTTCACACCCCAAAGTTGAAGTTTGATCAGTGACGTTCTAAGGTTTTTGTGAAGATCGATGATATAGTCAAATTTTTCTTTCTTAAGCTCTTTAACCAAACTAGAAAGTTTACCATCCAAAAGATGAATTTTATCAATATACGGATTCTCCTTCAGTACTCCGTGATATTGCTTTTTAGTCACATAGTGGACTTCTGCATTATCAAGTTGCGTTTTCAATGCACGGATTACAGGAGTTGTAAGAACGATATCTCCAATAGAAGAAAAGCGAATAATGAGAACTTTCATATCTTAAAAAGTAAAAGAGCTTAACCTTTGGCTAAGCTCTGTATTATATTTTACTAAAGTGACTTTTGTCTTACGGCTTCAAAAAGAATAATACCCGAAGCGACTGATACATTCAATGAATTGATTTTTCCATTCATTGGAATCTTAGCTAAATGATCTGCAGTACGAAGAATTGTATTTGAAATACCAATTTCCTCATTACCCATCACAATTGCAGTAGGCACACTGAAGTCCATTTCATGAATGGTTTTCTCTCCTTTTTCAGTACATCCTACTACTTGTAAACCACAACCTTGTAAGTAAGAAATTGTCTCAGGAAGATCTTCTACTCTACAAACAGGAATATGATTCAAAGCTCCTGCTGAAGTACGCACGGCATCAGCTGTTACTTGTGCAGCACCTTTTGTAGGGATAATCAAAGCTTGAACACCAGCACATTCAGCCGAACGAGCAATAGCACCAAGATTACGAACATCCGTTACTTGGTCTAACACCAAAACGAAAGGAACTTGACCTGTCTCATACGCTGAACTAATAATGTTATCTAGAGAAGCATAAGAAATAACCGACATATAAGCTATAACCCCTTGATGATTCTTACGTGTAACTCTCATCAACTTAGGCTCTGGTACACGAGAAACAGGAATATTTTGTTCCCTAGCCAATCGGTGAATCTCTGCCAATTGAGCATTTGTACTTTCTCTGTTAATCAGAAGTTTGTCGATTTCTTTGCCAGCTTGTAAGGCTTCCAATACAGGTTGAATCCCGTAAATCATATCCTTAACGGCTCCTTTATTTCTATTATTTTCCATTTTCTAAAATGATAGCAGGCATTATTCGCCTTTCTGTAAATAATCTCTAAGGTGATTGATGAGCATATTCACTGCCACTTTATTTTTCCCACCTTCAGGAACAATTACATCGGCATAACGCTTACTCGGCTCACAATATTTAAGATACATTGGTTTCACAGTAGCAAGATACTGATCTCTCACCGACTCCAATGTTCTTCCTCTTTCTTTGATATCTCTTTCAATTCTGCGCAAAAGCATTTCATCAGCATCTGTATCTACAAATACTTTGATGTCTAAAAGCTTTCGAATTTTTCGCATTGCGAGAACTAAAATCCCCTCTACAATAACTATGCGGGCAGGTGTTAAGATTTTTGTTTCTTTTTCTCTGGCGTGAGTCTTGAAATTATAGATAGGACGTTCAATCTGATTGCCATTTGCCAACTCTCTAAGGTGTTGCTCTAGCAGTTCAAATTCTATTGCATCTGGATGATCGAAGTTTGTCTTCGCTCTTTCATCCAAACTCAGATGATCTAACTCTTTGTAATAAGCATCTTGTTCTAGTAGAATTGCATCTTCTACATCGAAGAGCTCTGCAAGATTTCTCGCTATGGTTGTTTTACCACTTCCACTTCCACCAGCAATGCCAATAAATAAACAAGTTCCCATAATGCGTCCCATTCCCTTACTAAAGTTTTACCTGCACCTATAACACAAGAAAACAGAAATAAGGCACCAAAAATAAAAATTTTGACAAAGCTACATTGGAAAATCACAAGCTCAAAACATACACTCAATCATTTATGGAATCTTTGAGAATTACCTGAAAAGAACAAAACCCCCAAACGATCAGAAAGATCATCTGAGGGCTGTCTCATATACAAACACACTAAACACTAATGAAAAATTTTAGAAGTCATGACCTATTGAAATTACATATTTCGGACTTTCGCTTCTGTATCCATCCTCTATTGTCCATGCGACATCCAATTTGAGGTAGTAACCAAATAAAATAGAACGAACCCCTGCTCCATGACTCATGAGGAATGGACTTTTGTAGCTTTTTACTTCTACTGTAAACTCTCCTCTTTCTATCACTTGATTGGTTCTATCAGACTCAGATAGTAAATCTGCCCCAGACCATGCTGTTCCCACATCAAAGAAGGCTGTAAACTGTAAGTTTCTGAAGAAAGATGAGCGAATTGGCTTATTGGTGATAAACTTCAGAAGGGGGAATCTTATCTCTCCATTATAGCTAAAGAAGTTTTCTCCTTCCCAAGTATTATAGTTAAAACCCCTAACCGTTGGGATAAATCTGTCGAACATTAAGTTTGTTAAAGGCTGAGAGACAGGTTCACTCACATCTGTTGGGTTATTCGTAATCGATGGGAACAACCAATTTGCTGTACCTCCCAAACGATAGGTTTTAGGCGCACTTCCGAAGAATTTACCCATAGAAACTCTTGAGGCAAAGGTAAGTGATCGGTACAACTCATGATAATGCCTAAAATCTATATAAATCTCAGAGAATGAATCGTCAGCATCAGAAATTCCTGTATGGTTTTCAAATCGGATACGTCCTCTTGTTCCCCTCATCATATTATCTCCCATGACAAAACTATTGTCATAGATATACTCCACTGCTAAACCCGCATAATTTGTCCGTTCTTCAGGAATAAATAACTGTCGCTTATTGATATAACTCGTACTTTCAAACATAGGCGATACTTCTACCCTGCTTCGGATTGTGAAAGGATATGATACCGTTGGTTTAAAGCGGTTTAGTGTATATAAATGGTTAATTTGGGTATTGGCACTCGCAGGGTTTGTATTCTTTATTTCTAATAGAATCTGCTCATATCTTGTTTTAAAATCTACTCTTTTACCCAAGTACTGATACTCTGCATACAAACTCGAACGGTTGATTACAGGCAATACACCAAACATTCCCGCACTGATTTTATGATTTTCAAGTACATCAGACATCGAAGTCTCAAAGAGTAAATTCCAACCTCTTAATGGGTCAACTACAAGGTTACTGGTGAAGTTTTCAACACCAAATCGGCTTTCATAAGGTACAGGTTTCGATAATCCCGAACGACGACCTTTATTCCTTGCATTTACTGCTTTCTTATATTTTTCTAGGAACCTTTGTCTTGAAGATTTTGAGAATGAATCAAAACGATAATTATCGGTATCAACTTCTACATCTTTTTTTTCTTCCTCCAAAGTAGCCATGGAGTCTGTCGTTATCGTTTGTATACTATCATTTGCTAAAGCTTTCTGACGCTCAAGTTCTTTTTGCTTATCTCTTTCTTCTTTAAGTTTCTTTTGTTCTTCTAGGTAAGCTTCCTTCTTTTTTTGCTTAAGCAACCTCATATCCAAGACTTTCTGACGTTCTGTCTTGTTTGTCACCACTGGAGTTGATAATTCTAAAGGGCTTAAGAATAATTGCTCCCTTTTCCCTTCCCTCATTACAAAACTCAATTGTCTATTAACCATCGCAAAGTCCATAATACTATACAAGTAATTTGTAAGCTGTATAGACTTTTTGGTCTCTAGATTCATTTTATACAGATGTGAAATTCCGCGTTTATCACTCAAGTATAAAATGTTATTCTTGTCTATAGGATATGGACGTATATTATCACTTTCGCTTTCTGTCAGAGCTTCTAAAGTATTACTCTTACTCCTGTAAATAAACAAATTGAGATGATCTGAAACTTCTGGAATATCTTTTACTGAAACATTGAAGTTAAGTGAATCTAGTGGACGGTTGGAGCTAAACACCACATCCAAACTTTTAGGTAAAAAACGCGCTTGCAGATCATCATATCCATCTCTAGTTATCTGCTTTGACCTTCTTTTATCAAGGTTGTGTAAATACAAATCACTTTGTCCTCTCTTTTCGGCACTAATCAAAAGGTATTTTCCATTATGCGAAATGTCAATTGCATTGATATTACTAAATGGAAAATGTATTTTTTTCTTCTTTTTACGAGTCCAATGTAGAACTGCCGATTGCTCTAAATCGTAGGTCCACATCGTCAACTCTCCTTTCTCATCGGCTATAAATAGAATTTCTGTTTCATCAATCCAAGCCACTAAAGGCAAACCCAAATCAATATCTTGGTTTACAACTCTATACCCACCTTTTAAAATTATCTGTTCTTTTTTAGTTACTGTATCAATGAGTTTTACGTGATATTTACCTCTATGATTTTCAACAACAGCTAATCTACTTCCATTTGGACTAGGAACCATTTGAGTATACAAACGCTCTTTCTTATTGCTCTTCAACACATACTCATCATCGGGTTGTATATGTAAAAGTTCTAATGGTTCATACTGATTGACATAGTAGCCTTCCCAGTCTTGGATGAATCTTTCATATGAAACACCCAATGTATTTAGGATACTTGTTTGCTCATCTCGTACAATTCGTGTTAAGTTTAGAATACTGGAAATATTCTCTTTTCCATATTTCTCAGCGATGTAGTTCCAAATAGATTGTCCTACCCATTTTGCTTTCTCACCTTCCAACCAAGTTGGGTTAGGAACTTTCTTTTGCTTAAGAAAATCACGCATAAAATCATCCATCTCCAAAGACCAACCTTCAGCTACATAATTTGCAGCACCACTAACAAACCATTGTGGTAAACTAAGTAAGTAACTACTGCGAAGCATGTCTTTTAAACTACCTCCGTACATCATTTCTAGCACATAAGAATATGCCAAACGATAGAGCAGTTCTTTCTTATAGTCATACTTATTTCCAGTGAAAGCAATCTCTAATTCTGGGCGGAAAAAATTGGTTTGACCACTAAAAGCAAAGCCTTGTTGATTAATTCCAATATTACTTTGCTTAAGGTCATCTACCGAATTATAAAGTAGAAGCTTGGTTTTGGTGTAAGGTGCAAAGCCAATTAAGTCAGTTATTCGATTAAATTCTTCTTCTGCATACTTCGCTGTTATACGTGCAGTAGTATAACCACCATCGTAATAATAAATTTCGAAGTGTGCAGTGGAGACCATTCTCCAATTGAATTTATCATATTGAATTCTATTCTTTCCAAACTTTTCATCTGTATTAAATTGGGCAGATGCAGCTATAGGTAGAAAAAGAATCAATAATGAGTATATAATTTTCTTTGGGCTATTCTTGAAATACATGGGTTAAGATAGTGCAATTCTTGTCGAAGAGATATTAGCTAAGGTTACCAGGATTGTACCCGATCACATCGGGAATTCAAAGTCTAAACTTTGTATTGGGTTATGTACAGAAGTTAGAAAAAAAAAAGAGTTAATGAGCTGAAATCTTTTTATAGTTCAATAATTGCCTATTAATCAACAAGTCTTTTTTACTCAAGTAAGACTGTGATCAAATATGATTCTTAGATTTTGAGCATAAAAAAACTCTCCTCGTATAGAGGAGAGTTTATATTTCTGAAATCTGAGTTCTACTTATTAATAGTTGCTTCCTGCATTGATCATTGCACAACGGAAACCAATAGTTGAAGTAGCTGAATCTTGCTCCAAGAATCTTCTTGTACCAGGAGCCATCCAGTATGCTACATCATTCCATGATCCACCTTTATAAACACGAATCGAGTTACTCATATAAGAGTAGAAGTTCGCGTAGTCATACTCATATCCCCAGTTTGCATCATCTAAATAACCTGATTTTCTGACAGGGTTTAGATCTGAGAAATCTTTGTATGATAGTGGACGGTAGATATCTTCAACCCACTCATTAACGTTACCAGCCATGTTATAAAGACCGAAATCGTTTGGAGGGTTATCGTAAATCCATGCAGTAATCATAGCAGCATCATTTAGCTCACCACCAATACCTGCATAGTCACCTCTACCTCTTTTGAAGTTAGCCATAAAGTTACCCATTTCTTCACCGTAAGGGTTTCTTAATGTATGACCATCCCAAGGATAGATACGACGCTCAGCGTAGTTTTCATCAAGTTCTTGCAAACCGATCAAAGCTTGTGCTGCATAATCCCACTCAGCTTCTGTAGGAAGTCTAAAGTTAGGAAGTACGATTCCTGACTCTAGAGGAATACGCTCGCCATTTTCAGCTTTTTCTACTTCAGAATCTTCACCGTTTTCAAGAGCTAAGATTTTATTCACGTAGTCAGTTCTCCACTGACAGAATTTTGTTGCTTGCTCCCAAGTCACACCTACTACAGGGTGAAAACGGAAACCAGGATATCTTAAATAATGATCAACATATTGATCATTGAATGCTAGTTCTGCTTGCCATACTGTTGTATCAGGTAAAGCTTCATCATACGCTTGTTGTCCTGAATCCAACTGTAAATAATGTAGATACTCTAACCAGTGAATATTAGCAATCTCAGTTTCATCCATCCAGAAAGACGATACAGAAACAGTTCGCTCAACATTGTCGCCTGTTTTCATGATATCTTCTTCGAATGAACCGAGGATAAGACGTCCACCTTCGATATATCTCATGTTTGGAGCTTCAGGCATTCCTTGGTAATCTCTTACAACAAATTCTCCATCTCCTCCTGAATTATATTCAGCACCAGTAATAGTACTATAAGCTCCTGTGTTGTAACTATCAGGCTTGTATCCACCTCCTACGTTACATGATGTTAACGACACTGCCGCTAATAAAAACAAGGATAGATAAGTAGTAATTTTTTTACCTTGATCCATAATTATTCTATTAAAAAATCTTCTCGATTTCAGTTATAATCGCCCAATATTAAGGATTATTTTAGAATACTGTGGGCTGTTTTAATCAATAATAGTCTTTTCAGCATTCCCAATAATTGTACCCAATTATTCTAACACTGTAAAAAAAACTAAATTTTTCTTTCTCAGAAGAGACCAAAAACCTTTCCAAACTTTACTATTTAGTTTTTTGAAAAGTGCATGAACTCAAATTTAAGGTTTTATTCCAAGAGAATATCAATTTATACCTGATTAATTTCTGCTAGGCAGTTCAGTGCATTTTCAATTGATGGAATATCTGCAATATTCAAAATCAAGCGTTTCTTGGTTTCTTTTAAGCTACACTTTCTTGGGTACTTCTGAACAAAAGCTAAAACCTTACCAAACTCCTCCGATTGATAATAGTGAGCGTGAGTATGCTCCAAAAGATAAACTTTGAGGTTTCCATTTTTCAAAATCAGCTTCTCAAAAGCTAACTTTTCAGCACTCCAACGAAGTCTTACTGTAAGCAATAAATCTTTCACTGCTGTAGGAAGTGGCCCAAATCGATCTTTTAGGGATTGATTGAACTTCTCTAAAGTTTCTTCATTCTTGAGTTTATCTGCTGTAATATACAAATTCAGACGCTCAGAAATATTACTCACATATTCGTCAGGAATCAGAATTTCGAAATCAGTTTCTATACTGCAACTGACCTTGATGGTTTTCTTCGAAATCTCTTTACTGAATAGGTCTTGGAATTCATTTTCTTTCAGTTCATCAACCGCTTCTTCCAATACCTTATTGTACATCTCAAAACCAAGATCTGAAATAAAGCCCGATTGCTCTCCTCCTAATAAGTTACCCGCACCTCGAATATCTAAGTCTCGCATCGCTACTTTGAATCCATCTCCTAAGTCAGAGAATTCTTCCAAAGCACTCAAACGTTTACGAGCATCACCAGTCAAATTGATGGTTGGAGGGGTAAGGAAATAACAATACGCTTTTCTGTTTGAACGCCCGACACGACCACGCATCTGATGCAGATCAGAAAGTCCAAACATATGTGCTTGATTGACTAAAATGGTATTGGCATTCGGAATATCAAGACCAGATTCAATGATATTGGTAGAAACAAGTACATCGTATTCACCTTCTATGAAGCGAAGCATCATTTTTTCCAACTGAGGTCCATCCATCTGTCCGTGAGCATAACACACTTTTGCGTCGGGGACTAGAGAAAGAATGCGGTTTGCAATTTTTTCCAGATCATTGATACGATTATGGACAAAGAAGGCTTGTCCTCCTCTTTTTAACTCAAAACTGATGGCATCACGTAAAACTTCATCTGTAAAAGTATGAATCTCTGTGGTGACAGGTTGACGGTTGGGAGGAGGAGTTGAGATGACTGAAAGATCACGCGCTCCCAATAAAGAGAAATGTAGTGTTCTAGGAATTGGAGTTGCAGTCAATGTCAGTACATCTACATTGATTTTCATCTCCTTGATTTTCTCCTTAGTCTTTACGCCAAACTTTTGTTCTTCGTCTATAACAAGAAGTCCTAAATCTCTAAACTGAACATCTTTACTTGCAATTCGGTGTGTTCCGATCAGAATATCAACTTTTCCTTCTTTCAAATCTTTGAGAACCTCTCTGATTTGTTTAGCAGTTCGGAAACGATTGACATATTCTACTCGACAAGGAAGGTTTTCCATTCGAGCTTTGAAAGTTTTGTAATGTTGAAGTGCCAAGATGGTTGTTGGAACCATTACGGCCACCTGCTTACTATCACAAACGGCTTTGAATGCCGCACGAATCGCAACTTCTGTTTTCCCAAAACCAACATCTCCACAAACAAGTCTGTCCATCGGATAAGGTTGCTCCATATCCGATTTTACTTCCCCCGTAGCTTTGGCTTGATCGGGTGTATCTTCATAGAAAAATGAAGATTCTAATTCCGCTTGTAAATAACTGTCGGGCTGATAGGCATAACCATGCGATTTCACCCTCTTAGCATAGAGCTTGATCAAGTCTGAAGCGATGTCTTTTACTTTCTTCTTGACTTTTTTCTTCTTGTTTTCCCACTCTACGGAGCCTAGTTTACTGATTTTGGGCTCTACGCCATCTTGACCAGAATACTTCGAGATTTTATGAAGTGCATGCAAACTCACATACATCATATCATTGTCTCGGAAGATCAGACGAATTGCTTCCTGCTCTTTATCGTTATGAATTTGCTTTTCCAAACCTGTAAATCGAGCAATTCCGTGATCGGCGTGAACGACATAATCCCCAATTTTCAATTCTCGAAGTTCTTTAAGCGTCATTGCTTTTGACTTCGAATATTTCTTTTTGCCTTTTGCCTTATGAAAACGCTCAAAAATTTGATGATCGGTATAACACAAAAGTGGTGTGTTTACCATTTCAAAACCTTCACGAAGTGAAATATTGATAGACTGAAATCTTAAATCAGGATTGATTTCAGCAAAGATATTTTCAAGTCTTTCAATTTGTTTTGGCAGATCAGAAGTGATGACAATGTCTTTTCCTTCGTGCTTTTTCTCCGTCAATTGATCGCTGAGATAATCAAAATCTTTATTGAATGAAGGTTGAGGATGTAGCTCGAACTTTACTACAGACTTTGTCTCTAATGAGAATTTCTTTCCAAATTCAATACGTGTCAGTTCTTCCGCAAACTTCTCGAAGTTCGCGACTGACTCATACAGTTCTTCGGGATCGTTGATGATCTTCGTATTATTATTTTTGGAAAGAATATCTTGAAACTCTTCAGTAGCTTTTTGGAAGTAGCTGTCAATTGTATCTATAGTGAGTTGATAATCTTTGAACCAAATTTTCGTGTCTTGAGGAATGAATCTTAAGAAAGACTCTCTAATTTCTTGAATCAGCTTCGTTTGAACATCGGGAACGATTGGAGCAACTTCTTTTTCTTCTACAGAAAGTTGAGTAATTGGGTCAAAAGTACGAATACCGTCTACCTCATCTCCGAACAGTTCGATACGGAAAGGCATATCATGTGCATAAGAAAAGACATCAATGATACCTCCACGAACAGCAAATTGCCCTGCCTCATACACAAAGTCTGTTTTCTCAAAATCATATTCAATCAACAACTCTGAGATAAAACTCAAATCTAAGTCTTCACCTTTCTTTACCGTATATGTATTTTCTAGAAGTGAACGTTGGTTTATTACTTTTTCCGTCAGAGCCTCAGGATAAGTAACAATAAGTTCTCCCTCTTCTTTTTTCTGATTTAGGATACTAAGAATTTCAGCACGTTGTAATACATTGGCATTCTCAACCTCCGTAAAACTGTATGGCTTTCGGTACGAAGAAGGCAATAAGTGAATCTCTTGATGAGGCAATAAACTTTGCAGATCGTTCTGAAAATAAACTGCCTCTTCATAATCGTGGAGTACGAACAGGTTGGTTCGCCTGTTTTTCAAATACGCGATTGTAGCCAAGATAGCATCGAAGCTTCCCGCCAAACCTTTTACTTGAATACTCTTTTCTTTCTTTACTTCATGCAGAAACAGTTTAATATCACTATCTGCTTGAAACAGTTTTAAAAAGTCTTTTACTCTTAAGTGTTCTTGGTTATTAAATGTATCTGTACTCACGATCTTTCTATACGGTTCTTAGATTCAACCCAAAGATAAAAGGACTTGTTTATAACGAAATATGGTGTGGCTAATATTTATGTAAGAAATAAGCTTTTAGAAAGTTTCACCAATAGAATCAATTATTCATATTTTACGATACATTATAAAGTTTCTAATACTCAAAAGTATAAATTTATCCTATCCTTGAAAGCAGCCAAGATAATCTATAAGTTATTTTATATGCATCAACCACTAATTATCAGAAAAACTATTTTTTACCTACATGAAAACAATCAATGAAATTACAACCAAGCTTTGAAATTCAAGAAAACATACTCAAAGTAGAGGTTCAAGGGACATACACTATTGGAAAAGAAAAAGATGATTTGATAGAAGTCTGGAAAGTCATTGCCAATTTCTGTGAAGAAAATCAATGCTCTAAAATCTTGACACTTTGGAATGTTACAGGGAAGATCACTCTCCTAGAGGCCTATGAAATTATTAGTCAAGGGGCAGAACTATACAATTGGAGTAGGCATTACAAACTAGCGATTATTCATCTAGATCAGTCCCAATATGCCCAACAGCTTTACCAATTTGCTGAAGATGTTTCATACAACAGGGGTATTTGGTATAAATCATTTCTAAGAGAAGATGAGGCCAAAGAATGGCTTTTAGAAGAAAACACTCTTCATTCTTAATCCCTACATTTACTAGCTGTCCAAACAACAACTTCAACTACACCCTCCCCAAGCTTCTCATTTTTCCTATTACCCATTTTCATCTAAAAAAACTCTATCTTCGAGCTTATGTCTTTTAGAATTTAAGGGAAATGAAAGAGGTTACAATCTATTATTTAGAAATGCATGCTGCTTCTGAATTGAACGCAAAAACTGATGCAAAAGGACTTGAAATCAGAGAATGTGTTGTTAAGCAGTTTCAATACAATAAATTTTTATATCAACTTATCGGAGGTATTTGGGATTGGACAGACAAACTATCTGAATCGGATGAAGAATGGAAAGCATATGCTGAAGCTGACAATCTCAGAACTTGGGTCGCCTACCAAGAAGGAAGTCCTGCGGGCTACTTTGAACTCCAAATGCAAGAAGAAGGAAATGTGGAAATTCGTTATTTCGGTTTAGCAGAAAAATTCTTAGGGAAAGGACTAGGCGGATTTTTCTTATCTGAAGCACTCAAAAAAGCATGGGAATGGGAAGGAGCAAAAAGAGTGTGGGTACACACCTGTTCACTAGACCATCCGAGTGCCTTGAATAATTATAAAGCTAGAGGAATGAAACTCTACAAAACTGAGATAGAAAAATCATAAATAAGAAAAAGGATTAGCTATACCTTCATTAAAGCATGTCTAATCCTTTTTTTAATTCAATACACCAAATATTAAATCCCTATAATACTCATATCTTTTGGCTTGAATTTATGAGTGATCAACTTATGAGCAATAAGCTCTCGTATTTTTTCTGAAAGGATATCTATACTACGCTTTCTCACATACGGGCGCTGATAAACCATACTAATTTCTCGAACAGGCATTGGAGCTGTAAAATGCTTTGTTTTTTCTTTTCGGTTCTCTGGCATCAGATTATAATACAACTCAGGGACAAGTGTAACTCCTCCAAACTGATCTGTGAGATGAAGAAGCGTATCAAAAGATGTAGCTTCAAAATTCAAGTTTTTAGGCTCTACTACTTTTTCTTTTAAAGCACAAAGCGTTACTGCCTGATTTCTGAAACAGTTTCCTTCTTCCAAAAGCCATACTTTTTTATTGATAACATCTTTCGGAGTCACAAACTTCTTATCGTCTTCGCCTATCCCATAAACCATCATAGCTTCATAATAAAGAATATTCTCTTCTAGGTTCTCGTTTTCCAAAGGAGTAGCTAAAATTCCTACATCAATATTCTCATTTGCCAATTCTTCTTGGATACGCTCAGTCGTGATTTCTACAATATCCAATTCTAATTCTGGAAAAGATTTTAAGAAGTCGGGTATTATAATAGGTAAAAGCGAACTCGCTACTGTAGGAATAATTCCTATTCTGATTGTTCCTTTTAATGTTTCGTCTGGATCATCTTTCAAGTCTAGCAGCTCTCGCCTATTTGCAAGAATCTTTTTTGCTAGTTCCATAATCTGTTCTCCTTCCTCGGTGGTTTGAATAGGCTGACGACTTCTGTCAAATATGACCACTTGAAGTTCTTCTTCTAATTTCTTGATCATGGCACTCAGCGTTGCTTGAGTGATATCACAACTGAAAGCAGCTTTCCCAAAGTGCTTATGCTGATCTACGGCAAGTATATATTCGAGCTGTTGAAAATTCATGATAGATAAAATCTAAAACCCTTATAGATGTATTCGATTTCTTCTAACAAATATACACCATACTTTTGTCATGTAATCATTCAGAAACAAGAAAAATAAAACACAATATTATGGCATTCACTGGCAAGAAATTCCCGAACATCACAGTACCTGCAATGAACGAAATGGGTGACACTATCCAAGTAAACGTTCTTGAAGAAGCAAGAAAAAATAACAAGAAGGTATTGTTGTTCTGGTACCCAAAGGATTTCACTTTTGTATGTCCAACAGAACTACACGCTTTCCAAGAAGCACAAGAAGAATTCGCTAAAAGAAATACAATCGTAATTGGAGCTTCAGTAGATACTCCAGAAGTACACTTCGCTTGGTTGAACACACCAAAAGATAACGGTGGAATTGAAGGTGTAACTTACAATATCCTTGCAGATAGCAACCGTAACCTATCTTCTACACTAGGAATTTTGGATGCACACGAAACAATTACGAACGAAGAAGGGTTAGAACTTAAAGTAGGTGATAACGTGACTTACCGTGCAACTTACCTAATTGATGAAGAAGGTACAGTATTCCACGAAGGTATCAACCACATGCCACTAGGAAGAAATGTAAATGAGTTCATCAGATTGATTGATGCTTATGCGCACGTTCAACAACACGGTGAAGTTTGCCCAGCAAACTGGGAAGAAGGTAAAGAAGCAATGACTGCAGATAGAAGCGGTGTTGCAGATTACCTAAGCAATAACTAAGAAATTATAACAAGAGAGGACCACACTTGAAAAAGGGGAGCGCCCCCATTGCTCCCCCTATTCAGTAACCTGTTATCAATCATCATAAAGAAATATACCATCATCATAAAGTTTAGAGATCATGTTTGAAGAATTGAAAGAAGACAACCTAGAAAGCTTAGTAGCAAACAACGATACAGTATTGGTACAATTTTCAGCAGGATGGTGCGGAAACTGCCGTATCATGAAGCCTAAGTTCAAGCGTTTTGCAGGTGAAAATCCAGATATTCCATTTGTAGTAGTTGATGCAGAGAAATTCCCGAACTCTAGAAAACTAGCAAATGTGAACAACTTACCTACTTTCGCTGTATTCAAGAGTGGTGAGTTGGCAAAACAACTTCAAACAAATAAAGTTGAACCTTTAAAAGAAATGATCGATGAGGCTACCAATAATTAAGCACGTACACGGGTTTATTAAAGAACACGATCAAGACTACGTGATCGAGGCCCTTGAAGTACTTGAAAACTTAGCTGAGTGCGAAGGACTAAAGGATGAAGAACTAGATGTTATTGGTGAATTGATTTCCAATATGTATGGTGCTTTGGAAGTTCGTGAACTAGTAAAAGAAGGAAAAACTGAAAAAGAAGCTCTCAACGGATTTATGAAGAGAGTAATGGGCTCTATTAGCTAACGATATAAAGAGGGAAAATTCTGACTCAGATCTCATACTCATAACTCCTTACTAAAGGACAATACACAAAAACAAACTATCATACCCGAAGCGCAGTCTGCAAACTCGCTTCGGGTTTTATTTTTCTCATTATTTTAATAAAGCTATAATTCTTAAAGGTGCACCTGTACCACCTTTTATTTTCATAGGTAAAGCCACAACCTCAAAACCAACCGAAGGTAACTGCTCAAGATTTGCCAAGTTTTCAAATGCAGGTACATTATTCGTCATCAAGTTTACATGCGACTGGAAATACTCCGACTGTCCATAATCTATACTTGGTGTATCTATTCCCACCGCATTAATCTTTCTATTTTTCACTAACCATTCTGCTGCATCTGGAGCTAAACCTGGGAAATGTAAATCTTTGACGGCATGTGCTCCTCTTTCACAAGTTCCCATATACTGCATTTTATCTGGATAATACTTCGAAAATCCTGTATAAAGCAATACAATACTTCCTTCTGGAATTGGCATATTTTTGTGCTTTTCCTCCCATTCTAAAAAGTCTTCAATGCTTACCTCATAGTCCGGATTGTCTTTGGCTTTCTCTGAAACATCTACTTTTAAGGCTGAACCTATCAATTTTTCTAAAGGAATTTCATCTACACTCTGCCTATTTTCAGCAAAATGAATTGGAGCATCTATATGTGTACCTCCATGTTCGGCTGCTGCATAATTATTTGCCGAATAATAATACCCCTTCTCAGTATGTCCTTTACTCACTTCTTCTAGCTCAAATTCTTTGGCTGTTACCCAATAGACTGTACTGTCAGAAAAGTCATAGCTGAGATCTACAATCTTAAGGTCTTCTAGCGAAAAATTATTATTACTTGATGATGGAGAAGAATGCTTACAGGAAAAGCATAAAATGACCAATAAATAAAGTAAGCTTTTATTCATAATTTAGAAGTATTTGGGTTACAGCTATTTTCAAGTTTCACGAAAGAGTTCCGATCAGAATGGTTTTATTCTGAATGTATGTTAATAACTGTCACATTTCAAAAAAGTAAGGGTCTAATTAAGTAGAGATTTGTAAAATCATATCATAAACTGTAGAACAGATGAACTACTTTCTGTTAGAGAAAGAGGAACGTTGGAACGTCCTCACTCACGCGATCGGCTTTTTTATAGCCCTGATATGTGTCCCTTTTCTGCTCACAACAGCTTTTCAATCAAGTGTGTTGGGCGGTAGTAGCGTTTTAGTGTTTAGTTTATCATTACTGTTTATGTTGGCTTCTTCAAGCCTATATCATTTACAGATCAGTCCAAAAGCAAAAGAAAGGTTTCAAAAATTAGATCATATTGCAATCTTCTTTTTGATAGCTGGGACTTACACTCCTTTTATCACTTTCTTTGTAGAGGCTCCTCTCAAATTTTATTATTTGGGCTTAATGTGGGGAATCGCATTTATAGGAACTGGTATTAAGTTTTTCTCAACAGGAAAATTGAAATACATCTCTACGGTTGCTTACCTCATCATGGGATGGATGGTAGTTTTTATTGGAGAACCGATTGTTGAAAACCTTTGTACAGCTGGCTTCACTTGGTTAATAACAGGAGGTGTATTTTACTCTGTAGGTACTATTTTTTACCTCATGAAAAAAATGAAATATAGCCATGTCGTTTGGCATTTCTTTGTACTGCTTGGTGGCTTAAGTCACTTCATTGCAGTTTGGTATTGTCTTATCTAATCAATTCAACATATTAAATACGACCAATTCTTCTCTAAGCAGAGAAGGTGTTCACGGCTCTTCTACACGACCATAAGAAGGGCCTTTCTTTTTAGCTAAATAAAAAAGCATCTCCCATATTTCATGAGAGATGCTTTTTACTTTCATCTATGAAAAGTATAATTTTTTAGCCTCTAACTTCGCACACTGCGGCTTCTTCTTTTCTACAAATATAAATATTGAAGAAATGTGAGAATATCAGTCCTAATGAACCCAAGTACCCTAAAATATCAAGTACTGGATTATGAACATGGAATAGACGAAGCATAACAACTGTCACAAAAATGGCAAGAAACGTCCAAAGTGAAAACTGGACACTTTTATTGTGATTATGCCTTGTGCTTGCCCAAACCGCTAAAATACTGATAAATACGGTTGATAAATCTACCCAGCCCCAAAAACCAAGATGGTCAAAATCTCCATGGCTATGTAAGTGAGACATCCCAACACTCATTAAGCTAATTCCTGCCGTCACTAGACAGTGAATCAAACAGATAAATGAGCCTGTAATCCCTAAATGATCAGCGTATTTTTGAAATACTTTCAACATATAAATAATCTATCTGCAATTTATTCGCAATAAACTTACAAACGCCTTCAATTGCAACTTAGTTGCAATAATTAAACTTAATTTACAGATTTGTGAACCTTGAAAAATGAAAAAAAAAAGGAGAAAGGCGGTAGAAGAAAAAAAATCAATAAATTTACTGTCTAGAATACTAAGCTTATTGATAATCAGATCTGGCTTACGAGGTGACCAATAAATAAACGGACAGATTCGAGGATCTGAATTTTTTTCCTCACCAAGCCAAAAAGAAAACTTTTATGAGTTGGTTTAAAAGAAAAGAGAAAGGCATCAATACGCCTACTGTTGAAAAGAAAGATATTCCAGACGGATTGTGGTACAAAACTCCTTCAGGAAAAATTATCCATATGAACGAACTTCGTGAAAACGCGTATGTTTGTCCAGATGATAATCACCACGTTCGTATCGGATCAAAAGAATACTTCGAAATCATCTTCGATAACAATGAATTTACAGAGTTGGACGAAGATTTGATTTCTGGAGACCCATTGGATTTTGTAGATACAAAAGCATATCCAGACCGTATCAAGGCTGGGCAAAAGAAATCAGGTTTGAAAGATGCTTGTCGTAGTGCTTACGGAAAAGTTAACGGACTTGATCTTGTGATTGCGTGTATGGACTTCGGATTTATTGGAGGTTCTATGGGTTCAGTAGTAGGAGAAAAAATCTCTCGTGCTATTGACTATGCACTAGCGAACAAGATGCCATTCCTTATGATCTCAAAGTCTGGTGGTGCTCGTATGATGGAAGCAGGTTATTCATTAATGCAAATGGGTAAAACTTCTGCAAAATTGGCTTTACTTTCAGAAGCTAAACTTCCATACATCTCTTTACTAACTGATCCTACTACAGGAGGAGTTACAGCTTCATTCGCGATGTTAGGAGATTTCAACATTGCAGAACCAAAAGCATTGATCGGTTTTGCTGGTCCTCGTGTAATTCGTGAAACAATTGGTAAAGATTTACCGAAAGGATTCCAAAGCTCAGAGTTCTTGTTAGAGCATGGATTCCTAGATTTCATAGTAGATCGTAGAGATTTGAAAAACAAACTGGCTTCTTTATTGAAAATGTTGAGTTAAGAAGTATATGAAAATGGCTATTTCTCGTTCTTTTCAGAGACGATAGAAGTAACCTACATCATAGTTATACAACGATCATATATAATAAGGGAAGCTTATTTCAAATCACGGAATAAGCTTCCCTTATTTTTTTAAATTAGAGAATAGACTTGTTAATAAGCTTCTCTAAATGATAAGAGCTGTAAACTACAGGAATTAAGCATACTAAAATCGTATTTCACTTTGAGTAACGCTCAATGAAATGATTGAATAGAGAATACATTTATTGTTTGCGTGGAGAGCGCTTTAGTGTCTGAGAAACAGAAGATGAGAAGAAGAAGTAGTAGTATAGCACAAGGGATTGATTGGGTTTCAGTCCTCTTATACCTGATACTCGTAATATTGGGCTGGCTCAACATTTACGCTGCGGTGTATCAACCCGATGCACAACAGAGTATTTTTGATATGGGTATCAACTCAGGGCGTCAGTTGATGTGGATATGTGGGGCAGGAATTCTGATTGCCGCCATTCTGATTATAGATTACAAGTTTTATGAGACCTTTGCCTACATTATATATGGGGCTATCATGCTGCTGCTCCTTGCCGTAATTTTTATAGGGGCTACCACAAACGGAGCAACCGCATGGATAAAGATCGGTCCTCTAAAAATACAACCCGGAGAGATTGCCAAATTTGCGACAGCCTTAGCTTTAGCCAAATACCTAAATTCACCCAATAAGAAAGTTGAAAACTTCAACACCTATTCAAGAGCTTTATTGATTATAGGTGTACCTGCCTTAATCATTATTTTACAAAATGATACAGGTTCTGCAATGGTCTTTGCGGCTTTAGTTGTTGCTTTATACAGAGAGGGATTACCTTCTACTTTCATGGTTTTAGGGCTTACAGCCATCATTCTCTTTATAGCAGGACTCTTTGTCCCCCCTGCCACTCTTGGAGTTTATGTTGGGGTCATGGGGCTAGGTAGTATTATCTATTCTTGGCTAGCTGACCGAAATATATATCAAGTATTTGCAGGATGGGGAATTGTTGGTTCCGTAATGTATGGCTTGTATTATTACTTTGACCATACTTATATATCAATAGGACTATTCTTTGTTTTTGCAATCATTGTGATTGCAAGCTTTAGCAATTTCAGAAGCTTCAGATGGATTACCTTCCAAGGGGCTTACTTTGCTTTTGCACTTCTATTTACCATTAGTATTGACTTTGTATTTAATACTGTACTCCAACCTCACCAACGTAAGCGTATTGAAATCTTGATCAATCCTGAAAGTGATCCTTTAGGGGTAGGTTATCAAGTAACACAGTCTAAAATTGCGATAGGTTCTGGAGGGTTATTAGGAAAAGGATTCTTAGAAGGAACACAGACCAAACTAGAGTTTGTACCTGAGCAAAGTACTGACTTTATATTCTGTACTATCGGAGAAGAACATGGATGGCTTGGTGCTATGTTTGTTTTCACCGTATTCTTTATCCTTATCGCTAGAATTATAATGCTTGCAGAACGGCAGAAATCTCGTTTCTCTAGGGTTTATGGCTATAGTGTAGCATCCATATTATTCTTCCACTTTATGATTAATATCGGTATGACAATCGGACTATTCCCTGTAATTGGTATTCCACTACCATTTGTGAGTTACGGAGGTTCGTCACTTTGGTCATTCACCATCCTATTATTTGTTTTCTTGAAGCTAGATTCTCAGAAAAATCAAATGCTAGGAAGAGCATAGATAAAAGCTCAGACACAATCTATCTAGGACAACTCACTAAGTTTTGAAATCTTCTGTCCTAGCACTTTATATAAAAAGAGGGCGAACAGAATATATATTCCGTTCGCCCTCTTAATTTATATCTATAGGAAATAAAGAAATAGCTAAGCTTAAGCCAATACTTCTTTATTCAATTCTTGCCATACTAAAGAACTAGAACCTAAAACAGCAGCATCTGCTCCTGGAAGACCTGATTGGATAAGTTTTACTTTACCTTTGAAACAGCTCAACATATTTTCTTCCATGTACTCGTAAGTTGGCTTCAACAACAAGTCTCCAGCATTAGCCAATCCTCCGAATAGGATAAATGCTTCAGGGCTTGAGAATGTCATGAAATCAGCCAAAGCAGTACCCAACTTCTCAGCAGTATATCTGAATGCCTCTTTTGCTAGCTCATCACCATCAGTAGCAGCATCAAATACCATTTTAGAAGTTACTTCTCCTTGGTGTACTTTCTCTCTTAGTACTGAAGGAAGTTTTGAAGTACCGATCAATTCATAAACAGTATTTACAAGACCTGTAGCCGAACAGTAAGTCTCTAGACAACCTCTACGTCCACATCCACACTCTCTACCATTTTTCTCTACACGTACGTGACCTAGCTCACCCGCAAATCCGTCATGACCATAAACCATTTCGCCATTCACTACGATACCGCTACCTAGTCCAGTACCTAAAGTGATCATGATGAAGTTTTTCATTTCTTTTGCTTCACCATAAATCATTTCACCGATTGCAGCCGCATTGGCATCGTTTGTCAATGTAATGATAGGGTACTCAAATCTCTCTTTAAGAAGGTTTACCAATTCTACTCTACCTTTCCAATTAAGGTTTGGAGCAAATTCAATAGCACCTGAATAATAGTTTCCGTTTGGCGCACCAAGACCGATTCCCATCACCTCAATTTCTTCATTGATGAAATCTAACACGCGATTGATCTCCGCTTGCATATCATCAAGGTAAAGGTTTACATCCATATGCTTTCCTGTAGGGATGTTTCCTTTAGCCAATACACTACCTTCTTGATCAACTACACCAATCACGGTGTTTGTTCCTCCGATATCAATACCGATTGCAACCTTTTTCATGGAATATTATTTTGAAAGAGTTCTGTTTAAAAATTCTAATTTTACGCATTTTTCAACGAATGAAACAGAAGCAATATCACCAAACTCATTATTGTTGCTATTTTTTGAAGATATATCCCTGTTTTTCGTTCAAAAAGTGACTTTGCTTGCAATTAATACAAGCTTAATTAAAAAAGATGTGTCAAAAATCAATCTATTCTAATGAGATTCCTATTCCATTTTATCGATTGATTTATAACATCTCTCATTGTTAGGTGTACCAAATACACTAACATTATAAATATACTATATCAGCATAAAATTTTACTCTTCAGCCTTTAGCGATTCCCAAACATTAACAAATTGACCATTCTACATCCTTTTTATTCTTCTGAAGAAATAGCTTTTCTGAGCAATTTATTTATTCTAACTTTTTCAAAACGTAAATTGCGTTTTCAAATAGAAAGGGACTTATGTATTGGGAGGAGAAAATCTTGGATATAGATTACCGTGATAAAGACTTATATGCCTACTTAGCGGCATTTATGACCGAAAATAAACGTCAACATTTTGCAAGAGTATTGGCTGAACGTACAAGACATGTCACTGTACTTTTAGAGGATATTTATCAAGAGCAAAATGCAAGTGCTGTTATCAGGTCTGCAGATTGTTTCGGAATACAAGATGTGCATGTGGTTGAGGTTAATCACAGATATAACTTGAACCGAAAAGTACTAAAAGGGGCTGCTAAATGGGTCGATATCCACAGATATACTTCTACTCAATCAGCATTGGATAAGTTAAAAGGAGAAGGGTTTAAACTTGTTGCAACAAGCCCTCATGCCGAAATGACTTTAGACGAGCTTCCTGTCAATGAAAAAGTAGCTTTCATGATGGGTACAGAAAGTACAGGTTTGACTGATCAAGCGATGGAACAAGCCGACTACCAAATCAAAATCCCAATGTATGGCTTTACCGAAAGTTTTAACCTTTCTGTAAGTACCGCCCTTTGCCTAAATACCATAGCTACGAAACTCAGAAAAGACGAAAACATTGCATGGCAAATGTCAGAAGATGAACGTCAAGTACTGGCTATGCGCTGGGTACTGAAATGTATCCGAAGAAGTGAATTACATATTGAGAATTTCTATAAGAACTTGAGCCATAAATAAATGGTTGGAAGGTATAAGACTTCTATTTTCAGCCATTCGATAAGCATATGAAGAAAGACCTACGTATTATTTTCATGGGAACACCCGATTTTGCGGTTCCCTCTCTAGAAGTACTAGTAGCTAATAACTATAATGTAGTAGCTGTAATCACAGCTCCTGACAAACCAGCAGGACGAGGACGTAAATTGCAGCAATCGCCTGTAAAAGAATGTGCACTCAAGCACAACTTGACTGTTCTTCAACCGACCAATTTGAAGAATCCTGAATTTTTGGAAGAACTAAAAAGCTACAATGCGAACCTTCAAATTGTAGTGGCTTTCCGTATGCTTCCTGTAGCTGTTTGGGATATGCCAGAACTCGGTACTTTCAACCTTCACGGATCACTCCTTCCTCAGTACAGAGGTGCAGCACCTATCAACTGGGCAATCATGAATGGTGAAACAGAAACAGGAGTAACAACTTTCTTCTTGCGCCATGAGATTGATACAGGAGATATGATCTTGCAAAAGAAAGAACCAATTGCTGATTCAGATACTGTAGGCGATGTTTATGGTCGTTTGATGAATATTGGAGGTGAAGCAGTATTGGAAACCGTTAAACTGATTGAGGAAGACAAGGTAAATCCTATCCCTCAGCCAATGGACGTAGAACTGAAAAGTGCTCCAAAAATCTTCAAAGAAACGTGTGAGGTTGATTTCTCGAAAACTACCAAAGACGTATATGACTTTATTAGAGGGCTATCTCCTTACCCTGCTGCTTGGACAGAAATTGAAGGTGTTACCTACAAACTTTTCAACGTAGAAAAAGTAATGGATGAGAAGCTAGAAGGTGATGAAAAAGGCTATGTGACCGACAACAAAACCTTCTTCTATATCAAAACTGCCGATGGCTATATCAGTGTGAAAAACTGGCAGATGCAAGGTAAAAAACGTATGGATATTGAGGCTTTCTTGAGAGGAAAGCAGTTTTAGAAGAAGTAAAGCACAAAAAAGCCTACCTCTTTGCTCTAAAGCAAGGAAGTAGGCTTTTTCAATTTATATCAAATCAGTGTCTTATTCCCACTCAATTGTTGCTGGTGGCTTAGAACTGATATCATAAACAACTCTGTTCACCCCTTTCACACGGTTGATGATGTTGTTAGAGATTTCTGCCAAGAACTCGTAAGGAAGGTGAATCCAATCGGCAGTCATACCGTCCAAACTACCTACAGCACGAAGAGCTACTACGTTTTCATAAGTTCTTTCGTCTCCCATAACCCCTACAGATTGTACAGGAAGGAAGATTGCACCTGCTTGCCATACATCATTGTACAAACCATGATCTTTCAATCCTTGGATGAAGATATGATCCACTTCTTGAAGGATAGCTACTTTTTCGGCAGTTACATCGCCCAAAATACGGATACCAAGTCCCGGTCCTGGGAATGGATGTCTTTTCAAGATCGCATCGTCAATACCCAAAGTATGACCTACAGCTCGTACTTCATCTTTGAAAAGTGTATTCAATGGCTCTACCACTTGTAGTTTCATGTAGTCAGGAAGACCACCTACGTTGTGGTGAGACTTGATAGTAGCTGAAGGACCTTTTACCGATACAGACTCAATAACGTCTGGGTAAATAGTACCTTGACCCAACCATTTTGCATTCTCTACTAGCTTAGACTCTCTCTCGAATACGTCTACGAATACTTTACCAATCGCTTTACGCTTCGCTTCTGGCTCTGATACACCTTCCAATTCTTTGTAGAATTCTTCAGCTGCATTTACACCTTTCACGTTCAAGCCCATGCCTTTGTAAGACTCCAATACAGAACTGAATTCGTCTTTACGAAGCAAGCCGTTATCTACGAAGATACAGTGAAGGTTTTCACCGATTGCTTTGTGTAATAGTACTGCTGCTACAGATGAGTCAACACCACCAGAAAGACCAAGGATCACTTTATCGTCACCTACTTTCTCTTTCAACTCTCTTACTGTAGAATCAACAAATGATTCTGGAGTCCAGTCTTGCTTACAGCCACAAACACCTACAATGAAATCTTGAAGCATCATTTTTCCATCAGTAGAGTGTGTTACCTCTGGGTGGAATTGAAGACCGAAAGTCTCTTCTCCCTCAATACGGTAAGCAGCCACATTTACATCGCTTGTAGAAGCAATTACTTTGAAGTTTTCAGGTAATTCCAAGATCGTGTCACCATGAGACATCCATACTTGAGAATCTTCCGGAATACCCTTCATCAAAGGAGAATTGTGGTTGATATAGCTCAAGTTCGCACGTCCGTACTCTCTGATCTTTGATGGCTCAATTTTACCACCATTTTGTTTTGCCAAAAGTTGAGCACCATAACAAACACCCAAAAGTGGCATTTTACCACGGATGTCTGATACGTCAAAGTTTGGAGCCTCTTCTTCTAGCGTTGAGTGTGGAGAGCCAGAAAGAATCACCCCTTTATACTCAGTGTGATCGATTCTTGGAGTGTGGTTGTAAGGGAATATCTCACAATAAACATTCAGTTCCCTTACGCGGCGGGCAATCAGTTGTGTGTACTGAGACCCGAAATCGTAGATAAGAATTTTGTCAGCCATGTGCAAAATTAGGAAGAATGGCGTAAATGCCACAAAGAAAAATATAAAATGACTTAACGTTTTTTAAAAAAATTACTATTTCAATTCTTTTAAAGTTCCGTTAGCGTACTTTGAATCAATGAAATACCCCAATCGGTAAGCTACTTGAGCACTAAATACTCCAATAAGTGCCCCTACAATAATATCACCAGGGTAATGTACTCCCAAGGCAATACGACTGTAAGCCACAAAAGCTGCCCAAAAGAAAAATAAGAAAATCCATACGTGATTTTTTCGGAGTAATAGCCAAATGCTAGTAGCTAGTGCAAAAGTGGTAGAAGCATGAGATGAGGCAAAGCCGTACTTTCCTCCTCTGTAATTATTGACAATATGAACGAACTCTTTTAGCTCAGGATCTTGAGAAGGTCTGAATCGGGCAAAATATGGTTTGAAAATACCTGAAGCGATATAATCTGCCAAACCTACTCCAGCCCCCATGATCAAAACACAAGCAAGCATTGTTTTCCAGCCGTACTTCCACCAAAGTCCTATAATGATAAGGGCATAAAGCGGAATCCAAGTCTTAGACTCAGAGACAAAAAACATGATTTGATCTGAGGTTTCGTTATGAAAACCATTCAAGAAAATCAGAAGCTCGGTATCTAGTTGCTTAAGTTGTTCTAACATGTTGGTGTCAATTTGAGCCGCAAAGTTAGAATTTTATTATTAGCATTTAAAGAAAAGCTTAAAACTCAATCACTTTTCTGATTTTTTTGTATTATTTCTATGTTTTTGGGCTGATAAAAGGATTCTATTACATTTGATCTTTTAAAGTTGAAATAGATTTAATGCTAAGAAGAAGATGTTATTTCTAGATTAGACTTAAAAAATAAGGTTCAAGAAAAAACATAAGAGATAGAAACACACTAGATACTTTTGACTAAACTAAATTCAATGAAAAATAATATTCTCCTTCTAACACTCCTTTTGGGATTCTTTTCTTGTCAGACCAAACAAGAAACACAAACCGCAAAAGAAAACTTCAAACTTCAGACTGGTGATATCCTTTTCCAAGATCTGGACTGCGGACCTTTCTGTGAAGCAATTACAAAAGTAACTGAAGGTTATGAAGGCAATGATTATTCACACTGTGGCATTGTTTCTTATGATAGTGCAGGAAATTGTATTGTTTTAGAAGCTGTGGGCAAAGGTGTAATGGCGACTCCAATTGAGGAATTCTTTAATAAAAAGGTCAAAGATGATTTTATTACGGTAGGAAGGTTGAAAAAAGATTATCAAAACCTTATTCCTCAAAGTATTGTAAAAGCCGAAAGTTTACTCGGCAAAGAATATGATGATATCTTCGATATCACAAACGATAGTTATTATTGTTCGGAATTAGTTTATGAAACTTTCAAAGATGCTAATGGTGGAAAAGAGATTTTCAAACTGTTCCCGATGACTTACAAAGACCCAGATACCAACGAGATGTTTCCAATTTGGGTGGATTACTTCGAAAAACTTGGAGCACCAATCCCTGAAGGAGAAGCAGGTTTAAATCCTGGTGGTATTTCTCGTTCACCTTATTTAGATATTCATTTAGAGAAAAAAGTTCTTTGGTAGCCATAAAAAAAGCCCGATCGAATATCGATCGGGCTTTCTGTTCCAATTCAATTATTTGTTCAAGATTCCTTTTTTCATAGGGTCAAAAACATTTTTATAAATTCAATTCTTATACCATTAGTCATAAACTACTGATAAACTGACCATTAACACTAAAAACGTAATATTTACTCTATCAGTTACTGTTCACATATGAACATTCAATCTGTAAAGTGAACAGTTTTTCGTTTTTTCAGTACTAGAGAATAATGTTCCCCTTTCAATATCATCCCTTTACAGTTGGTACAAAAAGCAGAATTACTATGTTATATTCTTAGAATTCAATAGATCATTTACAACTCAAAAAAGGCTGTAATGTCACTTCGCGCTCGGTTAAACCATATTTCAAATATTAGTTTTGAACGACTAAAAGCACATTTTATAGAATTTGCGAAGAATACCATTATGGAGATTGACCTTATTGGCGATGAAATCATCCGAGAATCAGGTCGACTCACACCTTCAGAAAAAAAGCATTTTCAAAAAGTTTATGATATGCATATCATCATCCCGATGCTCACTCACAAAAATCATATTTCCATTTGGGTAAAAGGGAAAATACTATATGTATGTGCGAAAGAGCGAATCCGACAAGATGTATTTAATGGCTATACCTATGTAGAACATTATATTTTACAAAGTTCTACTCGCGAATTCAAGCTTCCGAAAGGTATAAACGTAAGACATCTTGAAGCTTACTACCGAACAGGAGAATTACATATCTTAGGTGATGAAGCTATCTTTCATCCTGCTAAATACATCACTGTCCAATAAATAAACGCTATTTCTGCTCCTACTCTATATTTCTAGATTTACGCATTTGCTCCATAAACTCTGCTCGTGTATATGGATAATCTGGAGTTAATCCTTGCTTTTCTGGGAAGGCTTCGATGTGCATTGTTTGTGTAGGGAATGCAAACCTTACGCCCAAATCTCCTGCTAACTGAATTACCTTCAGCATAATGTCATGTCTTGCCTTCAGTTCCATATCCCAATCGGGAACTATGAAATAGATATTGAATAATATGTCTAAAGAATGCGCTCCAAATCCATTCAAATAGATATGATAATAATCTTTTCTTGTACTCGGATGCGACTCGATAATATCTCTCAAACCAACTACAAAAGCATCAATCAGATCTGGTGGAGTATCATAAGTGATCTGAATATAGGTTTTAAAGCGTCGGTACTTTCGTTCTCCTAGATTATCAATTGTATAATCTGAAAGCTTACCATTGGGAACACTTACAAGAGAATGGTTAAATGTTCTGATTCGTGTTGTTCTGAAACCAATATCTTCTACAACTCCTTCTACGTCTGGTCCAACAATCCAATCATTGAGTTGGAACGGACGATCAATAAAAATCATCACAGAACCGATTAAGTTTTTAAGCGCATCTTGAGAGGCAAAAGCAACTGCCACAGAAGAAATAGACAAGGCTGCTACAAAACCTGTCGTATCTATTCCTATGGCATTTAGCATCCAAGTGATACCGATAGCGATTACTAGAAACTGAAGTAATTTCTCTATGATCTTGGCCAATGGCATCCTGTTTGGAATCTGATCCATAGGAGTCGGATGCTTCTGAAGTGACCTGTTTACATAATATGAAAATAATCGCACCACCCTAAGCATAGCCATGATCAGCAGGGTGAAGGTGAAAATATTTACAGGATATAAAAGATAATTTGTAAGCCAAGCTGGCATTTGGAGTACTGGGTACACAAGCCAACCAATAAACACTACACAGAGATAAGCCAAAGGCGAAGAAATTCGCTTATTGGGCTCTATGATGTTTTCATTGAAATGAAAATAGTTAAGTATACTGACGATTGCTCTTCTAAAAAGATACCTCAAACTTCGGTACATGACCGTCACCAACAATATAAAAAGTGCTATCCCGAAGTATTGCCAAATATGAATCCCGAAATAGGTTTTCTTAGCTGCATCACTATCTATTTTACGACTTAACTCAAGGAGTTTATGTGTTTTAAACGGATAAAGCTTCTCGTATAGCTTAGGAATATACTTGCAGGTTGCCTCCGAATACAGCCAATCTACCCCATACTTTTCTAAGAAAATCTGAGGGTATTTTTCAGATACGATATAGCGATTCTGAGGAGGTGATTTCTTATTTGGTGAATACTGATAATCTTTATTTATTGATACATCATTAAGGTCAATCACAATTCCCAAACGATCATAGATGGCTTCGATTTTCAAGGCCAAATCTACACGTTCCTGATCGGTATACTGTCCCATAAAAATGGTCATTGCCGAAATCTCAGGCTCATAGTTTTCACTACTCAAAAAAGAAAGGTGCGTTCTTATGGTATGATAAGGCGTACTTAAAGAGAATTCTTTTCCATTTTTCTTTACAAATTGATATTTACGATGGTCATCTGGTGCAAAGATATCAAGGTCTACTTTCTCTTCATCCTCCTCTTCTGTTTGTGTATTTTGTGATGTTCCTGGTGTAATCTGAAACTGCGCTTGAGCTAAAAAAGTAAGTCCCCACAACAAAAAGATATACCCTATTCTCTTTTTCATTTTTTTACTGTTCTTCGTTATGGGGCAAAATCTAACATTTTTAGAATAATGAAGTAACTACTTCGACTTATTTTTCTTGCTGATACACTTTATAAGAATAATAAATAGAATAAAATGCCCAAATCAACATAATGCCGACAACCACCAATACTTTAATTTTTGACGATAATAACAAAGTCAAAAAGAGCGCAACAAAGCCCAAAGCAAAACCTAATTTCCCACTCATTCGGTGAGATTTTCTCCACACTGTTTCATTTTCCAAAGTCCAAGGTGTACGCAAGCCTACAAAATAATTGGGTTTTATAGTCGTGAGATAATTCCCAAGACCAATCATCATTACTGATAAAAGAATAGCCAATACATTGTCCATTCCCATACCTATTGTACCTACATGCCCTACTCGAATAATGAAACAAGCCAAAGCACTCATAAACATTGCCATCATTAACCTGAATTTGGGATAAGAAGCCCCAATATTATTCTTATTCTTTGGGTCAATGAAAGGTATTACCTTCATCAAGAGATAAGTCCCAAACATCATCAGTGCGACAATCCACCACATTGAGCTTTTATCAGCAAAATTATCTGCTTCTCCTTTTATATTGAAATGAATAGGTACTTGCTCAGATAATTGATCAAAGACTATAAAAAGGTAGATCAGTGGCACTATGGTAAAAAGAAGAATAAGCCCTTCGTTTAGTTTTGAGTTTTTCATGTTTTTGGATTTTTAAAATGTAATAACCAATTGATTATATCATCGAATACAGTCATATTTAAAGAATACAATATGTGCTGTCCTTTACGTGTCGAATAGATCAAATCAGCTCTCTTGAGTAAGTCTAGATGATGTGAAATACTTGGTTTACTCATCTCAAACTCATCTGCAATTTCTCCTGCTGTCAGATCCTTATCTTTCAATAGTTCTAAAATTCGCCTTCTTGTCTGATCGTTTAAGGCTTTAAATAATGCATTCATCAATCACTTCTTTAGATATTTAGACAAATGTCTAATTAAAGGTAATTACGAAACTTGTAAAGAACAAGTTTCATGAAAATTTAAAATTAGACGAAAGTCTCTTCCAATTGCTCTAAAACCGTATGAAGAGGTTCTTCTGCAACAACGATATCAGCACATTCAGCTATTTTTTCATTTCTAGGAAAAACAGCCACAGAAAAGTCTGCATTCAAGAATAGTTTCACATCTGCAGGGCCATCTCCAAAGGCAAAAACATCTCCGTCAATTTGGTGTTTCTTTAGCGCATTTACCAAAGTTTCATCCTTGCTTTCCTCTCTTACATGGATATTCATTTGCCCTGTACAAATGCCATTTTCAAACAATACTTCATTGGAATAGACTTCATCTAAACCCAACTCTTTTGCTGTTATTTCATTGAGAAATGATAAGCCTGTACTTATCCCGATACAAGTAATGCCTCTTTCTTTAAACCAGCTCACTAGTTCTTTAGCTCCTTTTCGTATAGGATTGGTGGCTAAAGCTTCCAACATTTTCTCTTTAGAAATGCCTTTCCACAAAGCCACATCTAGTTCACACATTCTGTCATAGCTGATTTCATTTGCAGCCCAAGCCTTATAAATTTCAGCTCCTTTCTCAGCTGTATTCAGATGATTGTGCAAAAGCATCCAAGGGTCTACTACTTGTCTGAGTGTACCGTCTATATCAAAAACCGCAATGTGTTTATTCATTTCCATATATGTTTGAATCAAAAAATATTCAAATCTATGAAAAGAATAATTGGGAGTAAAAAGATGATACTCAATACTTCTAAACAACCTATGATTCAGGTGGATACTGTTTCAAAAGCTTTTCCATATAACGGTTAATCAATTGTTCTTTTCGCTTAGGAGAAGTGTCCAAATCAAGGTCTTCAATCACCATTTTTCCTTGCCAAATCAAGGTCGCATTATCAGCATCATAGAAGTCAACAACGAGTGTCCATTCTTCATATTCTACAACTTCTTGCTGAGGCGTCAATCCATAGCCTGCAAAGCCACCACGATAAGCATAAGGGTATCTGTAAAAATTAGGTCCAGCAAAATAGTAACTACTTATTCCGCCATAAGGACCACAGTTTCCATAAACGAAATTAGGTCCGTAAGCATAATAAGACGGATTGTTATAAGTCACCACTCTTTGTTTCGTTTCTGTAGAAACATTCATATCAATCATCATTTTTGGGGCTTCAGATTCAAAGTAACCTTTGTCTGCCAAAGAATGAGAAATTGCTCTTTTGAAACGTGCTTGATCAAATTCATTCATTTCTTGAGGTGAAAAGTCCGATTTGAAATTGAATGAATTGTACTGCTGAAAATCAGTGTAAGCTTGGTAGTCTGAACTGATCTGAGCTGTGGTGCAAGAGGTAATCAATAGTATGGTCAGTAGATAGTAGATAGTTTTCATAGGGCTAGAATTAAGAGACACATTACTCTTATAACACCACTTCCACTTATTTTTATCCAATACCCAAATTCTATTATTCACTAAAAAACAAATGTAAACATCCAATATTGACATTTCCCTCCTACAGCCTAATCCTC
Organism: Sediminitomix flava; assembly: GCF_003149185.1. Lineage (NCBI taxonomy): Bacteria > Pseudomonadati > Bacteroidota > Cytophagia > Cytophagales > Flammeovirgaceae > Sediminitomix > Sediminitomix flava. The sequence goes on along the minus strand of NZ_QGDO01000006.1, from coordinate 205,301 downwards.
TATTCATTGAATGAAATATTACGTTCGTTGATTTTATTTTTTGTACTAAGAGAGACTAAACACCTTTGTTTTATCAGAAATAAAAATCGGTGTCAACAATGTCAAACAAACTTCTACTTTTCATTTTATCACTGCTTCCAACATTTACTTGGGCACAAGGTCGTCCTCAAGGCATGGAAGGAAGAGAAAGGCCAAAAATTGGTGTTTTGGGTGGACAAATTATCGATGAACAAACATCGGAAGGACTTGCCTTTGCCACAATTTCTCTCTTCAGTATGCGAGATACCACAAAATTGGTGACTGGCGCTCTAGCCGATGACGAAGGGAAATTTAGTATTAATGAAATTCCTTTTGGCAGATACCAAGTGAAAGTAAGTTTAGTAGGATATGACAATTACACCTACCCCAACATGATAGGTTTTAAGCCCGATAACTATAAAAAATATATTGGAAAAATCATACTCTCATCTTCAGCTCAAGAGTTGAATGAAGTTGTGGTAGTAGGCGAACAAGAAATAGTTTCTGCGGGCTTAGAAAAACGTTCTTTCAACGTTGCTGCCGATCTGGGTTCTACAGGTAGCGATGCCCTACAACTTCTTTCTAATGTACCTTCTATTGATGTTGATCTTGATGGAAATATATCATTAAGAGGAAATTCTAATGTGAAAATATTCATAGATGGCAAACCCTCTGTATTGGGTAGTTCCGACTATTTGGAACAGATTCCATCTGAAAGTATTGAGAGTATTGAAGTCATTACAAATCCTTCTGCCAAATATAGTCCTGAAGGAATGTCGGGTATCTTGAATATCAAACTCAAAAAAGAAAAGCTCAAAGGGACACAAGGAATGGTAAAAGTTTCTGCGGGTACGGGAGATAAGTACAACACAACTCTTGGGCTAAGCCATTATCAAGGAAAATTCAATGTAAATGCGAATTATTCTTTCCGTTCAGACCAACGTTGGATGGAGTCAAATGCTTACCGAGAAAGTTTTGATGAAAATGGAAATATTATTTCTACTTCTGACCAAAACTCGACAGGTAATCATACACGTAACGCTCATATGTTCACTACAGGAATTGGATATCAGTTTAATAAATATAATTCGATCACGCTTGGAGGTAAATTCAATTCCTTCAATATGGATCGAAAAACTTTACAAACAAACATCGATCAGAATGGCTCGACAACTACCTCTGATAACTTTATGAATAATGAAAATCAGATGGCAGAAGTCAGCCTGTCTTATCAAAAGAAATTCGTAAACCCAGCTCAAAACCTAGAAATATCGGCATCTTACTCTGAAGGGAACAATGGCGGTACGCAAGACTTTGGTAGTACACAAACTTTCAATGACATTAGGGGTGATATGAAAATGGCGAACTTCCAAATTGATTATACACAACCTTTAGGTGATCGATTTAAACTAGAAGCAGGTACTATGATTACCCTAAATAGCTCCGAAGAAGATTTTATAGCCTATAACAGAGCTTCTGATGGTTCTTTGATTCGAGATACTAGACTAGATAACAATTTTTTGTATGACCAGCAGATCTACGCAGCTTACGGATTGGTAAGTGGAGAGGTCTTACCTAGTCTTCGCGTAGATGCTGGTTTAAGAATTGAACAGGCATATATCAATTCTGAATTGAAAACTACTGGTGAAGCATTTGATTATCCTTACTTCAAAATCTATCCGAGTTTTGCCATTAGTAAAACATTCGATAACGAATCTGAATTGATGTTTTCTTATAGCAAAAGAGTCAATCGTCCAAATCATCGAATGCTGAATCCTTATATCGATCAGTCAAACCCAGAAAACCTCAGACAAGGTAATCCATATCTAGAACCAGAATTCGCTGATTCTTATGAGATCGGATATACTAAATCTTGGAATAAACTGACACTTACTGGTGCTGTTTATCACAAATACACCGACAATGCTATCACTCGTGTAAGCTATGCTGTAGCTGCCGATACCATCATGAGTACTTACGCAAACCTAGCACAAGGAACCAATACAGGATTTGAACTTATAGCGAATAGCCAACTGACTTCTTGGTGGAACATAGATGGTAGCTTCAATTATTTTTATCAAGTTTATGAGGGGCATGAAGATGAAAGTGGCACAGACCTAAGCAACAGCGGTACCTCTTGGAGTTTAAAAGTCAATAACCGTTTTAACCTCTGGAAAGGAGCTAGTTTACAAGCTTCTGTAAGCTACAACGCTCCAAAACAAGTTCCGACAGGAGAATTTGGTAGTATGACAATTATGAACTTGGGCTTACAGCAAAAAGTATTACAAAACCGAGGAACATTGACACTCTCAGTCTCTGACCCACTGGATATATGGCAAGGAAATGTGTACAACTATGATGAAACCTATGCGCAATACCGAGACTTCAAGAGAGAATCTCAGATTGCTTACATCTCTTTCTCTTATACTTTCGGCGAACTGAAAAATGCCTTTAGTGGAAAAAGAAAGTCAAAAGGAGGAAAAGGAAGTGACTCTAGTTCAGATTATGACCTCTATTAATCTGATAAATAAGTTGATGACTCGATTTTGATTAAAATATAAATGATTAGATAATAATTGAAAGAGTATTGGTCTATACCGATACTCTTTTTTGTTCTGTAAATGAACATTTTATTGTAAGTCTATTAACAATTCTAATTAATGTTCTATCTTCAAAGATTTATATCTATCATTGCAGAAACACAATATTACATTTCTTAAAAATGAACAAACTACTAACATTTGTATTAGGTCTTGTGCTCTGGAGTGCTTGTAGTGCCCCAAATAAGGTAGTACAACAGACTAGTTCATCTCAAAAGATTGAAGGAAACCTAATTCCTCAAGATAATTCAATTACTGCAGATGCTTCTATGGAGAGCTTTATTGCACCATTCAGAGAATCTTTGGAGGAAGAGATGAGTAGATCCATCACTCATATTGCTAGAAATTTAGAAAGTAGTAAAGGAGAAAGTACACTCGGAAATTTTGTAACCGATGCCTTTTTCAATTATGTAAAGACAGAGGTTGACTCTACCATAGATTTTGCCCTACTCAACTTGGGAGGTATGCGAAGTGATGCTGTTGCCCAAGGTGATTTCACTAGAGGAGAGCTAATCACCTTACTTCCGTTTGATAATCGTCTTGTAATTGTTGAGATGAAAGGCAAACAACTAGAAAATATGTTTGACTTTATTGTCAGAAGACATGGCGAACCATTTGCTAACATGACAATGGTAGTTTCTTCAGATAGTTATGAAGTTGAGATAGACGGCAAGCCTTTCGATCATAATAAGGTCTACAGAGTTGCAACAATTGATTACCTACAAAGAGGAGGCGGAGGAATGGCTTTCTTTAAAGATGTCGAGCATGTTGAAGCTACAGATATCTTACTTCGTGAAGCTGTAAAACAGTATTGCCTCACAAAAGAGAGCATCGATGTCGAATTAGATGGTCGTTACAAAGAACTCAATTAACCTTACTATTATCATGGAAAGAAGACAATTTATTAAAAATATACTTGGAGCTACAGCTCTCGCTAGCCTAACTCCTCTTCCAAGTCTGTTAGCTGCAGACGGCTCAAAGAAACTATGTATCCTTCACACCAACGACGTACATAGTCACATTGACCCATTCCCAGCCGATCACCCGAAATATGCAGGACTTGGTGGATTTGCTCGCAGAGCTAGCTTGATCAAGCAAATCCGTGAACAAGAAGATAATATTCTACTTCTTGATGCTGGAGATGTATTTCAAGGCACGCCATACTTCAACATGTTTGGTGGAGAATTGGAGTACAAGCTAATGAGTCAGATGGGATACGATGCAGGAACTATTGGAAATCACGAATTTGACAATGGTTTGGAAGGATTGAAAAAGCAACTTCCAAATGCCAATTTTGAAATTCTGAACGCAAATTATGACTTCTCAAATACGACTCTTGAGGGACAATTCAAGCCTTATAAGATTTTTAATAAGAAAGGAATCAAAGTAGGTGTATTTGCTGTCGGAATTTCTTTGGATGGTCTCGTTGACAAGAAAATGTACAAAGAGACAAAGTACAATGATGCCCTAGACGTTTCTCAAGAATATGCTAAAAAGCTAAAAGAGGAAGAAGGCTGTCATTTGGTGATTTGTCTATCACATGTAGGTTACAATTACCGTAATCCTGAGATTGTGAGCGATACAAAAATTGCGGCAAACAGTGAACATATTGATCTCATTATCGGAGGTCACACACATACATTCCTTACCACTCCAGATAAAGTCAAAAATAAGAATGGTAAAGAAGTGATGATTGTACAAACAGGTTGGGCAGGTATCAACCTCGGGCGTGTTGATATTAACTTCGATCAACGATTGGGAGTCAAAGAAATAAACGGAGGTTATTCTTCTATTTGCTAATTTTAGTATGACTTATCCACAAAAAAAGAGTTATCCACAGCCTATGTGAATAACTCTTTTTAATTTCAGATTAATTAGCCTCTGAAGAGACATAATCATTTATCATTTTTTCAGTCTTCGCTTTTTCCACCTTTCGAATGATACGTTCTGCCTCTTGTTTATCTCTCACTACTTTTGCTACCGTAAAGCATGAGGAAACACTAAACAAATAAGACATTAAAAAGAAGCCTTTAGCTGGTAGAGATACTTCTAAAATGTATATCCCAATCATTGTTCCCACGAAAGAAATTCCAAATGAAATCCAAGCTAAATTAAAGAAGGCTTTTGTATTTGAGCCTTCATAGATATTATTCGTATCCATATATTCAATTGATGTTGAATTCTTAAATACGAACGCAACAAATAAATAGTTACACAAGCAACCGTTTAAACTATTCAACAACCTTCATATTAATAGCTGCCAATTGCTTTTTAATTGATCGTTGAATTCCTGGAGAAAGCGGTTCTATATATTGTGGTTCCATCACAAAAGCTATTTCCTCCTTCAGTTCTGGATATTTTTTGATAATATCTAAAATGAACTTGAAAGCTGTAGATCTTACCGAAGGCGTTTTCCCTATTTTTTCCCAAAGATTCATACAGATATCAAAGAGCTTTCCTTCTTGTTCTTCATCTAACTTCATCTTGAATAAAAGCTTCATAAGCTCCCTCTGTTGCCCATCATGTTCTGCAGGTTCTATCAAGTCAATTAGCTTATCCACATAAGGTCTGATACGCCCATCATTCTTTTTCATGGCATGTCCTAAAATCCAAGATGCTCTCCATGAAAGAGGATACTGATTCCCTAAGACTAAATCTATGGCTTCAGAAAAATTCTGATCATTCTTCTGTACAAAAGCGATCATGGCTTCTTTCTGAATTCGCTCGAATAAGATATCTGCAACTTTGGCTTCCATAGCTACAATTTAATACAAAAAAATCCCCTTCGCATTGCTGCAAAGGGGATTTCTGTATATCAGAATGGTATTTATCAACCACCGAAGTCGTCAAACAATACGTTCTCAGGAGGAACACCAAAGTCATCACACATTTTGATAACAGCAGCGTTCATCATTGGAGGACCACAGAAGTAGAATTCGATATCTTCTGGATCTTCGTGCTTACCTAGGTAGTTATCGATCAACGCTTGGTGAACGAAACCTAAGAAACCATCGCCTTCTCCTTCCAAACCGTCTTTTGCCTTCCAGTTGTCTTCTTCCATAGGATCAGACAATACTTGGTAGAACTTGAAGTTAGGGAATTCCTCTTCAATTTTTCTGAAATCTTCAGTGTAGAACAATTCTCTCTTAGAACGACCACCGTACCAGAAAGATACTTTTCTACCTGATTTCAACGTGTGGAATAAGTGGAATAAGTGCGAACGCATTGGCGCCATACCTGCACCACCACCAACGTAGATCATTTCTTTGTCAGTATCTTTGATGAAGAACTCACCGTAAGGACCTGAAATAGTTACTTTGTCTCCTGGTTTTCTTGAGAAGATGTAAGAAGAACAAATACCTGGATTTACATCCATCCAACCGTTCTTAGCTTTATCCCATGGTGGAGTTGCAATACGGATGTTCAACATCACGATATTACCCTCAGCAGGGTGGTTAGCCATAGAGTAAGCACGGAAGATTTCTTCGTCGTTCTTCATCTTAAGATCCCAAAGACCGAATTTGTCCCACTCATCTTGGAACTCATCTGGCTTTTTACCCATACGTGGGTGAGCCGTGATGTCCATGTCTTTGAAGTCAACTGTAATCTCAGGAACGTCAATTTGAATATACCCACCAGCTTGGAAGTCAAGAATCTCTCCTTCAGGAAGCTTTACAACAAACTCCTTAATGAAAGAGGCTACGTTGTAGTTAGAAACTACCTCGCATTCCCATTTCTTAATTCCAAAGATTTCTTCAGGTATCTCAATTTGCATGTCATTCTTTACTTTCACCTGACATGCAAGACGTACTTTCTCTGCTTGCTCTTTTCTGCTCAAGTGTCCTACCTCTGTTGGAAGTACATCACCTCCACCTTCTGGCACTTTACACTTACACATGGCACAAGTACCTCCACCACCACAAGCTGATGGTAAGAAGATTTTTTGAGCCGAAAGTGTAGTGAGCAGTGTTGATCCTGCTGCTACTACAACTGGGTTACTTTCGTCACCGTTTACTACGATAGATACGTCACCACTCTGAACTAATTTAGACTGAGCGAAAAGCAACATAAATACCAAAAGCAAAATCACGATAGTAAACGCACCAATTGCTGCAGGTACTACTACTGATAAATCCATTTGACTTAATTAAAAGTTTAATTTGTCTTATAATTTTGTGCAAATATAATAGAGGTTTTGACCTTATAAAAGTCTAGTCCTCATTGTTAAATATTTTATTAACATTTTTTCTATAACCCGTTCGAAAATAGCTCGGATTATACTTCATAAATGCTTGTCTTTTCAAAAATTATAGAATACACGCTTTCATTTAAAGCACAAAAAAGAGCTTATTCTCCCTTTCTTTTAAAAGATAGAACAAGCTCTTTTTGTTTTCTGTTTCGGAAAATAATCTATTTACCTATAAAACTCACAATCAGATTATAGATGTCATTTCCGAAGACAAATACCATCAAGGTTAATAAAATAACCATTCCAATTCTTTGTGCTACTCCTAAGAATTGATCTGTTGGCTTTCTTCCAGAAATCATTTCGTATAATAAGAATACAACATGACCACCATCAAGTGCTGGAATTGGAAGTAGGTTCATAAATGCCAAGACCATTGAAAGCATACCTGTCAATGTCCAGAAACGCATCCAATCCCAAATGCCACCATACATTTGAGCAATACCAACAGGCCCTGAAAGACTTTTCTGAGGAGACACATCTCCTTTAAGCATTCTGCTGAAAGCCTTCACTTGAGAAGTAATGATCCCGAAAGCTCTCTCTGTACCAATCACCATTGCAGTTCCTAAGCTATAATCTCTTCTTTCATAGTTGATTTCTAGCTGTGGCATAAAACCTAGTGTTCCTGCTGGTTGAACGTGTGCAGGCAAATCAAGTACTTCTCCTTCTCTTTCAACTTTTAAAGTAACATCCTTATCTGCAAACTTTGAAAGTGCTGATTTCAAGTCATGGAAATAAACCGTTGAGATTGAGTTTACACCCAAAATTTTATCACCTGCCTCAAGCCCTGCTGCTGACGCACTTGAATTTGGCATTACTTCTTTGATATGGAATTGTACCAAAGGTTGAATGAAAATTTTATCTTGATTCTCTCTGTCACTCAATTCATCCAAGAATGTTGAAGGAACTTCCAAAGTCATTTCTTTTCCGTCTCTTTCAACTGTATAAGTACATTTCTCAGAAAGAATTGCATTCATATCTGTGGCATCCGAAAAGTAAACAACGTCTTTATCATTTACTTTCAGAATTTTATCTCCTGTCTGAAGACCAATTTTCTCTCCTAACTCACCTACGTAAACACCATCTTTGTTTACTTCTTCCATTGTGAGAAGTGTTTCTCCTTGTGAGTAAGTAAGGAAACCAAAAATAACCATACCTGTCAGTACATTCATTATGATACCGCCAAGCATTACGATCAGACGTTGCCATGCGGGCTTTGAGCGGAATTCATAAGGTTTTGGCTCAGATGCTAGTTGTTCATCGTCCAAAGACTCATCTACCATTCCTGAGATTTTCACAAAGCCTCCGAGCGGCGTTGCTCCTAATGAATATTCTGTTTCACCCCAAGTAAAACTGAATACCTTTGGAGGAAAACCGATGGAAAACTTCTCCACTCGCATGCCAAACATCTTTGCTGCCAACATGTGACCGAGTTCGTGTAATCCGACTAATATTGAAAGCCCCAAAATAAGTTGGGCAGCCATCACAATTCCTTCCATAATTTTTATAAGTTCATCACCTCTTCTTGGAGAGGCTCTTGCTAATTTTTTGTTTTTTATTCTTCAAACCAAATTGAAGAAAACAGCTAATTGATAAGTGTTTGTGCTTCTGTTGTGATTATAAGCTCAACTCCGTCGCAATTCGTCTTGCTTCTTCGTCTGTAGCCACATAATCTTCATAAGAAGGATTTTGTATAAAACTCGTCTTTTCCATACAAGCCTCGTTGACTTCTGCCAAAGCCAAGAAGTCTATTTCATCTCTCAAGAAACGAGCAACAGCTATTTCATTTGCTGCATTCAAAATACAAGGCATATTTCCACCTTTATCTAGCGCAGCAAACGCAAGATGTAAATTTCTAAAGGTATTTGTATCTGGTTTCTCAAAAGTAAGGCTCGGATAATGCGTAAAGTCAAACCTTTCAAAAGAAGATTTCAATCTTTGTGGATATCCGAGTGCGTATTGAATTGGAAGCTTCATATCTGGCAAGCCCATCTGTGCTTTGATACTTCCATCTTCAAACTGAACCATTGAGTGAATTATGGATTGAGGGTGAACAATTACATCAATCTGATCTGCATTAAGATCAAACAACCACTTAGCTTCTATAACTTCCAAACCTTTGTTCATAAGAGATGCCGAATCAATCGTGATTTTAGCTCCCATATCCCAGTTCGGGTGTTTTAGTGCTTGTTCTTTAGTTACGCCTAAAAGCTGATCTTTTGTTCTGCCTCTGAAAGGACCTCCTGAGGCGGTCAGGATAATTTTCTCAATTGGGTTTTGTTCTTCGCCAGTCAAACATTGATAAATAGCTGAATGCTCTGAGTCTACGGGATGAATATGCACTCCGTGTTCTCTCGCCATTTGCATGATGATTTCACCGGCGACAACCAATGTTTCTTTATTGGCTAAGGCAATATCTTTTTTTGCTTCAATAGCTGCAATTGTTGGTTTTAACCCAACATAGCCCACTAAAGCTGTCAATACAATATCAACTCGATCATCTTGAACTACTTCAGACAATGCATCATTCCCTGCCAATACTTCAATGTCAAAAGACGCTAAAGCTTCCTTTACCTCTGCATATTTATTTTCGTTGCCAATAACTACTTTTCTTGGCTTGAATTCCTTGCTTTGTTCTATAAGTAAAGCGGCATTGTTACCTGCTGTAAGTACCTCTACTCTGAAGCGATCTGCTTGCTCTGCTATCACTTCCAATGTTTGCGTACCGATAGACCCTGTTGCACCTAGTATCGCAATACCTTTCTGCTCCATAAATTCTTGCTTTTTGCACCTACCGATGCTTCGACTTATTTATTAAGATGAAAAAGTTTTCACTATGTTGTTTTTAAACTCAGAATTGAGCCTTTTGTCTACTTCCTACAAAATTAGTCCTTTCCTGCTTTTTTTAAAGTCTTCAAACATTTCTTATTGACTATTAAGAAATACTTACTTCAAAAACCCTTAGGAAACAGAAATAGATCGTCAAGAAACCTTTTTTCAGTTCCAAGATTTAAACGCCTCTCTGTTTACTTTGTTCAATAAAAAAAGCTGACACCAAACTAATGGTGTCAGCTTTATATATTTTAAAAGATGAAGCAGAGAAAATTATTTAGTCTCCAAGAAAGGATAATTTTCTTCTACATAAACATCTTTATAGATCTCACCTGCATCTGGGTATGGAGACTCTTCAGCAAATTTCACTGACTCCATTACTCTTGCTTTAAGACTCTTATCCAATTGTTTCAACTCATCTTCAGTAGCATATTCTTTCTCCAAGATGATTTGTTTTACTTGCTCGATTGGATCTTGCTTCTTGTATTCAGCAACTTCTTCTTTCGTTCTATATTTCTGAGGGTCAGACATTGAGTGACCTTTGTAACGGTAAGTTCTGAATTCCAAGAAATAAGGACCTTTCCCTTCTCTTACATATGCAGCAGCTTCCTCAACAGCAATGTGTACTTCTTGTACATCCATACCGTTTACTGGTCTTGAAGGAATATCATAAGCAGCACCCAATTGATACAATTCAGTTACGTTTGACGTTCTAGCAACTGAAGTACCCATTGCATAACCGTTGTTCTCTACTACAAAGATTACAGGAAGTTTCCATGTCATCGCCATGTTGAACGCCTCGTGCATTGCACCTTGACGAATTGCACCATCACCAAAGTAACAGATACAAAGTTTTCCTGTTTTGTTATATTTTTCACCAAAAGCAAGACCTGCTCCTAAAGGAATTTGTCCACCAACAATACCGTGTCCACCTACGAAGCCAACTTCTTTGTCAAAGATGTGCATAGAACCACCTTTACCTTTCGAACAACCAGTTGCTTTACCGTAAAGCTCAGCCATTACAGCATCTGGGTTAGTACCTAGTGCAAGTGGGTGTGCGTGGTCACGATAAGCTGTGATGTACTTATCACCTTCCTCAAGCGCTGAAACAGCACCAGCAGCACAAGCTTCTTGTCCGATATACAAGTGACAGAAACCTTTGATCTTTTGCTGACCATATAACTGTCCACACTTTTCTTCAAAACGACGGATAAGGAGCATATCCTCATACCACTTCATGTAGGTCTCTTTCGAGAAAGTTCTTTCTTTTGTTACTTGTTCAGTTGACATATTTCGTATAGTTTTTCAGCAGTTTAGAAGCTGCTTATTTTCGTTTTCTATCTGTCTTTAGTGCTATTGAAGGTTGTAATCTATGATTATTCCAACTATAACCAGTCAAAATAACTAAGTCACCGTAAAATTGTTTAAGCTAAAGTCTTTCGAACAAACAAGCTTTTTCTCAATAACATTAAAAACTTTATTAATTTCGTTTTAGGCGTAAATGTGCTAAGATTTTGTATAAAATACAATATTTGTTAATCGATTCTGATGCACATGATCTCACGCAAAACATCATTCATCAAAAGAGAGTAAACCAGACTCACTTAGACTATAACACAAATGAGCCAATCAAAATTTGCCATTATAGTAGCCGGAGGAATAGGTAGCCGCATGAAAAGCACTGTACCTAAGCAATTTATAGACTTAGACGGCAAACCAATTCTGATGTATACCCTTGAGAAGTTTTATACAACGGTTGAAGATATTAAGATCATTCTTACTCTACCAGAAGAGGAAATAAAGACATGGGAAAATTTGTGTGAAAAGCATAATTTTCAAATTCCTCATCAAGTTCGTAAAGGTGGAGAAACGCGTTTTCATTCTGTGAAAAATGGTTTGAATGCTATTGAAAAAAAAATAGGTTTAGTAGCTGTTCATGATGGCGTAAGACCATTTGTAAATCCAGATGTCATTTTAACTTCTTATCAAGTAGCAGAGACAAATGGTGCCGCAATTACGGCTGTTGCACTAAAGGATTCTATCCGAAAAGTAGATGGGAATAATTCTTTTGCTCAAGACCGTAGCATTTTCCGTTTGGTACAAACCCCACAAACTTTTCAAGTTGAATTACTCAAAAAGGCTTATGAACAAGAGTTTGTAAACACCTTTACCGACGATGCTAGTGTTGTGGAGGCAATGGGGCAAAAAGTAGAGTTGATTGATGGAAATTATGAAAACATCAAAATTACAACGCCAGAAGATTTACTTGTGGCTAAAGCTTTTCTGAAATAAGTCACTTCTACTATTCAGACATAAAAAAATAACCATTCCAGCAGATGGCTTGGAATGGTTATTTTCTTCATAGTCTCAAAACTATTCCACAAACTGTGGCTTTTTATATATCTCCCCATCTTTCATCACAAAGACGATATTTTCCATTACTGAAATATCTTCCAAAGGGTCTCCTTCTACAGCCACAATATCCGCTAACTTACCTTCTTCAATAGAACCTAGCTCATCTTCAATTCTCAAAAGACTCGCAGCACCCATTGTTGCTGACTTGATGGTTTCCATAGCTGGCATACCTGCTTCTACCATATAACCAAACTCTTTTCCATTTAACCCATGAGGAAACACTCCAGCGTCTGTACCAAAGGCTATTTTCACGCCTCTTTTATAAGCTCTTGAAAAAGTATCTTGAATCTTAGGACCGATCTCTAAAGCTTTTGGAACGACTATTTTTGGGTAAAAGCCCATTATTTTCCCTTTGTTAGTCACCTCTTTCCCTGCCGTAATTGTCGGGACATAATATGTTCCTTTTTCTTTCATCAATTCCATCACTTCATCGGTCATATAAGTCCCATGTTCTATAGAATTGATTCCAGCATCTACAGCTCTTCTCATTCCTTCTGTTCCATGCGCATGAGCAGCTGTCACCATTTCATAATCATTAGCCACTTCTACAATTGCCTTCAGTTCCTCCATATTAAACTGTGGTGCTTTACTAGATTTTGCCACACTCAATACTCCTCCTGTTGCTGTAATTTTGATTACATCGGCTCCATTTTTATAACGTTGACGCACAGCTTTGCGAGCTTCATCAGCCCCATTGATTACACCTTCTTTTGGTCCTGGGTCTCCCATCAAAGCTGCTTTTGCTCCATTTGTAGGATCTGCATGTCCCCCTGTTGTCGCAATCGATTTACCAGCACTAAAAACTCTCGGTCCTTTAACCAAACCACCATCAATCGCTTTACGCAACGATGTATTTACACCTGTTCCCCCCAAATCTCTTACGGTTGTAAAACCTGCCATCAATGTTTTTTCTGCATTTACAACTGAGAAAAAAGCAATATCTGCTTCGTTTTTAGTGTAACGATTCAAATAGGCTGCTTTATTGAATTCCATTTCTAAATGAACATGCATATCCATTAGTCCTGGCATAACCGTATTGCTCGAAAGGTCAACTACTTTTACTGAATCTGGAGCATCTACAAAACCATTCTTGATTTCTTTCAAACGGTTTCCATCAACAATCAGGGTAACTTCATTTCTGACTTTATCTGATTTTCCATCTATCAGTTTCCCGCAAAAAATATAAGTTTCTTGAGCGAGTGCTTGATATGAAAAAAGTGAGAGTAAGCATACTCCCAATAATCGAATTGGTAACATAAGTTCTTGGTTTATTATAAAAAGTCATAGAAAAGCTACAATTAAAAAATGGCAAAGACAACTAGCCTCTTTGGTAAGGGAGTCTGATTTTAAAAGTCGTTCCTTCTCCCTCAACACTCTCTACCCTAATTGCCCCTCTATGAGATTGCAGGTACTCCTTTGCGATCACTAGCCCAAGTCCTGTCCCTTTATAGTTTTTGGTATTTTCTCCTCTAAAAAAAGGTGTAAAAAGTTTAGTAATATCTTCTTTATTAATTCCGATTCCATGATCGATGATAAAGGCATTCAAATAGTTTGTATGATACTCTACCTTTATTTTTGGACTGGCACAGTGGGGTGGGGTATACTTTATCGCATTAGAAAGTAGGTTCCCAAAGACATGCCCCATTATTTTTTCATCAAATGAGAAAGTCTTTTCTTCACCAATTTGGTCTAATAGAATTGTTTTATCTCCTTTTATCAGAGGATTGTACTTAGTAACTAAATTTGTTATAAATACAGAAAAAGATTGTTCAGTACACTGAGGTTCCAATTGAGGATTTTCTTCTAATGACCTAAAGAATAAAATATCGTCAACCATTTCATTCATGTAAAGAACTGTATCTACAACACGGTTAGTTAACTTTTGCGTTTTAGGCGATTCAATCTCCTGCTTTCTCATGTATAACTGTAAAAGCTCAGTTGAAGATTGAATGACTGTAAGCGGTGTTCTAAATTGATGAGACACCGTAGAGATTAGGTTTGTTTTTAAAGCATTTAATTGTTTTTCTTTTGCCAGTGCTTCAACCAAATGTGTTTGATATGTCAGTCTTTCTGTAATATCTTGAGCGATTCCATCAATACCTAAGATTTCACCATTTATACCTTTCCTCACATTTTGCTGAACCTTAAGTACACTAACTCCTTTCTCATTTTTCTGGCTTTTTACTTTAAAGTTTAGTGTTACCGTATCCGTAGTTCCTTTCAAAAGTCGATTTCGTGTATGAATCCACCTCAATACTTCTTCATCTTCAGAGATGATTTCATCCATTGTTTTTACTTCATCATAACCTAATACTGTAAAGTAAGATGGACTTACATAACTCAGTTTGCCATCTGTGTTTTCACTAAAAAGAAAATAATCTTCCTTGATTGATTTGATTAGTTGTTCGTACTTGGTAGTCTGAATGTAAAGTTGCTTGTTGTTCTCATTGATCTTCTCACTCTGAGAGTCTATTTGATTTGTGATATAAACTAATAATACCCCAATGTGAGTCATCACAAGAAAAATGAGCACAAACTTTAATATCTCAAAAATACCTCCTGCAGTAGTCATTGCAGTAAGCATGAATACATTATTTAAGGCAACAGCTATAATCAAATAGGTTATTAGGCCTGCTACTACAAATAATTTCTGAGTACGATTACGGATAATGAAGATGAGGGCAATCAAAGAAACGATCATTGAAGCGACTCCCCCTTGTATACTTCCAACAATACCCGACCAAGAATAGATAAAGCTAAAAAGTGGAATAAACCAGAGGGTATAAAGGCCTATTCTAAAAGTGTATTCGGAGAACAGCAATACAAAACTGACACATTGAAAAATAATGATCAGCGTATTCAGTGTACTTAGCTCTACTTTGAGATATATGGTAGAAATCCCTACAAACATCCACCACATAATTAAAACCACTATAGTCGTAAAAAGAGCCACGTGATCTTTCAGTGATAGATTTAATAGGTTTTTAGCCTTCGATATAGGATTTACAGAGCTCAGTGACACCAAGTTAGAGTATAAAAGATTGACCAATCAAGATAATAGCATCTTTCACACTCTAGGGGTAATTTCTATAAAATAGGGTATTGAAGTTTTAATCATTCTATTTCCTCTCAATTCTACACTAAAACACACTATTAACTTTCAAGTAATATTATTCTATGTCAATAGCATAGCTTTTCATTCCTTATCAAGAAAAATAGTTTTTTTATCCTAAATTCGAAGCAACATTGAGATAAACACAAACATCAACACATTATAACTAAGTAAATAGTATGGCTATTTTATTTGATTCATTTATTGAATGGAAAACCTACTGTGAGGAAAAACAACGTGAGCTATTTAAACCTGTTGTAGCCTATGAAATGGTCGAGAAAGAAGCTAGTCAAGAAGACATTCTTGCTGGTTTAGCAAAAGCTTACTCGGTCATGAAAGATGCAGTAAAAACAGGACTCACAGATGATATGACTTCTGTATCTGGAATGGTACAAAATTCAGGTAAAAAAGTATACAACAGTCCCATCACTGTTTTATCACCCGAATTCCAAAAATTAATTGCTAGAGCTCTTGCGGCCAAAGAAGTAAACTCTTGTATGGGACGTGTAGTAGCTGCCCCCACTGCTGGTGCTTCTGGTATAATGCCAGGCGTACTTGTCACGCTACAAGAATTACATAATCTTCCCGATGAAAAAATGCACGAAGCCTTATTAGTTGCTGCTGGTATTGCATTGATTATGGAGAAAAAATCAGGCATTGCAGGTGCAGTAGGTGGTTGCCAAGCCGAAACAGGAACTGCAGCGGCAATGTCTGCTGGAGCCATTGTTTATGCTTTGGGCGGAAACATTGACCAAGTTTTCAATGCAGTTGCAATTACCGTACAGTGTATGCTTGGTTTGGTATGTGACCCTGTGGCCGGCCTTGTGGAAGTACCTTGTATTGTCAGAAATGCAAGTGCTGCTGCTATTGCCAACTCTTCTGCTCAAATTGCATTGGCTAGTGTAGATGCCATCATTCCTGTAGATGAATGTGTAGATGCCATGGGAGAAGTTGGCGCAAGTATGGAAGATCGTTACAAAGAAACTGCACTTGGAGGGTTAGCGGCTACTCCTACGGGAAAAGCCATTTCAAAGAGAGTCTTAATCTCAGATATTGATATTCTAGACTCAGACCATTAATTTTCATCGGTCTGATAAAAAAGAAAAAGGTACAATCCGTTTTACACAGATTGTACCTTTTTTATATCCAAAAACTTAAAATTTAGACTGTTTTCCCATCGTATTGAGAAATACCACCTTTCAAGTTATAAATGTTTTTGTATCCTAGTTGTACTAGTTTTCTGCAAGCTTTGCGTCCTCTACTTCCCGATTGACAGTAAACATAAACTGGTTTTTCGTGATCGAAATGAGCTAATTTAGTATCAAAATCAGGATGTTGGATATCTACATTAAGTGCTTGGTGGATCTTCTGATCTTTAAACTCAAATGCACTACGGACATCCAAAATCATCTTTTTTTGCCCATCTTTCAAAGCCGCCTCAAATTCATCTGAAGTTAGTTCAGTGAAGCCTGTTGTTCCCCCTCCGAAAAGGTTCTTGATAAAATCTAACATTGCTATTTATATAATACTCTTTATGCTAATTCTATTTGACTTTAAGTTTTTGCCCTAGGCTCAACTTATCAGACTTCAAGTTATTCAACTTTTTCAATTGAGACACGGTTGTGGCATATTTCTTTGCGATACTCCAAAGAGAATCCCCTGACTTCACAGTATGCATATTCGCTGAAGATGCAGATGCTTTTGAAGTTGAATTAGAAGTATTGCTCGATTTGGCAGTGGTACTTCCTTTAGAAACCTTCAACTTTTGTCCCGGACGAATTTTACTGCTCGTCAAACCATTTGCTGACTTCAATTGCTCGATAGTCATTCCGTAAGCTTTCGCAATTACATATAAAGATTCTCCCGATTTTACTGTATGTGTTCCATTCGTACTTACTGATACAGGTTTTGGTTTTGAAGATGTAGAAGAAGATGAACTAGCTGTTTTTGCCTTTGAAGGAGTATATCCTCTACCGTAGATTCTTAATTTCTGACCGATACGGATCATACTACCACTCAAACCGTTCCAATCCTTGATTTGCCAGATTTTCACCCCGTACATACGAGCAATCTTACCAAGGTTGTCTCCACTTCTAACTCTGTGGTAGAACATTCCTTCGCCATCCAATTCTCTGCTACCTGTGTATTTTACATTTTTCAGAATTGAGGCTCTGTTTTCTTCAAAGTTTTCAACTCTTGCCGCAGGAATATTCAATGCATAGTTCTTTGCTGATTTCGGGACAAACTTCAAACGAAGCTCAGGATTCAGCAAATACAAATCTTCTTTACAAACCTTGATTTCTGAAGCTAATTTTGACAAATCAACCGACTGACTGACAAATATTTCAGCTGCAGGAATTTCATAGTTCGGATTATCTTGGAATAAGTTATGTTCTTCTGTGTAATTCAAAACATAAAGCATAGCCACAAACTGAGGTAAATACCCTCTTGTTTCTCTTGGCAACTTGTGATAAATATCCCAGAAATGGAATTTACCAGTTCTACGCTGTGCTTTTCTAATATTTCCAGGTCCACAGTTATAAGCTGCAATCGCCAACTCCCAATCACCAAAGTAATCATGAAGATACTTCAAGTATTTGGCAGCTGCTCTTGTAGACTTTTCTGGGTCCATTCTTTCGTCTACGTAGTAATTCATCTTTAAGCCATAACTTCTACCTGTTGCAGGCATAAACTGCCACAAACCTTTTGCCCCAACACGAGACAAGGCCACAGGCTTAAGTGCAGACTCAATAATGGATAAATATTTCAACTCTTCCGGAACACCTACTTCATTTAAGATTCGTTCGAAAGTTGGGAAATACATATTTGTACGCTGCATAATTTCAAGCGTATATCCTCTTTTCTTCACCGAAAAATAATCGATGAACATTCTAACATTGTTGTTGAATGTTAGCGGAATATCGCCTTCTACAGCTTTCAAACGCTCTTCTAAAACTTCATTGGAAACTCTAGGAATATATCCATCATTTCTGATGAAATCATCGAGAATAATTGCTTTATCTGGATCAAAACCCAAGTCGGCATATTCATCCCAACCCGGAGCCGATGTAGCAGCTTCCACTACTTCATCTTCCGACATCGGAAAAACATACCCCTCGGGAGCCTGAACAGTATAGACACTGTCTTCCCAACTATAATCTTGTGCATAAACTGCAGCTTCTCCCCCAACTACTAATAGTAGGATTACTAAAAAGGCTTTTTTGATTGAACTCATATTAGTCCTTGTTAAGACCCGGATCATACAATAATTTTTTGTTTCTGGACAATGCAAAAACAGGCTTGTCTTTCAATTTATCCATTGTATTTCCTTTTATTCACATAAAAAAAAGGTAGCCCTACATATGTAAGGCTACCCCTTTTCCCTCTACATTACTTTCATTAGAGTTCTGAAAGGTATTTTGAGAAAGCCAACATTTTTTCTTCCTCAAACTTATTAGCCATTACTTGCAAACCAATTGGCAGACCTGTAGCATCTACTCCGTTAGGAATAGAAATAGCAGGCATTCCTACCACATTTGCTTGAACAGTATAAATATCTCCCAGATACATTTCCAATACATTCTCCTCTGTGTAATCTCCAATTTTGGCTGGAGGTGTAGAAGTTGTTGGCATTAAAAGGAAATCGTAATCTTCAAATATTTTCTCAGTAGCCTCCTTTATCAGTCGACGTACTTTTTGTGCTTTTGTAAAATAAGCATCATAGTAACTTGCACTAAGTACGAAGGTTCCTAACATGATCCTTCTTTGTACTTCGCGTCCAAATCCTTCTGATCTTGATTGCTTATAAAGACTTTCAAGGTCTACGGATTTATCACTTCGATAGCCATAATGTACCCCATCAAAACGAGCAAGATTGGTACTTGCTTCAGCCGTTGTAAGGATATAATAAGTAGGCAATAAATATTCCAACAGTGGAAAATCTACAGCTACTACTTCATGCCCTTGGGCTTTAAGTGCTTCAATCTTGGCTTTTGTATTTGCTTTGATATCTGCATTTAAGTGCTCACTTTCTACCGTTTCTTTGATGTAAGCTACTTTCAATTTCTTTCCTTCTTCAAGGGTAAGATTCTGCGAATAGGCAGGTACGCCTTTTCTAGAAACTGTAGCATCAAATTCATCTTCTCCTGCGATTACTTCTAGCACCAATGCCGCATCTGCTACATTTTTAGAAAGAATCCCAATGGTATCAAAGGATGATGCGTATGCAATAAGTCCCCAACGAGAAATACGTGAATAGGTTGGCTTTAATCCTACAACACCCGTAAATGCTGCAGGCTGTCTTACGGAACCTCCGGTATCAGAACCTAAAGAAATTTGACACAAATCTGCTGAAACAGCTACCGCTGAAGCTCCCGAAGAACCACCCGGTACACGCTCATTATCAACATTATTTAGTGTTGGACCAAAAGATGAACTTTCATTGGTTGAACCCATTGCAAATTCATCACAATTTTGACGTCCTATAATTACCGCATCTTCTGCCAACAAGCGTTCGATAGCTGTAGCTGAAAACTGCGACTCAAAACCTTCCAAAATCTGACTTGCTGCCTGTACTCCATGATCTTTATGACAGATCACATCTTTAATCCCCACTACCAGACCTGCTAGTTTCCCAGCAGTGCCATCGGCAATTTTCTGATCTACCAACGCAGCAGCAGCCAAAGCTTCATCTGTATAAACTTCAAGGAAAGCATTCAAATGTTTGCTTTCCTCAATTTTTTGCAGATGATAATCCACTAATTTCTTGACTGTAGTCTCTTGCTTAGAGAGCGCTTCACGAATTTCTTTATATGAACCGTACACCTGATTCTATTTGATCTTTTCCAACTGAAAGGTCTTTTGCCTAATTATTTTGCAATAAAACCTCAAAATATTTTCACAACTCTAATTAAAGTCTTTTTCAAAAAAAGGACAAGGATAAGCTTATTTAGTTAAGATAAGAACCTAAACATTGTCATTTTAATAATAAAACAGCCAAAAATTAGAGATTTCTAAAACATTAGAATCGAACTCAGAAACTCGTAAAAAGAAAGGAGCATCAGTTAAGACTTTTCATCATAGCTGATACTCTTTCATTTATTCTTTTGGCTTAGAGTCATCTTTTTTCAAACCGCCTTCCAACTCTTGATTAAGTTGGTCTTTTGCGTCTTTGAATTCTCGGATACCTCTACCAAGTCCTCTAGCTAGCTCTGGGATTCGCTTAGCACCAAACAACAAAAGGATGGCTAAAAAGATTAATACCATTTCCCATCCGCCTGGCATTCCGAACAATAGAATTGACAAAACTTCCATCTTTATCTTTGTTTATTAGTAATTTATCCAAAAATAAGTTTTTAAAATCGAATGGTCAAAGAGATCACCATAAACGATCTTAATGAACTGCATATTTCTCTATTTCTACTTCAAAATAAGGTGGAATGTTCTCAGATTCCTAAATTTATTTTGAACTTCCTTGATGAAGTAGGTATATCGGTGACTTTTATTTTTTTACTACTTCACCCAATGTTTCTTTTTCCAATTCTGTTGCCATCTATACTCACTAACGGATTGAGCTATGAAAATTATTAATGCTGAACAAACCAGACAACTCGATCAATACACCATCGAAAATGAACCTATCGCTTCTATTGACTTAATGGAAAGAGCCTCTCTCCGATTTAGTGAATGGTTTTCCAATAAATTTTCTAGTCAAAAGACCATCAAAATATTTGCTGGGATGGGAAATAATGGAGGTGATGGTTTAGCTGTGGCTCGAATGCTTTATCAGAACAGGTATAAAGTAGAAGTTTATATCATAAAATACAGCGATACAGGCAGTATTGATTTTCATAAGAATGAGAAAAGATTAAGCAAACTGCCCATTAAAATCATTCGGCTTGATGAAAATAGTAAACACCCAGAATTAGGAGAGCAAGATATTATTATAGATGCCATTTTCGGCTCTGGACTTAATAGACCAATCAGAGGTTTTACGGCATGTCTTATTCAGCACCTCAATGACTCTGCTGCTCTTAAAGTATCCATTGACATTCCTTCTGGCTTATTCTGTGACAACTTCAATGCTGATGAAAATATCTTCCGTGCTGATCATACCTTAAGTTTTCAATTTCCGAAACTATCTTTCATGTTACCCCAAAACCATGTTTATGTAGGTGAATGGGCTATAAAAGATATCGGATTACACAAAGAAAAGATTGAACACCTACCAACATCTTTCTTTTTCATTGATCAAGACTATATTTCTAGCATTCTGAAAACACGAAAAAAGTTTGATCATAAGGGTACTTATGGTCATGCACTTTTAGTGGGAGGAAGCTATGGTAAAATTGGAGCAGTAGTTTTAGCCACAAAAGCTGCTCTCCGAAGTGGAGCTGGGCTTATAAGCGCACGTGTTCCTAGTTTCGGATATACAATTCTTCAAAGCAATGTACCCGAAGCGATGTGTATCACTGAACAAAATGAAGATGAAAATACACATCCGCCTTTTGACTCTTTTAGTAGTATCGGAATTGGACCTGGGATGGGAACTGATGCAAATGCGCAAAGTCTTTTCATTAGTATCCTTCAGCAAATTAACTTTCCGATAGTAGTAGATGCAGATGCTATAAACCTGATTGGTAAATACCCTGCCTTGATGGACTTAGTTCCTAAAGGCTCAATTCTCACTCCCCATCCTAAAGAGTTTGAACGATTGACTTCGGGAAAATACCACAACCAATATGAAAGATTGGAAGTACAAAGAGAATTTGCCAAAGAATACGAAGTAACAGTACTAGTAAAAGGTGCTCATTCCTCTATTGCTCTTCCTTCGGGGGAAGTCTATTTCAACTCTACAGGGAATTCTGGAATGGCTACAGGGGGAAGCGGAGATGTTCTAACGGGAATTATTACTGGGCTTTTAGCGCAATCTTACCGCCCAGAATATGCGACTATATTAGGTGTTTACCTTCATGGTCTTGCAGGTGATTTTGCTGCAAAAGAAAAAAGTGAAACAGCTATGATTGCTTCTGATATTATCAATAATCTGGGAGAGGCATACAAAACTATACTTAGCTAGTGAGCACAGGTATAACATTTTGTATTTAAACAAGTTTTCTTTTACTTTTAAGAATATTGTTTAATAACTATCCTTAGAAATACTTTACTGTATTTATGGGGCTTTTAATTTTTATTCTAAATGAAAACAAGACTTTTTTATTCTCTACTAGTACTTTTCTTACTAACAGGCTGTGCTTCAATTGTTCATGGACCTTCGCAATTGGTTAACTTCAGTAGTCAACCATCAGGTGCTAAAATTTTTATTGATGGAAAAGAATACGGACAAACACCTAGTACTGTTTCTCTAAAAAGAATGGGACGTTTGAAAGGTGAAGCATCTACCAAACAATCTTATAATGTAAAAGTAGAACTAGAAGGTTTCTATCCTTATGAGGTTATCATCAAAAGAGAAATGGACGGATGGTTTTTAGGTAACATTCTTTTTGGAGGACTTGTTGGAATTATTATCGACGCTGCAAGTGGTGCAATGTATAAATTAACTCCAGATCAAGTTATTGCTCAACTTGGTACAAAAAGTCCTGCGACTGTAATGAATAGCAAAAACAATGAGCAAATTTTCTTTGCTGTTACGCTTACTCCTGATCCTACTTGGGAGAAAATTGGTCAGCTAGAAGTTAGTGCTCAATAAATCATCATTTCAAAAAACAAGAGGTTATAGACTCATCTATAACCTCTTGTTTTTTTTAGATTTTTGGAAGAATAAACTGACTAAGTATACTCTCTTTTTTCATCAAAGCTTCAATCTCTTTTACTGTTCTTGGAGCATCTGCAGATAGGTTTTCAACACCTTCATTTGTAATCAGAATATCATCTTCAATTCTCACTGCAATATCCCACCATTTTTCATCACAAGGACTTCCTTTCGGAATGTAAATACCAGGCTCTACGGTGATAATCATGTTATGCTGAAACTCGCCATAATTACTTTTGTCATGCACATCTAAACCAATATGATGTGAGGTACCATGTGGAAAGTATTTGCGATAATCTTTTTCGTTTTCGATAATTCCCAACTCCAAAAGCCCTTCTTTTATAACTTTCGCAGCAGCTTTGTTTGGACTGCCAAATTCGGCACCAACTCTACAAGCAGCTATTCCTTCCTCTTGAGCTTTTAGAACTAGCTCATAAATTTGTTTTTGCTCTTTACTGAATTTACCATTTACAGGAATTGTACGAGTCACATCAGCAGTATATCCTCTAAATTGAGCGCCCAAGTCCATCAAGATCAACTCGCCATCTTCAATTTGTTGTTTCTTATTGTCAATGTAATGCAATACACAACCATTATGTCCTGCCCCAACAATTGAAGGATAACCTTCATACTCCGCTCCGTATTTTTTGAATACAAACTCATGAATTCCTTGAACTTCTCTTTCTGAAATACTTGGATTCATCGCTTTCATAACTTCCTCTTGCCCAACTGTAGAAATACGAACAGCTTTACGAAGCAACTGTACTTCAGCTTCAGTTTTAACTTCTCTCAATGCTGCCATTCTCTGTTCCAGACCTAAAATATCAAATCTGTGATCTGGTAATTTTGAAGCAATTTTAAGCCTATTCTCTTCGTCTTTTTCTACCACATACTCTTTCAAATAAGGATCTAGTTTGAGTAAAGGCATTTTATCCATTTGCTTGGCTATAACTTGGGCTACATTCGCAGAATTTTCAATATCCGTGCTTCTAATCATCTGATATAGATGAGCACTCACCTTATTCAAAAATTTTGGAATTGAAGCCTTGCTTTTGAACTGCTCAATCAGACTAAATAAATCACCATTGTCTCTAACGTTATCTCTTACGTCATTGTGAAAAGCATAAAAATATAGGCGATCAAAATTGTCAAAGTTCAATTCAAAGGCTTCGAAGTCTGTATTCGCAAAGACATTCTCAAAACCTAATGCTGTTTTTGTACCTTCAATACCCAAGCGCTCGCCTGTCCACATTTCGTAGAGTTCATTTTTAGGCTGAACAAATAGTAGTTCATCAAAAGTAACCCCTGTAGGTGAAGTCTGTGTTTCTGAGAAAATTAATAAGACAGCATGCGGCTCTCTGTAGCCCGTCAAGTAATAAAAATCAGGATCTTGGTGGTATATAAAATCTACATCATTGGCTCTATTTCTTATCGGATTTGCAAAAAGTACAGCTACTGAATTTTCTTCCATAGAAGTCCTAAAAGCTTCTCTCCTCGACTTGTGAAAATCCTTATCCAAATAACCTTCAGCATCAAATTGAGCAAAAACTGAGAATGATAAAAAGCTCATCATTCCTATAAATAAAAGTATCCGCATAGTAATTGAATTGTGTAAAATGGTTTTTAGCTCTTCTAAAAAATATACAGAATCATTACACCCTAAAAATTAGGATTCCATAAAGAGAGCAATCTTTTTTCCTCCCTCTATATTTTCCAGTAAGATTTTGGTAAGTACCAAAAGAGGCACTGCCAAGAAAAGGCCTGTAACCCCTAAGATTTCATTCCAAAATACAAGACCAAACAAAATCGTAAGTGTATTGATTGAAAGTTGTTTATCTAGGAAAATAGGTTCAAGTATATTTCCAAAAATGAATTGGACTACACCTAAAAGTGCTCCATAAATAATGAGAGGAGTTGGCTCTAAATAAAGGAAACCGAAACATACAGGAATAATTGTGGCTATCACAGAACCGAAGGTAGGAATGAAATTGAGGCAGAAAGCTAAGAATCCCCAAAACATAGCTGAGCTTATACCAAAAGAAGAACAGATAATCCAGAAGCAGAAACCTGTTCCTAAACTAATCAATACTTTCACTCGGATATAAACCGAAAATGACTCTTTAATCTTGATGAAGACATCAAACCATTTTGTGCTATCCTCGCCATTACCAAACCTTTTTAGATATTTTTTATAGGATAAAAGTCCACTAGAAATCAGTAAGAGGTAAAAGAAAAATGTGAATGAACCTCCTAAAAAAGAAGCAGCACCTGAAAGTACAGGAGTGAGCATTTCACTGATTTTTTCTGGATTTATAAATTCTGAGAAAAAGCCATCCAAATCTCCTACACTAAATCCAAGGGAATTTACCTTTTCCAGAAACATTTCAGATATCTGTTCTTTGTCTGCATAAATCTCCATGACAGAGCTTCGGATCATGGCTGTGATCCCCCCTAAAAGAAGAAATACAACAGTCACTACAGCAAAAAGTGCTAAGTACTTTGGTATTTTTTTGTCCACTAAAAACTGTAAAGCAGGATACAGTAATAGTGCTATAAAAGAAGATAAAATAAGTGGAGTCACAAGGCTCGATAACGCATAGAGAAGATAATGAATCCCTGCCACTAAAAATACTACTAAAATCCGCCTAATCGACTTTACATCATTTTCCATGGAGTTTGCCATATTTGATTATTTTTTTGAGGAAACACACAGACGGAAATTAGTAAAATATTTGACAGCAATCTATTTCGAGATAAAAATAAAGTCGCTGCCTGGTGCATTATCTCCAAATTCACCTGTGCGAGGCTGAGGCTCTAATCGCTCGGTATAATTCAATAATTCACCCATCGTTAAAATCCTGTCGTCTCCTCCATAATTTCGGAGTGCTTCCAAAAACTTTCGAGCAAATGGCGAATGATGTCCGGGTCTACCATCGGGAACATATTCTTTTCCTCCCGAAGTAAGGTAGCGTCTAGTCTTGAATTGAAGCTTTCTGTCTACGAAATCTTGCTTAGAAATTTCATCATATAAATTTCCTCTTGAAGAAGCGATTGTAGGATCAAATGTTCCTCCGAAACAGGCATCAATAGCTAAGAAAATATGTTCGCAAGGGATGTTATTGATTACGGTTCGAAGACTCGAATGTGAAACATAAGTCGTTTTTCCTTCATCATGAATCAAGGAGTTTTTACCAACAATATATCCTTCTTGGAATATCGGATCATACTGCCCATGTCCTGCAATAAAAATGAAAAGCTGATCGTAGAAATTGTATTTTTTAGAAGCGAACTTTCGGAGTGCACTCATGATTTGTGCTGTAGTCGGATTTTTTACGAAGTTGACTTCAAAACCATAGTTTTCTTCTAGCTCTTTCGAAATTGTTTCTGCATCGTTTACAGGATTCACCAAATTATTCCACTGGTCATACTCGTCAGTAGCAATGACAAGTGCATAATCTTTTCTTGGAGGTGGAGCCATAATGTCAAAATCATCTCCGAAGTCAAAGCTTTCTTCTTCTACTTCGGGCTTTATCTTAGACTTTACGCTCGAACTTCTGTGATAGTCTTTCAACTCAAATCTACTTTGTTCATTCATTGCTAGAGCAGACTCAAATTGAATAACATCTCCTTGTCTGTAAGAGAAAGTATCATCAAAACTTGGCAATTGTAAGTCTGCAGATACGAATGCGGGTTTTTCTGTTCCGAAAGTAAAAATTGGAGTTTTACACTGAATATTTTTGAATTCTTTGTCAAAAGTCTCAGCCTTATCCAATGGTACTTTTACATAGAATGGTTGAAAACCTTCATACGTAATCTGGAAAACTTGACGATCTGGGTCGTACTCATTATTCACTTTCGACCAATTGATTCGAGCATTTGCAATTTTCTGAGCAATTTCTCGAACATAGTATTCTGTTTGCTCTAAAATGCTCGCACTATTCACTCTCTTTCTGTAAGCTGAAGAAGGTTCAAATTTTCCTCGTTGCTGCCAAGCTCTCATTTTCTCCGTCACATAATCTTCTACCAATGCTTTTGGCGAAAGGAAAAGCATATCATTTTCGGGTAAAAGTGCTATTGAAATATTTCGTTTTCCATCAATTTCTTTTTCCTTAAAAATTGTACCTGCAAACTCAGACATACTCCACGATCTTACATTTTCAGAAATGAAATTTACAGGCGTTGCTTCTTCCCAACTCCCATCTTTCAATCGCTGACTAACCATCCACTGTGAACCTTCTTTATTTTCTAAAAGGAAAAATAAGGATTTGCCATTGTAATGGATTTTAGGTTCTGAAGCACTTCCGTTATTGATGTGAGCGGGTAACTTTTGAGCATCACCCCAACTTCCATCTTCATTTTTTCTAGCCGTCCAAATCGAATATTTTGGTTTTCCTCCTCTGACAGGTTTAAATCTCACAAAATACAAATCCATTCCATCAGCCGATAAGGAAGGTGATTTTTCGTAAAGCTCAGTGTTAATCGTCTTATTCTTAATTTGTCTTGGGCGTACCCATTTCTGATCTTCTGTTCGTTCAGCCACATACAGATCAGCACTTTCGGATTCATCAAAAAGCCAAGCACTAAAAAAGAGTTGTCGACCATCGGCACTCAAAGACGGAGTGTATATTTCATCCATTTCTGTAGCTATGCCATCCAAAAACTTAAGACGCTTAGGCTCTGACCACTGCCACGCACTATCTTTCCTAGATTCATAAAAATAACTCCAACCATCTCTGTAAGACTGAAAAACTAAGGTTTTCCCATCTGCTGAAATTGCAGGCGTAATGTCATAAGAAGAAGAATTCCAGACTTGTGCAAAGCTGAAATGTGCAGAGAAAAATAAGCTTATGCCTAAAAGGCTAGATATAATTTTGTGCATAGCTGAACGAAATATGACTCTAACAAATTGCTACCTTAAACAGTAGGATTTAAAGATAGGTAGAAATGAAAAGACAAAAATTGTTCCTTCCTATCATAATTTTCACATCTGAGAAATTTAGTACTATTCCACCAAATGCTAAAAAGAATAAATCTGACCTCTTGAAATACAGAATAAGCTGAGAAAAATAAGTGACTCTATTATTTTTGCACTTTATTGATTTAAGAAAGCATATGAATATTATTCAATCACATACCATTCCTGCTAATCCGCCAAGACTTCGCTTGCTTGATTATTCCTTAGAAGTAATCGATACCATTGTGAGTCGTAATGGAATAAAAAAAGCTTTGAAAAAAGGAGCTTTAAGACTGAATGGCAAAATGGCTTCGGGAAGTGAATGGATTGAAGAAGGGCTAGTCATTACCCTCATTGATCTTGAGGAAAAAGCGCCCAAAGTTTTTCCTCTACAGCTAGATGTGCTTTATGAAGATGATGATTTGGCTGTGATTTATAAACCTGCAGGTATAATGGTCAGTGGAAATGCTTTCCGAACTATTGAAAACGCACTTCAAGGAAATCTGAAACCTTCTGAAGCAAAAGATGCACTAAAGTGGCCTAAACCTGTTCATCGCTTGGACGCCCCTACAAGTGGACTTTTAGTGATTGCGAAATCGGTTAAAGCAAGAGTAGAACTAGGTAAACAGTTTGAACAAAAAACAATCAAGAAAAGATATCAGGCAGTTGTCACAGGAAAATTATCAGAGGAACGAGGGCATATTTATACACCAATTGAGGGCAAAGAATGCCATAGTGAATTTATAGTGGAAAAGTGTGTGCGATCGTTGAGTAACGAGTATTTGAGCTTGGTTAGTCTATTTCCGCATACAGGAAAAACACATCAACTTCGTATTCATATGTCAGAAAGTGGGCATCCGATTATGGGCGATCAGATGTATGGTAAAGAAGGGAAAATGCTAAAAGGAAAAGGACTTTTCTTAACGGCGGTAGAACTTTGGTTTCCACACCCAATTACTCAGAAAGTAATGCAAATTGGAGTAAAAACACCTAATAAATTTCATAGCCTTTTGGAACGTGAAGAAGAAAGATGGAAGAAGTTTAAAGAGGGAAAATAAGTCTTATCTACTTTCCTCTAATGCTTTCAATGCACTCATTAGTTCTTTTTCATTATGATATCCTTCCAACAGACGGATGCTTCCTTTATCATCCATAATAATGATAGACGGATAGACTTTGACTCCTTGCTGTCTTACAAATTCTTTTGTTGGAATTGGTTCTCCTTTGAATAAAATCTTCTTTCGTGTTTCGGCATTCAATTTTACAGGTAAAAAATGTGAATTGACATACGATGCTAAATGATCATCTTGGTAGGTTTTATTTCCCATATGCTTACACCATCCACACCATTCAGTATAAACATCAATCAAAATCATTCGCTCAGTTTTCTGAGCTTCTGTAACAGCTTCGTCAAAAGCCAACCAATGAATTTTATCTTCTTTGATGGTAGCCCAAGCCTTAAAAATTATCATCGATAAAACGCAAACACACGAAATCTTCCCTAAAGTAATCCTCATAAACTTCTCCTTATTATCACCCAAACAATTAACAGAGTTAATAAAAAAAACTGCACACTTCACACTCAAAGCTTACAGAACATTAACAACAATCTTTAAATATTTACTTTTCTCCATTTAAAAACCATACCCAATACTTAAATATAATCGAAAAAATGTCATCTGTTTGATTGTCATTAAAAATCAAAAAGTAACTATCCGTAATTCATCTAATTTTGAGTTACTCAATTTTTAATTGAATAACCACCTAGCTATGAACCCTGGATTTCTACTCTCTATTATCACGAGTAGCTTATTATTTCTATATTCTTGTGAGAATCCAAATAACAAGCATTCCACTTTTAATGACACTACAAGTAAGCAAAGTGTAACTACTAAAGAACCTATTAAACCTATTCATTTACCCATTGTATCTATCGATAAGGTAGAATTAGGAAAACAATTATTTCATGATACCCGATTATCCAAAACGAATAAAATTTCATGTGCAAGTTGCCATAACCTAGAAACTGGAGGAGTAGACCAAGAAAAATTTTCAAAAGGTATTCATGACCGACTTGGCAACATAAATACTCCTACGGTCTATAACTCATCTCAAAACTTCAAACAGTTTTGGGATGGTAGAGCAGACAATTTACTTGATCAAATAGATGGTCCTATCCACAACCCAAATGAAATGGGAATGGATTGGAATTCCATTACCTCAATTCTTGAAAAGGATAATGAGTATCAAACATCTTTTAATCGCCTTTACGAAGGAGGAATCTCTTCTGAAAATATAAAAGATGCTATCGCTGAGTTTGAAAAATCATTGGTCACTCCGTCTCGTTTCGATCGATTTTTGGAAGGTGACTATGATGCCATTTCAGAAAGCGAACGTCATGGCTACCAACTCTTCAAAGAATATGGCTGCTCATCTTGCCATCAAGGAAAGAATGTAGGAGGAAATATGTTCCAAAAACTAGGCATTGTGAAACATTATTTCTCTGACACTTCTCAAGCTGATTACGGGAGATTTAACCTCACAAAAGATGAAGCTGATATGTTTGTATTCAAAGTTCCTTCTCTCCGAAATGTAGCTCTTACAGCTCCTTACCTTCACAATGGGAAAGCTCAAACTTTAGAAGAAGTCATACAAATTATGGCGGAATATCAATTAGGACGTATCATTTCTAAAGAAGAAGTCAAACTGATCGAATCCTTTCTTCAGTCACTTACAGGAGAAGAACTCGAACCTAGTACAACAGAAATTTTAACCCAAAAATAAGCCTAAGTAAAATAAATCTATGAAACTTCAGTTTGTTATAGGCATAGCCGCATTTCTTGTATTTTCTATTGGAGGGATTTTTGTATTCACTGGCTTCATAGATAAAAATAAAGCCCATCAGATCTCAAATGTACTAGATGGTTTACGTAGTGAAAATAATCAGACCGATGAAAATCTGCTCAAATTCAGCCATCGTCTTTTCTTCGATTATGATCCTTTGGTTCAAAACTCAAATACATTAGATCATTTTGCCCAACGAATTTCCTCTACTGAATTAGGGTTATATGGGCAAAATAATGAAAATATAGATTCTTTAATAAGAGTCACTACTGCCAAAATAAAAGAAAAGAGGAAGCACATTGAAGAATTCAAATCCAATTTCTCTATTCTAAAAAACTCGATTACTTCACTCCCTATCCTTAAAAAAGAACTTGAGGCAAATAATTCTGAACTTCAAATTCATGAAGAGGTAAATGATATCGTTTTGAATGCCTTGATCTACATTACTTCTCCTTCTGACTTTAAAAGGGAACAACTTAAAACTACACTCAGCAATTTTCAGAATAAATATGAGAAAGTAGAATCAGATTATGATGAAAAGGTTTTACAACTCATAATCTATCACAGTAGTATAGTCTTAGATCAGAAAATCAGACAGCAACGTATTATCAGTGCTATAAGTGATCAAAATCTGTCATCAACTATCAAAGAACTTCAAGGAGAATATTTGATGGTTTTCGAAAAGAAAAATGAGCAATACGAACGCATCATTAGCCTTTTCTATCTCGTAAGTATTTTGCTTTTCATTATTGTGATTGGAGCTCTAGTCTTGATAAAAAAGAAAGCCAATCAGATTCAACACAAGAGTCAACGCATTACAGAAAGTATCAACTACGCAAAAAAAATTCAGAAAGCTGTACTTCCTAAACGCCAAGAAATTGAAACACTATTTCCAGACAATTTTATCATGTATCAACCGAAAGACATTGTTTCTGGAGATTTTTATTGGTTCCATCAAACAGCCGAACATACCGTTGTTGCCTGTGTAGATTGTAGCGGTCATGGTGTACCTGGGGCATTTATGTCTGTAATCGGGAAAAGTCTATTGGAGAAAATTGTAGTTGACCATCAAATCCTCATCCCCGATCGAATCCTTTACTGTTTAGACATAGAATTGAAGCGAGTTCTCAAACAAGAAGAATCATCTAATAAAGAAGGTATGGATTTATCAATCTGTGTGTTAAATAAAAATACGCTAGAACTCCAATACGCAGGTGCTTACAATCCACTCATTTATATACAGAATAACAAATTACACGAGTTTAAGGCCGACCGCTTTTCTATCGGATATTTTGATCGTAGAAAGGAAAAAAAGAAAGTATTTCACACACATTCATTGACCATTACTGAAGATACTTGCTTTTATATGTTTTCAGATGGATTCAAAGATCAGTTTGGAGGAGAAGAAAGTCAGAAGTTCACAAGAAGAAGATTACAAGAATTGTTGTATAACCATCATCAACTTTCCATGAAGGAGCAAAGTCAGATTTTCAAACAGAAATTTATGGAATGGAAAGGGATTGAAAAACAGACTGATGATGTTATGCTTATAGGTTTCCGTATCTCTATGAACTAAAAAAACACAAAAACCGATCGGATTTGCACTTTTTTTTAAATTCTACATATTTCTTTTTGTAAAAAGCGCCTTTTTTCACCAAATTCAATAGTGAAAGACTTTGAAGGAATTGTGTTAATTAGTTTCTTACGGTCGAATCTTATCAAATGCCTAGATTCAAAGCCAAAAATTATCAATCAAAGTCATCGGTTTACACACTGATACTTTGATTGATAATAGGTTAATAAATTAGGTTAAATCAGAAAGGACTGTCACGTTGTGATAGTCTTTTTTATTTACCCCCTTTTACATCTTCCCAAGCGTAGAACTTCTTTTAAATTGTAAAAAAAGTTCAAATCACCATTCAAATTAAAGGTGATTTAACTCGAAAATGCTCAAAAACATAAAAATCTGTATATCAACACCTTGTATTAACCAAAAAAAGTTTAAAAACTGAAAACGTTATATAATAGATTCTTGATTTAATACCATAACTCCCTAAATTACAGAAGAATCACATCATAACAACTAAACTAATCTAACATGGTATTGAACAAACGCCTACTACAATTGGCTATACTTGCTATAGCCCTAATTTACTCATCATGTACTAAAGAATCTGAATCCTCAAACCCTTTTGCCTCTGGTGACACCGAAATTCCTCTAGACGGTAGCAGTGGTGAACAAGAAAAAGAAGAAGACAGTAACGAAGACGAAGAAGGTGACAACAACGGCGATGGAGAAGGCGGATCTGAAGATTCAGAATCTCCAGAAGGATCTGAAAATGGCGACAAAGATGATGCAGAAGACCCAGGCAATTCTGACAACGATGAAGACACGACAGAAACCCCAGATCCAATTACACCAGAAGAGCCTGTTGTTCCCGAAGAACCTGTAGAGCCAGAGCCAACCGAACCTACACCAGTAGAACCTGAGGTTCCTGCAGGCGTATCAGCTGATCAAGCTAAAATCCTTGAACTTGTAAATGAAGTACGTGCAGAAGGTTGTGACTGCGGAGGTCAATATTATCCGCCTGTAGCTCCTGTCACTTGGAATGCTAAACTTGCAGCATCGTCGTACAAACACAGTAAAGACATGTCTGATCACAATTACTTTAGTCATACAAGCTTGGATGGAAGAAGTGCTGGAGACAGAATTACTGCGGAAGGTTACCAATGGAGAACTTACGGAGAAAACATTGCAATGGGCTACCGTACTCCAGAAACCGTGATGGCTGGTTGGATTGCAAGTCCTGGACACTGTAAAAACTTGATGAACGGAAACTTTAAAGAATTGGGTGTAGGTATTTATAATTACTATTGGACTCAAAACTTTGGAACATCCAGATAATTAAAAAAGCCCTAAAGTGAAATTTCACTTTAGGGCTTTTTTGTTTTTATGATCAATTAGCTTAGTCAATTTTAGAAGACAAAGTCTCCATTTTTTGATAAGCATCTTTTCTACCTGCCTCAAAAGCCTTTTTATATAATTCGTAAGCTTCTTTATAAGTTGCTTTTTTCTTTTTAGGAGCTAGCTTCGTTCTGTTTGCAGCTTCTTCAAGTGCTTCTGCTCTCGCATAGAAAGAATTTGCTTCTGCATCTTTTGCCTCTTTCAACATACTCTCAATGCTAGTTTCCAATTCTTCTAGCTCGGCACGTTTCTTCAAAATCTCTTTCTCTTTGTCAGCAATTTCTCTGCTTTGAAGATCAACGGTCTTAATCAAGGCTTCATTTTCATTTCGATAATTATCAACTTGATCTTTCAAACCAGTGATATCTTTATCTCTTTGAGCCAACTGCCCATTCAATTTCTTGATAGTACGAGCCAAATAAGAATTTTTTCCTTCAGTCTCACCCAACTCATTTTCCATTTCGGCTAACTTGGAATTGGTTTCAGCTATATAATTACTCAGTTCTTCAACACGCTCTGAATAATTTTTATAAGTTGTACCAGACTCCAACTCTAACCTTAAGGCATTTCTAGAGATATCGATAGAATCTAACATTCCACCAATTTTATCAAGCTCTTCAGCCATTTCCTCCCCTTTTTGCTTTTCTACTTTAAGCGTCTCAAGCTCTTTCTTAAGTTGCTCATTCTCTTCTTTCAATCCGCATGATGAAAAAAAGATTGCAATTACTGCGATTAAAAAGGTTTTTCTTGACGTCATAATCTTACTGTTTGTAAGGCAAAATACTATTTTTTTCTCTTAAACACTTCTGTTTTCAAATAATAGGTACCTACGGCAATTATTGTTCTAAACAGATAGATTAATAATAAAATATTTGGAATTGAAATTCCGAAGATGTTGGAATAATACTTTTGGTAAAAGCTGCTTTGGGCATTCATAGAAACTACACTAGGTAGTAAACTCAGAATAAAGTAAATCACTAAAAAAAGGAGAAGTAGTAGAATTTCATGGATTAGAAATGTTTTTTTCATTCGAGAAAAAGCAATAAGATTAATAAATAAAAGCTAATTCAAATCCGTCTTGATTTGGAATTTAATATGATTTCGTCAAAATTTGTGTGATTTTCAAGAAGTTTACAGTAAAATAAAATAGTACAAAAGCTAGAGTTTCAGTTAAAATTCAGGGAGTGTGGTATTTTTTCAATTCAAATTTTAAATATACTAAAGAATTTCCTTCAATTTTTAAGATTTCAATTTATACGAATTATCAAAAAGCCTATAATTGACTTCAGCTTTATAGATCTCTTTGTACATATTTTTACGCTTTAAAGATTGGCATGAATTTCTCTAGGAATAGCCTATCGAAAAACGAAACCAACCTATGACTATACGTAGCAGGAAGAAGCTCAAGATCATGAGAGTGATCGCACGCTTAAATGTTGGAGGGCCTGCCATACATACAATTCTTTTGACAGATGGTATGAATAATGACACTTTCGAAACAATGTTGGTGTCGGGCCGTGAAGCAGAACAGGAAGGAAATATGCACTACCTCGCTCGTGAGAAAAATGTTGACATCAATCATTTCCCTCATTTACAGCGCGAACTTTCTCCAATGAAAGATGCTAAGGCTTTTTGGGAAATGGTAAAGCTTATTCGTCAGTTTAATCCTGACATTATCCATACTCACACAGCTAAAGCTGGCTTTATAGGTAGAGCAGCAGCCATTTATTTGAACACTTTTAGAAGTGCTGAAAATAAAATCAAAATCGTACATACTTTTCATGGGCATGTCTTTCATAGCTATTTTTCAACTTTAAAGACAAACCTATTCATTAATATTGAGCGTTTTTTAGGGAAGTTTTCTGATATCATTATCACAATTACTCCTAAACAACAAATCGAGATTAAAGACTTTGGTATTGGAACCCAAATCAATCATCAGATTGTTCCTCTTGGGCTTGACCTTAGGAAATTTAAGGAAAAACCAAGAATGCCTAAGTCACTTCATCAACAATACAATATTCCAGAAGATCGTATTCTTATTGGCACTGTAGCTCGTTTTACAGCAATCAAGAACCTTTCTCTTTTTCTTGAAATAGCAGCAAAGCTTATTGAACGAAATGATAAACTTCATTTCATGATGGTAGGCGATGGTGAAGATCGCGAAATGCTTGAAGCTAAAGCAGCTGAATTGGGTATTTCTGATTCTGTGACATTCACAGGATTTTTATCGGACCTTCCTTCTGTTTTTGCTGATCTTTCAATATTGCTTTTAACTTCAAAAAATGAAGGGTCTCCTGTTTCTATCATTGAAGCTATGACCAGTGGAACTGGAGTAGTTGCTAGTAATGTGGGTGGCGTCCCTGATTTGTTTACTGAAGAAGGAAAATATTTCCTTTGTGAACCAACGAATATTGATGACTATGTTGAGAAGACAGAAAAGCTATTAACAGACCAAGAATTTTATAATCATATTACGACTGTCCAACAGGACTTTATATACAACAAATTTAACATCGACCGCCTAATCCAAGACTTATCCGTTACATATCAAAACCTTTTTTCATGAATACTATTCCCACTATGCTCGGCTTTACTGTTTGTGTAGTACTATTATCTTTTGTACTTACACAAGTAGTAATCAAACAAGCCTTGAAATACAACATTGTTGATAAACCTCGTGCTGACCGTTTTCATACGAAGACGACAGCTTTAATGGGGGGTATCGCTATAATGCTTGCTTTCATTTGCTCACTGACCTTTTTTAATATTGTTCCAGTGGGTTGGGGTGTAATTTCATTTGTAATGCTTAGTACTACAGTTTATTTTCTGTTCAATCAGCAAAATAAAAAGGCACACATAATGGCCGTAATCACTGTCTTAAGCAGTGTTATAAGCATTATCTTTTTATATCCTGAAACTTACTTAGATCAAGAAATCTTATGGCTACTCACAGGTGCTGAGATCATATTCCTTACAGGTGCTTTCGATGATAAGTCAAAAGCAATGGAGCCAAAAGTCAAATTATTCTTTCAAATATTAGTAGCGACTATAGCTCTAGTATTTGTAGGGCCTGTTGGTTTTCTTCCTGCACCTCTTAATTACATCTTTTCATTATTCTGGATTGTAGGCCTTATGAACGCCTATAATATGATAGATAATATGAATGGTTTGTCTACAGGAGTAGCATGTATTGGAGCCTTCTTTATTTTTGGAATAGCAGGATTCTATTATCAAATGGAATCTTGGTCAATGATTGCTTTAATCTTAGGAGCTGTACTATTAGGCTTCATCCCTAACAACTACCCTTCTGCTAAGATTTTCATGGGAGACTCTGGAAGTATGTTATTAGGCTTCCTTATCGCTACAATATCAATGAAAGCTTCTTGGATGGCTACAGACTCAGCTTCTTGGGAATTAGCTTTACCAATCGGATTAGCAGCATATCCAATTTTTGATGTTACACTTGTATCAATCAATAGAACACGTTCAGGCCGTCCTGTATATGTAGGAGGAAAAGATCATTCTTCTCACCTATTGGTGAAATATGGATTTAGCCCTAAAAATGCGGTTCTGATTATCTATGGAATTGTTGCTCTAACTGCTTCACTAACTTTTATGGCTTGTATCGTTACTGATATTTATGCGGTATTTAGTTTACTAACAGTTATTGGTGTCTTGCTTGCAGTCGGGCTTTCGTTGACAAAACTCCATGATCAAGAATATATGCCAGAAGGTAAAAAGCCTAAAAAAGAAACAAATTCATCTTCTCAAAGAGATAAAGTTCTTTCTAGATAGTTCCTAGAAACTTAAAATAGATAAAACTAAAAAGGACAGCGTTCATACTATATTGAACGCTGTCCTTTTTAAATGATTTATTTTGCCAATAGACTTTCAAAGTCGCGACTTATAAAATTATTAAGTCTTCGGAGCTTTTCTTGTTTTGACGAATATGCTTTGTCTAATTGGATTGATTGATTTACACCTGCCGATTTTAGAATTCGTTCAATTGCTGTTTCTATTTTAAAGATTGACTTATCGGTCACAAGCAATTCTGTTTTCAATGCTTGCACTGCAGCTTGAACTTCTTCATCATTCATAAATGGTTCTGCTTTTCGCTGTATTCTAGAGATTAGCCTCTGATGGATTTTTTTAAGTTTGTTTTGTTGTAAAGCTAGATACCCTAAAAGGCATAAATAAGCTGAAAAGAGTAGAAATATAGAAATATAAAATTCCGGGGCTGGATCATCCATGGTTATTACTAAAGTTTATTTTAAAATTTCTAACTAGAAATAGGTAAGCATTTCAGCTTACTTTAAAGATAAAGTTAGGTTCAAGTTACACTTATAAGATACTTATCACAATTTTTATAACGATTAATATCCGTGTAACTTACATTTACCCATAAATTTACGAGAAAACGATAAATCCGATCAATTCGTATTACACTTGTTATAAAATTACTAAAATTTAAGTATTGAAAATGAAAACTAAATTATCTGCCAACGGTCCTTTGCTTTCTAAAATAGCAACAGGCGTATGGAAGTGGGGAGAATGGGGTAGCAACTTCTCAACTACTGAAATAGAAAAACTTATACAAGCTAGTTTAGAAGCTGGAATCTCCACTTTTGATCATGCTGACATTTATGGTAACTATGGCTGTGAGGCACTTTTCGGTGAAGTACTCAAAGCTAATCCATCGCTTCGAAATGAGATGGAAATTGTCACAAAATGTGGGATCAAATTAATTTCAGAGAACCGCCCTTCTCATAAAATTAAATCATACGATACTAGCAAAGAACATATCCTTTTCTCTGTTGAGAATTCATTGAAGAATCTTGCTACTGATCATATTGACCTTTTACTTATCCACAGACCTTCTCCTTTGATGCACCCTGATGAAATGGCGGAAGCATTCACAGAATTGAAAGATAGCGGTAAGGTATTGCATTTCGGAGTTTCAAACTTCACTCCTTCACAGTTTGATATGTTGAACTCTAGAGTTGAGCTTGTCACAAATCAGATTGAAATTTCTGCTTTACATCGTGATCCATTCCTAGACGGCACACTTGACAAATGCTTAGAGAAAAGCATTAAGCCAATGGCATGGTCACCGCTAGGGAGCGGACGTATTTTCACAGATAAAGAAGCTGAAGATGTCGTTCGAGTTCGTAAAGTTCTAACCGAGCTTTCTGAAAAGTATGACGCTAGTTTTGATCAATTACTTTTCGCTTGGTTATTTAAACACCCAAGTCAAATTATACCGATTTTGGGAACAGGAAAAACTGAACGTATCCAATCTGCTGCAGATGCCTTAAAAATCAATATGGATCAAGAAGATTGGTTCCGTATCTGGGAAGCTGCAGAAGGAAATGAAGTCCCATAGAAAATCTTAATAAGTAGTACCGAAAAGATAGCATTGATATTTACTCTGCTATCTTTTTTGGTTTCTAAGCTAACATAACATTAGATTTAACGGTTAGATTGAGATATTCTATGAAGTTACAGATGATTAGAAAGACAAAGGATCCTGGAATAGGAGAAAAATACGATAAGAAATCACACCGTATTATAAATCAGAACGGTACTTTTAATGTACAACGTGTAGGTAGGCAGTCAAGAATAAAAGATATCTACTTGCTTATGGTTACTACAAGTTGGACTAATTTCATTTTTTTTACAGCCCTCTATTTAATAGGCATCAATCTAATATTTGCCTGTCTCTATTTTTTTGTTGGTGTTCACCATATTGAAGGAGTAGACCATACCACTGGCTGGAAAGGATTTGCCGATGCTTTTTTCTTTAGTGTACAAACCTTTACGACAGTTGGCTATGGAAGTATGTACCCCGATAGCTTTGGTGTAAAAGCTATTTCTAGTTTTGAAGCTTTATTGGGTTTATTAATTACAGCCCTCACAACTGGACTACTTTTTTCTCGATTTTCAAGACCTACAGCCCGTGTAGTTTTCAGTAAAAATGCACTTATAACCGAGTACAAAAATGGAAAAAAAGCATTCATGTTTCGAATGGTAAATGAAAGAAAGGAAAACCTATTGGAAACGAATGCTACTGTTATTTTATCTCTACAGAATAAAACTTCTGATGGCAGTTATTCTAGAAAATACTACAACTTAGATCTACAGATTGATCATATTTACTTTTTCCCACTCACTTGGACAGTGGTACACGAAATTGATGAAGACAGCCCATTTTTCAACCTTTCTCATCAAGAGCTGAAAGACTATGATGCCGAAATCTTAATTATCATCACATCATATGATGAGGCATTCTATGAAGACTTGCATATCAAACATTCTTATCATATTGACGATTTTGTTTGGGATAAGAAATTTAAAAAAGCTTTCTATACAAATGATCACGGAGAAGTTATTTTAAAAGTAAAAGATGTACATACTATTGAGTAACTTACTTTCAATCAATTATATTTGTACCTATTAAGAAACACTTGAGATTACGGTTGTTTTGTGAGAGGAGCAACTGACGTATAAACATCTAACTATCCTATTTAACTATGCTAACGAATATTTCAGATCTGCAAAAGATCGTGGAACAAGACCCGACCAAGAAAAGGCTTGTCTTGTGTGCCGCCGCAGATGAACATTCGCTTTACGCCGTATACAGAGCATACAAAGCAGGTTATATCGAACCTATATTGGTGGGTGATGAGCAAAAAATCAGAAAACTTGCGGAAGAAAAATGGTATGATCTAACAGGTGTTCAGATCATTCATGAGACGGACCCTAAAAAAATGGTTCAGCGTTCTGTATCTCTAATCAGAGAAGGAAATGGGGAAATCTTGATGAAAGGACACATTTCTACAGCACAAATTCTAAGTGGCGTTTTGAATAAAGAATGGGGTTTGAGAGATAAAAAAACAATCTCACATTTCGCTCTCTTTGAAATTCCTGCCTACCACAAACTTC
The DNA here is from genome assembly GCF_003149185.1 of Sediminitomix flava. Taxonomy (NCBI): domain Bacteria; kingdom Pseudomonadati; phylum Bacteroidota; class Cytophagia; order Cytophagales; family Flammeovirgaceae; genus Sediminitomix; species Sediminitomix flava. The sequence goes on along the minus strand of NZ_QGDO01000006.1, from coordinate 164,599 downwards.
TGGCTTTAACAGATGTAGCGATGAACATCGCTCCTGACCTTTCTACCAAAATTGATATTCTAAACAATGCCGTTAGTTTTATGCACAAAATTGGGGTAGAAGAACCTAATGTTGCAGTACTAGCAGCGGTAGAGATGGTAAATGAAAAAATGCCAGCAACAACAGATGCAGCCTTACTTTCTATCATGCAACGAAGAGGACAAATCAAAAACTGTAAAATTGATGGTCCTTTGGCTTTTGACAATGCTATTAGTTTAGAAAGTAAATCGCATAAAGGTATTACAGGAGATGTAGCGGGTAATGCAGACCTTCTACTTTGCCCAGATATCGAAGCAGGAAATGTACTTTACAAAGCTTTTGTATTCTTCGCTCATGCAAAAGTAGCCTCAATTATCTTAGGCGCAAAAGCTCCTATCGTACTTACATCTCGTTCAGATTCTGAAGAAACCAAGCTTAACAGTATTTTACTGTCAGCAGCTTCTTATTCATTCCAAAAATAAGCACGATGGAAAAAATACTGGTACTTAACCCTGGTTCTACGTCAACGAAAGTTGCCGTATTTCATAATGAAGAACTCTTTTGGCAGAAAAATCTTCATCATTCCAATGAAGAATTGGCCAAGTTCAAAGAAATAAAAGATCAATATTTATTCAGAAAAGAAGCAATCGAATCTGAACTCGAAAAAGAAGGTATTGCTTTGAGTGAATTAACCTTGATCATGTCACGAGGAGGTTTGTTAAAACCAATCCCTTCTGGTGTCTACCAAGTGAATAAGCAAATGGTAGAAGACCTCAAAACTTCTCCAAAACAGCATGCAAGTAACCTTGCCGCTATTATTGCATATTCGCTTTCAAATGAGCTAAACATCAAAGCATATATTGCTGACCCTGTAGTCGTGGATGAGCTTTCGGATGTTGCTCGTTTCTCTGGGCATCCAGAATTTCCTAGAAAGTCAATTTTTCATGCCTTAAACCAAAAAGCAATTGCTCGCCAATACGCCGATCAGATTGGTAAGTCTTATGAAGAACTTAATCTTGTCGTGATTCATATGGGTGGAGGAATTTCGGTAGCAGCGCACCAACATGGAAAAGCAATCGATGTAAATCAGGCATTGGACGGCGAAGGACCGTTCTCACCAGAAAGAAGTGGAACACTTCCTGTCGGCGATATCATCAGAGCTGCATACAGCGGAAAGTACACTGAAAAAGAGCTGCATTCTATGGTTGTTGGTAAAGGTGGAATGGTTGCTTATTGTGGAAAAAATGATGCACTTGCTGTTGAAAATGACATTGCCAAAGGAAATGAACTTGCCAAACAAGTTTATGAGGCAATGGGCTATCAAATTTCAAAAGAAGTAGGTGCAATGGCTACAGTTTTGAAAGGAAAAGTCGATGCGATTATCTTCACAGGAGGACTAGCTTACAGCAAATTCCTTGTTAACATCATCAAAGAATACATTTCTTATTTAGCCCCTATTGTTGTATTTCCAGGGGAAGATGAAATGAAAGCACTAGCTTTAAATGGAATCCGATTGAGTAATAAAGAGGTAGAAAGTACTGTGTACCAATAATATTAATTTACGTATACAAGAGCATACCTTAATCAATTTATGATACTTAATTATCCAGTTTGGATTAACAAATAATAAAATATATCGTTTTTCTATATATTTGCAGCTTCATTAGCGGGGAGGGAGCGGGAACAATCTACCACCCCTCATAAACTCACTGATGAACACAGATAAGTTTTTGCGTTAATTCTAAAAAAGAATGAAGATCAACTTAAACAACATTGAGCGATTTGAGGAAAGGCACAACAGCCCCAACTATACTCAAATTCAGGATATGCTAAAGGTAATTGGCGTATCATCAGTAGACGAATTGGTAAACCAAACAGTTCCTGAGCAAATCAGGCTAAAGAAACCACTAGACTTACCAACAGCACAAGGTGAGCACGAATTTTTAAGCTCTTTTGCCGAGCTAGCGAAGAAAAACAAAGTTTTCCGTTCGCACATCGGTATGGGTTATTACAACACCTTCACTCCAAATGTAATCTTACGTAACATCCTTGAAAATCCAGGATGGTACACAGCTTACACTCCTTACCAAGCAGAAATTGCTCAAGGAAGATTGGAAATGCTTTTGAGCTTCCAAACCATGCTAACAGACCTTACAGGAATGGAGCTAGCCAATGCTTCTCTTCTTGACGAAGGTACTGCTGCAGCTGAGGCTATGAGCTTATTCTTCTCAGTGAGAAAGAAGGATAAAAAGAAGGCTAACAAATTTTTTGTATCAGAGAACTGCTTCCCACAAACAATTGATGTTTTGATGTCTAGAGCTGAACCTCTAGGAATCGAAATCACAGTGGGTGATTACAGCAAATTCGATCTTTCTGACCCTGAACTATTTGGTGTATTACTTCAATACCCAAATGCCAATGGTGAAGTGATTGACTATACTGACTACATTAGCGAAGCAGCTGCTAACAATGTGAAAGTAGCCGTAGCAGCAGACATCCTTGCGCTTACAATCTTGAAAGAGCCAGGTAAAATGGGTGCTGATGCCGTAGTTGGTACAACGCAACGTTTTGGTGTTCCTATGGGATTCGGAGGTCCTCACGCAGGATACTTCGCAACTCGTGACGCTTTCAAACGTCAAATTCCAGGGCGTATCATCGGTATCTCTAAAGATAGAGATGGAAACGATGCTCTACGTATGGCACTCCAAACACGTGAGCAACACATCAAGAGAGAAAAAGCAACTTCAAATATTTGTACCGCCCAAGTTCTTTTGGCCGTAATTTCGGCTGCTTATGCGATCTATCATGGTCCTGAGCGTTTACAGAAAATTGGTCTAAAGACACACGGTTTGGCTGTATTGCTTAGTAAAGCTGCCGCTAAATTGGGGTATGATGTTGCACACTCAAACTTCTTCGATACTGTTAAATTAAACACAGAGCCAGCTACAGCTGCTCGTATCAAAGAAGCTGCAGAAGCACATCAAGTAAACTTCAACTACTTCGCTGATGGTTCTATCAGTGTTGCTATCGATGAGACAACTACAGCAGCTCACATCGAAGAGATTGCAAATATCTTGGCAGAAGTAGTAGGAAAAGAATTCATCAACATCGAAGTATTGGCTGAGACTGTTGAGTTAGAAATTCCTGAAAACTTAAAGCGTGAGTCAGAATACTTGACACACCCAGTATTCAACAGCTATCATTCAGAGCACGAAATGCTTCGTTACTTGAAGCGTTTGGAAAACAAAGACCTTTCATTGGCACACTCAATGATCTCTTTGGGTTCTTGTACAATGAAGTTGAATGCTACCGCAGAAATGATTCCTGTAACTTGGCCTGAGTTTGGTCAAATTCACCCATTTGCTCCTAAAACACAAACAGAAGGATACGGTGAATTGACACAAAACCTTGAGCAATGGCTATGTGAAATTACAGGATTTGATGCATTCTCATTACAACCAAACTCTGGTGCAAACGGTGAGTATGCAGGTCTGATGACTATCCGTGAATACCACAAAGGACAAGGCGAAGGACACCGTAATATTGTTCTTATTCCTTCTTCTGCTCATGGTACAAACCCTGCCTCTGCAGTTCTTGCAGGTATGAAAGTAGTCGTTACAAAATGTGACGAAAACGGAAACATTGATGTAGAAGACTTAAGAGCAAATGCTGAAAAGCACAAAGAAAACCTTTCTGCTCTTATGGTGACTTACCCTTCTACTCACGGGGTATTCGAAGAAAGTATCATCGAAATTTGTGATATCATCCACCAAAACGGTGGTAGAGTATATATGGATGGTGCAAACATGAATGCACAAGTAGGTCTTACTAGCCCTGCTACTATCGGTGCAGACGTTTGTCACTTGAACCTTCACAAGACATTCTGTATTCCTCACGGTGGTGGAGGTCCTGGTATGGGTCCTATCGGTGTGGTTTCAGATCTTGCTCCATACTTGCCAGGTCACGTATTGGTTGACAATGGTGTTGGAGAAAAAGCTGCACACGCAGTTTCTGCTGCGCCTTACGGTTCTGCTAGTATCTTGCCAATCTCTTATGCATACATCGCGATGATGGGTGGAGAAGGATTGACAAATGCTACAAAAACTGCCATCTTGAATGCAAACTATTTACAGTCAAGATTGAAGGATCACTATCCTGTTCTATATGTAGGTAAAAACGGACGTTCTGCTCACGAAATGATCGTGGATTGTCGTCAGTTTAAAGCTGCAGGAATTGAGGTAGAAGATATTGCGAAGCGTTTGATGGACTACGGTTTCCACGCTCCTACAGTATCATTCCCAGTGGCGGGTACTTTGATGATTGAGCCTACGGAAAGTGAAGAAAAAGGTGAATTGGATCGTTTCTGCGATGCAATGATCGCTATCCGTGAAGAAATCAGAGAAGTAGAAAATGGAATCTATGCTGCTGAAGAAAGTGTATTGAAAAACGCACCTCATACAGCTGCTTTGATTACTGCTGATACTTGGGAATTTGCTTACACTAGACAAAAAGCTGCTTATCCTCTTCCATACGTGAAAGAGAACAAGTTCTGGCCAAGTGTTCGTCGTGTAGACAATGCCTTTGGTGATAGAAACCTTGTTTGTAGCTGTATTCCAGTTTCAGATTACGTAGAAAACGAAGAAGTAGAAACAGTATAAGTTTCTAAACTTTAGATAAATAAAAAGCCTGTCTTCCTTAGTGGAATGACAGGCTTTTATTCTTTTAGCTAAATCGGAATCTATATTCTGATACCTAAAATAGTAATATCATCTCTTTGATACTCTTCAGCTTGATGTTTTGCTAAAGCAGCTTCTAATAAACCTCTCTGTTCGCAAGGTTCTAACTTAGATGAATAATCTAGCAATTGCTTAAATTTCACAGAACCTAGTTTATCTCTTTCTCCATTATGCTGATCTTGGAAACCATCCGTTGTCAAATACAACATATCTCCTTTCTCCAACAAAACTTCATGATTAGTAAACTGCTTTGTCGCTTTTTGCGATCTTTTTATTCCACCAATTGCTCTACGATCTCCTTTTAGCTCTTGCAGTTCATTCTTAGTGTGGAAGTAAGATGTATTTTTAGAACCTGAATAAGTGACTTTTGTCTGACCATTATCAATGGATTCTACCAAACATAATCCAATATCCATCCCATCGTCATTGATTCCGTCCTCTTGCTGAAGTGCTTTCACTAGACCTTTATCCAATCTATCTAAAATTTCTGCAGGGTCAAGAATCCCTTTTTGATAGATAATTTCTGATAAAATATTATTACCAACCATTGAGACAAATGCCCCTGGTACTCCATGCCCTGTACAATCTATTACCCCTACTAATTTCTTTCCATCTTTATGTTCAGACATCCAGTAGAAATCTCCAGAAACAATATCTTTTGGTTTATAAAGAATAAAGTTTTCTGGAAACATTGATTCACTTATTTTCTTCGAAGGTAAAATTGACCTTTGAATAGTCTCTGCATATCGAATACTCTTAATCTTACTTTCATGCTGATGCTTCAGTTCTTGATTTGTTTCTTCAAGTTCCTTTTGCATAGCTTTTACCGTTGTTAGATCTACAATAGAGCCTAAATAAGAAGTATCTCTATTGTAACGGACAGGTCGCATATAAACGAGTGTAGGATGAATCGAATTATCATTCTTGATAAGATCAACTTCGTACTCATCTACAATCTTCTTTCGCTTAACTTCTGACAAAAGACCTTTTTCATCCTTCGTATTTCTAAATAGATAATCGGTATTAAGCCCAATCAAGCTCTCCCCTTTCGGAGCATAAAAATTTTCAGCAGCTCTATTTGCTTTTAAGATTCGTCCTTTCGTTTCTGTAATAAAAATAGGTTGAGGTACGGCATCAAAGATTGTTTGTAAATCACGTTCTTGAGCCGCTAATTTTTCTTGAATAATCGTAAGCTCTTCTATATTTTGACGTAGTTCCTCTTCCGTAGCAGTCAATTGCTCATTTTTACGTTGGGTCTCTTCTTGAGCATCATGACTCCTCTTTTTATAAATGTAAAGTGTCGTGACTGTAATAGAAATAGATAGGAAAATAGCGAATTGCAACAAGTTTCGAGGTTTCAACATTAACTCTACTGATGCAATATCTATTTTATAATAGGTAAGAATATTATCTATAAACAATATAATTCCTGCATTTACCAACAAAGTAAAAATCAACGATTTCTTTTCATGTAGACTAAATAGAGCCAATGGTATCGCTACAAAACCTAACAATATTATCTTAGGCACTACGTACTCCATAATACCAACTGTTCCCATTACATGATGCAAATAGTACTTTTTGACCGATGCAATCAACGCAATAGAAATAGAGGGTAAAACAGCTAAAACTAGTCTGGAGAATTGATGTCCTCCTCTATGGGTGATATAATAAACACCTATCATGCTACATGCTAATGCCGTAACAGGAAGGCTTATTTCATATTGCTCTTTTACCGAATAGATGATAGCAGTAACCAAGGCCAAACAAAAAAATGTGACATTGATGATATTTGAAGTTCCTATTGATTGGTTTAGTTCTTTGGAGTAATTTCTGCTAGTTCCAGTAATTAAGAGTTTCCGGATAAATCCCTTCTTTTTTCCTAACATTCCACTAAAAAGTTCAGTATTTCTAAATAGTAAAAATAGATTTAGACAAAATCATGCCACGCCTAACACTGATTAAAATTATTTACCATTAAACATTACTACCCTTGATTTAAACAGTGTATTGTGTTATGGGTATAAACTAAATAAACATCAAACAGATTATTTATCAAGTAGCTACAACTTTGATCAGATTTGTTTCAAACCTTCGCACAAGGCTTTTTACACTTCCCTTGAAAGGTTTACCTTATAAATACACATGTCATTAAATACTGCCTCAAGTCGATTTTTTCGAAGAAAACATATTTAACTACTAGACCTTTGCCATGTAATGCTTTTCTCTTTATCTGAAAGAAACTCAATCTATCAAAGATTACATTTGTATCAACCTTAACCTAATTACCTAACACATATGACTATACACCTACCCAAATTATCTTCTCTTCATTTATTTTTAATAAGAGCAGTCGTGCTGTATCTATTATGGCAAACGACTTATATTTTTTGGTTAAAACCTGCAGGACATTTAGATATCTGGTTAACTGAAAGTGTTGCTGTATCTAGTGTCTACCTACTCCAACTTTTTGGATACGATGCTTATGGAGTTAAAAATCAGGTATTCCTAAATCAAATTCCTGCAGTGTGGATTGGTCACGCTTGTAATGGTCTTTCTTTGATGGTTTTATTCTTGGGTTTTATTGGAAGTTCTCCTGGTAAAATCATTTCCAAAGTCAGCTACGGACTGATAGGGGTTTTACTCATCTATGCTTCAAATGCTCTAAGGGTAATGATTCTAGCGATCAATTATGTAAAAAGCCCTCTGACTTTTGATTTTAACCACAAATACACTTACGCCATTGCCGTCTATCTTATTATCTTCTGTATGTGGATGATATGGACAAATTATTTTAGTGGGGTAAAAATCAATCAACAAGCGACTACTGTCTAACAGTAGTACATCTACATCCTTTAATATACCTAATGATGGACACTCAAATCCTCATTTCTACCTATCTCAAATTTCAAAACCTAAAAACTATCCTATGAAACTCCTTTACACTATCATTCTATTTTCAATTTTACCCTTTTCCAGCGTACTCGCTCAAGGACCTCCACCTCCACCTCCTATACAAAATCAAGCTCAAGACAGGCCACAAGGTGGTGGTGCAGGTGTACCTATAGATGGAGGTGCATCTGCATTGTTAGCTGCAGGTGCTGCATATGGACTCAACCATTTGCGTAAAAGAAAAACAGATAAGAAATAAGCTCTTATCTGTTTTTAAAGGAAAAATTATTTTTCATTTTAGATTGTAGAGTTTAAATTGAAAGTAATAATCCAACTTTTTATTCCTTCATAGTTTTTATGAGACTCTTAAACCCAATACTATCAAAAGATCCGATTAAACTACTTATCATTAATATGTCACTTTGCTTGGCATTTTCTTTCTACTTTGTTCACATTTTAGCCCTATGTGCAAAGATTGGAATGGCAGAGTTTCTAGATATGCCTTACGAACTCGATAAGTTGAGTGTAACGATTCTTAGACCTCAGCATGGTTGGCAGAAATCAGAAATCATACTCACTCACTCGATCGGTAGCATCTTTACTTTTTTTCTTGCGGTAATTAGCCGTAGAATTTATAATTGGAGTCTTCGTAAGTCAGTAGCACTTGCTAGTATTGTTTTATGGGTTCACCTCATCAGTATAAGTGAAATTGTAACTGACTTATTCTATGCTAATCTATATATGCGCGAGCTAGGTTTAGCTATGGCTTGGATGGATAACAGTTATCTCGCCCGAATTGTATATATCATCTTAGCCCTCAGCAGCGTATTAGGACTTATTCTTATCAGTAAAACTCTTGTTAAACCATTTCTTTCATTGGCAGCAACAAGACGCGTAAGAGAAAGAAAAAATGCTTTATTTTACCTCAGAGCTATTACACTTGTACCTTACCTTATCATTTCAGTAGTATTCTTATTCGACCCTTACTTTTATCAAACATACAATTTAATACAGTGGTTTTTCATCGGAATTTCAGTACTTCTCATTCAAAATAGAATTCCTTTAAATAGGGAAGTAAAAATCTATAAAGTAGCTACCTTATCCGAATGGTCTTGGTCAAGGTTTTCCTTCCTCGCAGGTTTTATTAGCTTACTACATCTGATAAAAAGCTTTTATTTGTAATATCATTACAAATAAAACTCATCAATCATGAAAATCCTTTTTATTTCAGATATTCATGGCGGAGCCACTGCCCTAAAAAAGATGTTACCAATCATTGAAGATGAAAATCCCGAATTTATCATTATGCTTGGTGATGCCCTCAACCATGGACCTAGAAACCCCTTACCTGAAGGCTACAACCCTCAAGAAGTAGCTGATAGTCTAAACTCATTTAAAGAAAAGCTTATTGCCGTTAGAGGAAATTGTGACTCGGAGGTTGATCAGATGCTTCTCGATTATCCTACAATGGCTGACTATTCGTGGTTTTGTGATAGAGATAAAAAAATGTTCTTAACTCACGGCCATATTTATTATGAAGGAAATTTACCTACTCTTCCTAAAAACAGCATTATCATCTCGGGGCACACACATATACCTGTAGCAAAAAAGGAAAGCGACTATTTCTTTATCAACCCTGGTTCAATTGCTCTACCAAAAGGCGGTTATCCTCCATCTTATGCTATTTACCAGAATGGGCATTTTGATATCATAAGCTTAGAAAAAGAAGTCTTGATGTCTTTAGACTGTTAATGAATTAGATTAGCAAGTATTAAGCTATTAATAACTTGTAGTTTACACATAAATCGCGTATATTTGCGACCGTTTTTATGTTTAACACATAAATATGCTGCGAATAGATTGAATCCCTGTAGCTTGGCTACTAGGCAATGAACTCTCAGTTTATTTATAAATTATTTGTAGTTTACAATGGAAAATATCGAATACTTAACTCCAGAGTACAAAAAAGCTATTTTTGAGAAATACGGTAAAGGTTCTACTGATACTGGTTCTCCAGAAGCTCAAATCGCTTTGTTCACATTGAGAATTTCTCACTTGACTGAGCACTTGAAACAAAACAAGAAAGACAATGCAACTCGTCTTGGTTTGTTGAAACTTGTAGGTAAGCGTCGTAAAATGCTTAACTATCTAGCGAAGAAAGACATTATGCGTTACAGAGCTCTTATCAAAGAACTTGGTATCCGTAAGTAATCATTCGAATAGATCTAAAGGGAATCCTTTTTTCAAAAGGATTCCTTTTTCATACCCTTAAAATTATAGAATAGATCTGTCTTCAAATCCACAAACACTCTTTATCCTATTTTTTATACTCTTTTAGTGGATTTATTTTCTGGATAAGATATTTTATTCAGAAACCTCTGTATATTTGACGATAAGTCATTTAACTGGTCGATCACAAAATACTGGTGAATATTAAGACAGTCAGTCCCTCTCTACTGAATTTCCCCATAACCAGATTACTTTTGACGGTCGTACTCGATGTAAGAAAGAAAGCATTATAAGTAATAAAACATGTTTGAAAACATAATTTCTAAAACAATTGCGCTCCCTGATGGCCGTGAGATTCATATCGAATCAGGGAAGATGGCAAGACAAGCAGACGGTTCTGTTGTATTAAGAATGGGCGACACCATGTTATTGGCTACAGTAGTAGCTACTCCAGACATGAGAGAAGGCGTCGATTTTCTACCATTATCAGTCGATTATCAAGAAAAATTTGCTTCTGCAGGTAAAATTCCTGGAGGATTCCTAAAAAGAGAGGGTAAATTAAGTGATAGAGAAGTTTTGATTTGCCGTCTTGTAGACAGAGCAATCAGACCTCTTTTCCCAGATGACTACCATTGCGATACGCAAATCAATATTTATATGATTTCTGCAGACCAAGAAGCTCAACCAGATGCGCTTGCAGCATTGGCGGCATCTTGTGCACTTGCAGTATCAGATATCCCTGTACTAGAGCCTATTTCTGAAGTTAGAGTAATCAAAAAAGATGGTGCTCACATCATCAACCCTACTCCAGCTCAAATGGATGGTTCTGACCTAGACCTAATTGTTGCCGGTACTGCCGAAAACATTATGATGGTTGAGGGAGAAATGAACGAAGTATCTGAAGAAGATATGGTTGAGGCTATCAAAGAAGCTCACGAGGCGATTAAAGTACAATGTGCTGCCCAACTTGAGCTATCTGAACTAGCTGGAACAACGCAAAAAAGAGCGTATTCAACCCCTCCTTCAGATGAAGAATTGAAAGAAAAAGTTTTTGCTGACACTTACGACAAGTTCTACGAAGTAGTTAAGCAAACAATCAAAGAAAAGCATATCCGTAAAGCTGCTCTTACAGCGGTTAAAGACGAATATATCGCAACTTTCCCTGAAGATGATGATTCAATCGACTTCGGGTTGATCAAAAAATACTTAGGTAAAGTTGAAAAGAAAGCGGCTCGTGATCTTGTATTGAATGACCGCATTCGTTTGGATGGACGTCAATTGACTGAAGTTCGTCAAATTGTTCCTGAAATAGATTTACTTCCTTCAGCACATGGTTCTGCTCTATTCACTAGAGGTGAAACTCAATCATTGACAACTGTTACGCTTGGTACTAAGCTTGACGAGCAAATGATTGATGGAGCTATGGTTCAAGGTACTAATAAATTTATCCTTCACTATAACTTCCCTGGTTTCTCTACAAAAGAGGTAAAACCAAATAGAGGTCCTGGACGTCGTGAGATTGGTCACGGTAACCTTGCTCACAGAGCTTTATCTAAAGTTGTTCCTTCTGACGAGGATAATCCATATACAATTCGTATTGTATCTGACATCCTAGAATCAAACGGTTCGTCTTCTATGGCTACTGTTTGTGCGGGTTCTCTTGCTCTAATGGATGCTGGTGTGCCAATCAAAGGTGGTGTTTCTGGTATCGCAATGGGTATGATCTCAGACCCTGAAACTGGAAACTATGCTATTCTTTCAGATATCTTAGGAGATGAAGATCACCTAGGAGACATGGACTTCAAAGTTACTGGTACAAGAGACGGTATTACTGCATGTCAAATGGATATCAAAGTAGACGGTCTTTCTTACGAAGTACTGACTACTGCTTTGAAGCAAGCTAACGAAGGTCGTCTTCACATCTTGGACATCATGGATGCAGAAATTGAAGCAGCAAGACCTGACTTGAAGCCTCACACTCCAAGATGCGAATCAATCAGAATCGAGAAAGATATGATTGGTGCTGTAATTGGTCCTGGTGGTAAAGTTGTTCAAGAGATTCAAAAAGTAACAGAAGCAACTGTTGTGATTGAAGAAATTGAAGATGCAGGACTTGTTAATATCTTCGCTAGTGACCAAGAAAAAATGGAAGCGGCTAAGAAATGGGTGAACGAGATTGTAGCTGTACCTGAAGCAGGAACTGTTTATGAAGGTAAAGTAACATCTATCCAACCATTCGGAGCTTTCGTTGAATTCATGAGAGGTAAAGAAGGACTTCTTCACATCTCTGAAATTTCTTGGGAGCGTATCGAGTCTATGGATGGCTTAATGGAAATTGGAGAAGAAGTAAAAGTAAAATTGGTAGAGATTGACCAAAAAACTGGTAAATTCCGTCTATCAAGAAAAGTTTTACTTCCAAAGCCAGAAGGTTATGTAGAACGTGAACCTCGTAGAGGTGGCGGAGACCGTCGTGAAAGAGAAAATCGTGGTGGAGGTCGTGACCGTGGACCACGTAGAGATGGAGGAAACGGTAGAGACAGAGACGGCAGAGGACGCAGATAAGAAATATTTAGAAAGTTTCATACGTTAAAATGGACAATAATCCTAGATATTAACGTTATAAATATAGAAATAAAGCTAGCAGAACAGGAGCTGTGAATAACGGTTCCTGTTTTGTACGTTTTCGCCAAAGGTTAGAAGAAAAAGAGATTTTACTGTAGAATGAAAGGCTTCTTTATTAAAAATAGTTCGAACACTTTCGATTTATAAAAAAAAGAAACAGTTTATTCATCCGATGAATTTATAGGACATAGCCATTATTATTCTATACAAAAGGTCTTTTTTTTCAAACACTAACCAACTATTGTAGTTGTTAAGTTTGGTTTAGAAAATTCAAGAACTATTCAAAAGAACGACTCGTTAACAAGGCACTAATTATCACAAATTATATTAAAGGCACCATCTAATGAGACAACTCAAGATTAGTAAGCAGATCACCAACAGGGAATCGCAATCACTAGACAAGTATCTTCAAGAAATTGGTAAAGTCGATCTATTGACACCCGATGAAGAAGTGGAATTGGCTAAGCGAATCCGTGAAGGCGATCAAAGAGCTTTGGAAAAGCTTACAAAAGCAAACTTACGTTTTGTGGTTTCGGTGGCTAAACAATATCAAAACCAAGGTCTTTCTCTTGGTGATTTGATTAATGAAGGAAACCTTGGTCTTATCAAAGCTGCTCAACGTTTTGATGAAACTCGTGGTTTCAAATTTATCTCTTATGCTGTATGGTGGATTAGACAGTCAATTCTTCAAGCACTAGCTGAACAATCAAGAATTGTACGTTTACCACTAAACAGAGTAGGATCTCTTAACAAAATCTCAAAAACATTCTCAGAGTTAGAGCAAAAGTACGAGCGTGAGCCATCTCCAGACGAGCTTGCTGAAGTTCTTGATGTAACAACTAATGAAGTTGTTGACACCATGAAAATTTCAGGTCGTCATGTCTCAATGGACGCTCCATTCGTACAAGGTGAAGAAAACAACCTCTACGACGTCTTAGAGAATGATCAAGAAGAGAAGCCTGATACAGAATTGATGAATGACTCGCTTAGAAGAGAAGTTCAAAGAGCGCTTTCGACGCTTACAAAAAGAGAAGCTGATGTCATCACATTGTATTTTGGTTTGAATGGAGAGCATTCTATGACTCTTGAAGAGATTGGCGAAAAATTCAACTTAACACGTGAAAGAGTTCGTCAAATTAAAGAAAAAGCCATACGAAGACTTCGTCACACATCACGAAGTAAAGCTTTGAAGCCTTACTTAGGATAAGACATAAACTATTATAATAGTATTTTATTCTTGTAATAAAATAAACCCCGAATGAATTAGGCTAAACCTATTCTTCGGGGTTTGTCTTTTTCTGCGCAACTAATGATACAAAAAAGAAAAGCCAAAGAAGAAATTAATCTTCAATGGCTTACTTAGTTTTTAGCTAATTGGTATTTTTATTTAGTTACAGACTAAAGCTCTACTGCTCCTAGCTGTACTAACATATAATCTGCTGCATTTGAGAAAGGACCTTTCTTCGCTTTATTAAACGTTGAGGTAGCCTTTTCTTTATTTGCATCTTTTTCAAACATTCCAATAGTGAACGTATAAGTCACTTTATCAATTGGTGCAAGTCCTGGTTTTGTCAACAACTGCTTCAACTGGCTAATTGCAGCATCTTTTTGGTTATTCTTACCATAAGCAACTGCTTTCAAATAAGCTACTCCAAGAGCTTGAGGGTACTTAGTTAAACACTGTTCTGCCAATTTAGAAGCTTCTGAATATTTATGACTCAAAATCAATAAGTCAATATATTCTGAGTAAATCTCTACTGTTTGCTTATCATTTCCTGTCTTTCCTTTCAAGGCTTTATCATAATAACCAACAGCCGATGCAGTACCTGCTCTTTTAAGGGCTAAATCAGCCAACATTAAGTTTGCCTTAGCAAAGCTAGGGTCAATAGTCAATGCTTTTTTCAACATTGTTTCTGCCTCATCCCATTCATGAAGAGTCATCATAGTTGATGCTACATTGTAATAATAATCAGGCATCAATCTAGCAACCTTAGGCTTGTAAGGTCCATAACTTGCTTTCTGAAGAATTTCAACCGACTCTTCAAACTTTCCTCCATTGTAAAGAGCCAATCCCCAGTTATAATAAAACTTAGCACTAGATTTTGGGTCTGAAGAATTCAGAAAACCAACACCTTTTTTAAGCACAGTTGCAGCTTCTGCAAATTTCTTTTGCTCATTATAAATCAAACCTGCTAAGTAATATGCTTCTGTCTTAGCAGAAATTTCTTTATAAGACTTTTGACTATACTCAAGCGCTTTAACCTTATCTCCAGAGTTATAATAAAGATTTGCGATCTCTAAATAACTTGTTGCCTTATCTCCAGGAGAAAGGACTTGTGCATATTTATCTAGCGTTTCAATGTATTTTAAATCATTTTTAGTCTCTTTATAAACCTTCAATAATGACTGAAATACTTGAGGGTAATTACTTCTCAAACTCAATGCTTTATTCCATGCCTCAATAGCCTTATCAGTTTGCTTCAATGCTAACAAACACTCTCCTTTTGAATTGTAAATAAGTGAAGAAGTATCTGCGACTGCAAGACCTAAATCATAATTACTGATTGCTGCTTGAAAATCTCCTTTGGCTTTCATCTGCTCACCCAATTTAAAGAATACCATATCGGCATTATCTTGAGCTGAAGCTGAAAAAATACCCAGAACCGAACATAATGAGGCTATTAAAACTAATCTTTTCATAAGATTCATTATCCTTTGAGTGTTATTTATAGTAGAACGAAAAGTCTCCTTTTATAGTATATAATCAGTTGCTTTCCTGATCTCGATTTGGTTTTAGTTACTTCAAGCTTTTTAGGCAAAAACTATGCACATTTTACTCTTCGCTTGTATCATTTAATTAATGTTTAGATATTCTAGTATGAATACTTAAACTTTTAGATATTCATCACCTTAATATTTAGACAAATAGTAATTCATACTTTAACCAAATTCACACTAAACATTGCGTAAATAAATCATGAATACCTTCATTGATGCACTAAATTGGCGATATGCCGTCAAAAAATTTGATAACACAAAAGAAGTTTCAGTAGAAAAACTTGAACGCATTTTAGAGGCTGGACGCCTTTCTGCTTCATCATACGGCTTACAACCTTATACATTTCTTCTTATAGAAAATAAAGAACTGAGAGCTAAACTTAAAGATGCTTCTTGGAATCAGACTCAAATTGTGGATGCCTCACACCTGTTAGTATTGTGTGCAAACTCAAGCCTTTCTACACATGATGTTGACCTTTATATTAAACAAATAGCCGATACTCGTGGGTTAGAAGTTTCAATGTTAGAAGAGTTCAGTCAAATGATGAAAGGCACCGTAAATTCTCGATCACAAGAAGAACTAACGGTATGGGCTCAGAAGCAAGTATACATTGCTGTGGGTAACATATTAGCAGCTGCTGCACTTGAAAATGTTGACTCATGCCCTATGGAAGGATTTGACCCTGCAGCATATGTAGAAATACTCAATTTATCCGAGAAGAATCTGCTACCGACGGTTGTTATTCCGCTTGGCTATCGCTCAGAAGATGATAGCTATCAGCAGATGCAGAAGGTTAGAAAAAAATCAGCAGATTTATACAAAACGATATAATTTCTAAATAGAAAAAGCCTTTCTATTCATGTAAAATAGAAAGGCTTTTTCTTTTGAAAAGAAGTATTATGAAGGCTAAATAGGTGCCTTAAAGTTTACACTATCAATCGTTACTTCAAACTGTAATATTGCATTAGATTTGATTTCGGGTAACCTACCTGTAACCCCATAACCCGTAGCAGAAGGGAATAGATAAATAGTAGAACCTCCTACTGGTAGTTCTCCTCTAAATACTTCAGTCCATCCAGGAATAACATCTGTAGCTCCTACAACCATTTCAAATGGGCCTGAAATATCAGTGCTCTGATCAAAAATAACCCCATCTAAAGTAGACCCGATATAATCAATCAAGAGTGTGTCTCCAACTGTGGCATTGATTATTGTATCTGGTTGAGGAAATGGACTTGGAATAGGAAGAATATGAATCCCCGTTTCTTCTGTGATCTGATATCCTTCAACTTGTCTGAAATCAAAATCATCTCCTAGACCATACTCAGCAGCAAATAAATCAGACAGATAATCAATATGCGTCTCTATCTGCATTTGCTCAATTTCTGATTGGTCAAATTCTGATCCTCCAAAATTATTACAAGATGTAAAAATGCTACCCAAAAAGAGTAAGCTATAAATAATACTTCTTCTCATTCTATTCGTTGTTTTCTAGCTCTCGTCGTTATTATTCTGTTACCTCTCGTACATAAACATCGAAGTAAATTGGTTCAAATGGAGGAATAGTTCCATCCGATGAACCTGTAGCCCCATAACCAGCTCTTGAAGGAATAAAGATCAATGCTCTTTCTCCTTGCTTCATATTCAATAGCCCTTGACTAAAACCAAATACAAAGCTTGTTGTATCTAGTTCAAAAGTTGTATCGAATGCTTCATCAAACATATCACCGTTTTCAAGGAAAAAACCTTGATAATCTGCATTCACTTGGCTATCTGTTGTTACTGAGGTTGTATCTCCTCTCGATAAAATTCTAACTTTTACTACCCCAGAATCTAATCTTTCGATTAAATCTTCAATAACAAAAGGTTCTGGTAACTCTCCAATTTCAGTTAACACATCTCTAGCCAAAGAATCTAATGACTCTTCAATCAACTCATCTTCCATGGCGTTCTGTTCAGCCAAGGTGCGAATAGCTTTAAGACGTGTGTCATATTTGAAAATTGCCCCTGATGGAATAAGAACATCAGTAGAAAAACCAGGAGAAGCACCTGCTGGTATTCCCGAAGGAATATAAAATTCTGCACGCTGACCTTCAGTCATCTCTTGAACTCCTTCACTAAATCCTAGTGAAAAAATTGATGAATCCGGAATGAATTTAAAACCTTGTGAAATTCCAAGATATTGACCTTCTCCATTTTCAGCGTTCGGATCAAAGATATAAGCGTAGTAATCGGTTTCTAAAACTAAATTAGACTCAGCATTTTTAGAACTTCCCTCTTCTACTGTAACTACATAAGAACCACTTGAGGTTTTTACTGCATTCTCTAAAAGGTCATTTTCAGTTAAAAATGCCTCAATGGTGTTGATATTCTCCTGTGTTATGTCATCTGTATCATCAAAACAGCTAGTCATAGAAAAACTCAAAGCTGTTAACATCAACGTATATATCTTTGCTCTCATAAAAAGTAGAAGTCTGAATCCGCACTACTGTGTCTTAAAAACGATTAGTGGTCTAATTTCAAATGACATATTTTAAGCCATAGGAAATAGACCACTAATTTAGACACGTTCAATGAAAAAAACGTTGTTTTTTGAAGATTTCTTTTTATTACTTCGCCTTTTTAACATCCACAAGCTCTACATCGAACTTTAATGGACTATATGGAGGAATATCTGCACCAGCACCTCTTTCTCCATAACCTAAATTGGAAGGAATCAATAGTGTTGCCTTCGAACCTTTCTTCATTAATGCGATACCTTCATCCCATCCTTTAATTACTCGACCTTGTCCTAAAGCGAATTCAAAAGTCTCGTTTCTATCCAATGAAGAATCGAATTTTTTACCATTCAACAAAGTACCTGTGTAGTGCACAACTACAGTATCTCCTACTTGAGGATACTCTCCTGAACCTTCTTCTGTGATTACATACTGTAAACCTGATTCAGTTTTTGTACTTGTCAAAGAATTATCTTTTACGTAGGCAACAAGATCAGCTTTTTCTTTCTGTACACGAGCTTCCATATCTTTCAGACGTTGCTCTTCAAGTTCAACATCATCCATGAACCCTACTACTTCAACCTCAAATTTCAATGTAGCATTTGCTGGAATTGTTGGGCTTACTCTATCCTGATATCCCAATTTTGAAGGAATAAGAATAATAGCTTTCGAACCTTCATCCAATAAAGGAACAACAGCATCCCAACCCGCTATAACTTGTTTTTTACCTGGCTTAAATTTGAAAGACTCTCCTCTATCGTAAGAGTTATCGAATTCTTTTCCAGACTCTAACAAAGTACCTCTGTAGTTCATTACAGCTGTTTCACCTTCTGTATATTTACCGCCATTACCTTGCTCAGTAATTACATAGTAAGTACCATTTTCAGCTTGTAACAACTCAAGATTATTTGCTTTTGCATATTCTTCGATGCTTGCTTTTTCTTCTTCATAACGTTCCTCCATAAAAGATTCACGCTTCTCCATTGCAATCTTACGAAGAGAATCAGCTTCAGCTCTTACAACTTTAACATCGTCATATACTTTTAGAAGACGTACACGAAGCTCTAATTCATCTTGTGGATCAAGACCTCTGAACATCATGTCACCAGCTGTTGTATTCATCACCAAGCTATCGCCTTGAGCACCTAATACCAAGATTTCTTCTAGTCCTCTTGGAGACTCAGCATTACGAATAGGTGTAAAAGATGGCATATCATACATATAACCAAACTCTGCTAATACAGAATCTTTGGCATTTACTACCTCTCCTCTATACGATACGTAAGTATTAGACTTTGGCTTTACTAGTAAAGAGTCTACTACGCCTTTATTTTCAGCGGCAATGATTCGCTTATACTTGTGACCCGCACTTGTCTCACCTGATTCCTCAGAAGAACTACAAGCCGTATACAACCCTAGAGATGCAACACATGCACTCCAAAGTATTTTTTTTCTCCAGTTCATTAAAAAGTTTTTTATTGATTTTCGATTTTAACTGATAACATACTCGAAAGCGCCTCCTCAAAGGTTTGAATTGCAATATCAAGATTTGAGTTTCTCAGAATTCCTCCTGCTGCATTTTTGTGCCCACCACCATTAAAATAGTTAGCAGCCAACTCAGCTACAGAGAAATCACCGATCGAACGGAAAGAAATTTTGACATTCCCTTCTTGCTCTTTAAAAAATGCTGCAATTCGAATACCTTCAATAGATAAAGCGTAGTTGACCACGCCCTCACTATCTCCTGTTTGTGTATTAAAACGCTGTTGGTCTTTTTCAGTAATGGCAAAATACGCAGCCTTAAGTGGTCTGAGAATCGTTAATCTTTGATTTAGGGCAAAACCTAAAAATTTGATTCTATTCTCAGAGTTATTGTCATAAACAAGGTTATGAATCTTAGCGGTGTCTAAACCTAAGTCTTTAAGGTCTGCTGCTATGCGGTGAGTTCTGCTTGAAGTACCAGGATACTTGAAAGAACCTGTATCAGTCATTATTCCCGCATAAATATTTGCTGCCATCGGGATGTCAATCTTATGGCTACCTTCGTCCATCAAGATGAATTCATAAATCAGTTGCGCTGTTGCTGCTGCACTGATATCCCATAGTTCAAAGTCTGCAAAGTCTTCTTTTCCTTGGTGATGGTCAATAACTACGAATTTCTTTTTTCCTAGCTGAGCCTTCACCAAATTCTCCATTTTGTCAACTCGATTTAAAGAAGAGAAATCAAGACAAAAGATAATGTCTGCTTCTCCAATAATCTTAGCTGACTTTTCTTCATTGCCATTATCATAGACAACAACCTTATCATGCCCTTCCATCCAATTCAAGAAGGTAGGATAATCATTTGGAGAAATAACTGTAGTATTGTGCCCTGCTTTTCCCAAGTAAGAAGCCAAAGCTAGGCAAGAGCCTAATGCATCTGCATCTGGTTTTTGGTGTGGCAAAATAACAGCCTTTCTTGGTGTTGCTAGATATTGTTGAAGATCCTTAAAATTGTACATATAAAAAACTAGATAATACAATGCAAATTTGCTAAGAATCCTGTTTTTTCCCAAACAGCGATTCTTATGAATATCTTAACTTTATTTTATGCTTTTGTAGCTTGAAGAAAACATTTTAAGAAGTATTACTACTTACTCTTCAAAACGAAATTAAAAACTATAAAATTTGCAAAAAGTACTTTGTCTATTTTTAACTAAGAGTTACTTATTAAGATTTTGAGCCAAAATAGAATAGAAAAGTATATTTAGGTCAATATAAAATAAATTATTTAGAACTTTTTTCTTTTCAATAGCCGAAAAACAAGTTCAATTTAAAATTCAATCGTATTTTTAACCAACTTCTTTTTTTCGACGTAAAAAAATCGGTTACAACACATCAATTTAACTCATAAAATTTTATGACTCAGAAATTCGCAGTCATTGGATTAGGGCAATTTGGCTCTGCCGTTGCTCGTAAACTTTCTCACGAAGGTGCAGAAGTGCTAGCCATAGACAAAAACATAGATAGAATAGAAATAATAAAAGACGAAGTAGCTTTTGCTGTAGCTTTAGATTCTACTGACGGGAAAGCACTAAAAGCACAAAGCGTTCAAGATATGGATGCTGTACTTGTGGCTATTGGGGAAAATATTGAAGGGCTTTTACTTACTGTTGTTCAATTGCTTGAATTGAACATTAAAAGAATTATAGCAAGGGTTGTAAGCCCTCAGCAGAAAATCATCCTAGACAAACTAGGGGTTTCTGAAGTTATTTCTCCCGAAGATGCGATGGGAGAAGCAATTGCTGAAACGCTGTTGAACCCTCACATGCATTCTTTTTTGAGTTTACCTGACAACCATCAAATTGCAGATGTAAGTCTTCCCATTCGATTAATTCAAAAAACTGTTGGTGAGTTAGACTTTGAGGAAAACTACAACTTAGAATTATTGGCAATCAAACGTACTTACGAAACCACTAAAGATGGACACCGCTATCGTCAGCAGCATTTAATCAAAAAGATTCGATCGGATATAGAGCTAGAAGCACAAGATGAACTTGTCATTTTTGGGTTAGATGAAGATATTGAGACGTTCTTGAAAGTGAACAGCTAAGAAATAAAAAACTCTTACCAAGCTTGGTAAGAGTTCATCATATATTATTGGGGAAATATATTCGAATTAGATCAGTGCCTCACTTACTTCAAAAGTAGCACTTTGTTCCATCAACTTTCTCAAGTTGATCAAAGCATATCTCATACGCCCAAGAGCTGTATTGATACTCACATTGGTAGAATCTGCTATTTCTTGGAAACTCATCTGCATGTAATGACGCATCATTAAGACCTCACGCTGAGTATCTGGTAACTGCTCAATATAGAAACGTAGTTTATCATAAGTTTCTTTTTTGATTTGCACCGACTCATAAGAATCCTCTGCAAAGTCCATCGTATTGAACAATGGAAGGCTCTCCTCCATGACCATAGATGGATATCTTTTTTGCTTTCTGAAATAATCGATAGCCATATTGTGAGCAATACGAGTGATCCATGGCATAAACTTACCTTCTTCATTGTATCGCCCAGACTTTATCGTATTTATAGCTTTGATAAACGTATCTTGTAGTAAATCTTCAGCTACATCAGAGTCTTTCACGACAAGTAAGATTGTAGTAAATAGCTTGTTTTTATACCTATTTAATAAGGTTTCAAAAGCTAATTCATTTCCATTTTTGTACTGCTGAACAAGATCAGAATCTTTAACTTTATATTTCCCCATTGGTTGTAGTTTTTAGCAAGTGAAAAAAATAAAATTCTTAGTTTTATTCTATTTAAAAACCTTTGATTGAATTTGAGTCTTCTTGTGAATTATCACAGTTTTACTTGTTTGGGTATTCCTAACAAATATTTAAAGGTTTTAAGGTAATCACAATAAAAGAGTAAATTTTTAGTCTATTCAAAGACTGTGTTTACCGAATTTATGAGTATTTCTATCTAAAAAAGGGATTCTATTCACTTTCGAAGAAGTGATTTCCCCATAATTTTAAGCGATTATTCAAAGAATTACATATTCGACCGTATAACACGAAATCGGAATATATCTTAATATTATCCAACTTTGTGCCAAACATCATTCAACCTTCAGCATTAACAAAACTATGGAGCTTTATAGCCACGAATATTTTATGAATCAAGCCCTTAAAGAGGCTCAAAAAGCATATGAGGAAGATGAAATCCCTGTAGGTGCAGTAGTGGTTTGTCAAAATAAAATTATAGGCAGAGGTCATAATCAAACTGAGAAACTTGGCGATCCTACAGCTCATGCAGAAATGATTGCGATTACAAGCGCTACTCAATATTTAGGAAATCGATACCTCGATCAATGTACATTGTATGTTACTTTGGAACCTTGTGTCATGTGCGGAGGAGGCTTGTATTGGAGTCAGATCGGAGGGATTGTATACGGTGCTCCAGACCTAAAAAGAGGATATAGCACTGTCAGTGATAAAATCATCCATCCAAAAACTCAGGTTATTTCAGGAATCAAAGCTGAAGAATGTGAAGAATTAATCCGAAGTTTTTTCAAAAAACTGAGAAAAAAATAAGGACTCCCACATCAATAGTAAAGAAATAAAGAGTTCAGATTCATTCCTCTTTAACCAACTAAAAATCAATACTAAAAAAAAGAGGTAAATGATTTAAAATTACTCTTCAAGTCTTTATCTTTTCACTAAGTTATTATTCTATTAAACAATACGGATACTGTCTTGTTAATTCTAAACAAGGTTAGATCTAAATTTACAAAAACTAAAACAATACAAAAATGGCTTTTGAATTACCTCAACTTCCATATGCATACGATGCTTTAGAACCACATTTTGATGCTCAAACTATGGAAATCCACCATAGCAAGCACCACAATGGCTATACAACAAACTTGAACAAAGCAATCGAAGGAACTGCTCTTGAAGGTAAGTCTATCGAAGAAATCCTTAAGTCTGGTGACCTAGCTCCTGCTGTTAGAAACAACGGTGGAGGATTCTACAACCACGACTTGTTCTGGACAATCTTGTCTCCAAACGGTGGTGGTGCCCCAACTGGTGCATTGGCTACAGCTATCGATGAGGCTTTCGGATCATTCGACGCAATGAAAGAAAAATTCAATGCAGCAGCAGCAACTCGTTTCGGTTCTGGTTGGGCTTGGTTGTGTGTTTCTAATGGTAAATTGGAAATCTGCTCTACTGCAAACCAAGATAACCCAGTAATGGGCGAAGGTTGTGACGGTACTCCAATCTTGGGTCTTGATGTTTGGGAACACGCTTACTACTTGAAATATCAAAACAGAAGACCAGATTACATCTCTGCATTCTGGAATGTAGTAAACTGGGAAGAAGTTTCTAAAAGATTTGAAGCTGCTAAATAATTAGCAATAGCTTATAGATAAAGGGTCTCATTTTAGAGACCCTTTTTTATTTTCCAGACTTTCTTACAAAGGTTTAAAACCGATGTTTTCATTAGAAATCGATCTCATTTCTTTAAATACTGCTATTTTAACCTTCTCTTTTCACAGTATTTTCACGATCCTTTTCCCTTCTTAATCATTTATCTTTCTATTTGAGAAAAACTTACCCCAACAATTTTCCTAAAGTCATTACGCTAAAACTATTTCGAGCAATCAGCCTGTTTAATAAGCAAAACCTATTATCAGTATTAACCTAATTTTAAGACTAACCATTTATGTTAAGTAGAAAACTAACGTTTCTGTATGTTTTCGGACCTATACTCTGTTTCATTATCATTCATATGACTTTAAAGTTTTTCTTTACACATGCAATCCACGATAAACACACTGTCAAGAAACATCCGATTGCAATCACGCAACGTATGAACGAGTAAATCCGAATTGTTTTTCTTCACATTATAATTTGATCAACTTAATGTCATATCTTTTCCTTAAGATTAGAATTCGAAATAATTAAAGGGATATGCAAAGGTTGATCAAATTATTATTACCACTGTTTATTTTAAACTCCTGTCATCAAACTGTAGAAAAGGATACAAAGCTCATTCAAGAAGGAAATATAATTCATGAAGAAATTCGTGAATTGGAATTTGTAGAAATAAGACAACTTGGAAACAGCTACAATCAGAGGTTTGATCTTAGTGGTATTTGCTTCGGACCTGAAAATAGCATTTGGGCTGTCGCTGACAAATCTCACAACACTGCGATCTATCAGCTTGACTGGGCAAAAGATGAAACTACTTGGGAAATAATTTCTCAAATAGATCTAGAAATATCAGACAGTCGAATTGATTTTGAGGCTCTAGACTATGCAGACTCTATTTTTTATATCAGCAATGAAGTTGATCAGTCGTTTTTCACCTACAATCTTCAATCAAAAAAGTTAGAAAAAGTCACTCCTCCTTATCTAGAAGCTGATATTCACCCTAATAACTGGAAAATGAATACTGGCTTGGAAGGTCTTGCTATCGATTCTAAAAATAACATTGCATACCTCGGGAAAGAAAGAGAGCCAAGAATGATCTACACTTTCGATCGATCTAAAAATAAAATCATAGAAGCTTACGATTTTCCTCACACTCACAGCAACGATATTGGTGACTTAAAATATGAGAATAACTTCCTATACGTTTTGGAGCGAAATGGAAATTATATCACTAAAATTGATTTAGAAACGCAAACAGTAGTTGATAAACTTAGCTATCGTAGTGTTTGCTCTGCTCCTGAGGGGAAATTATTTGATGCTAAATACGGAATGGCTGAAGCCTTATTGCTTTCTGAGAATGAAATATGGATTGGCTTAGATAACAACGCAGACTCTGTAACAGATTTTGCTAAAGAAAAATATAAGCTAAAAGGAAATAAGCCTGCAATCATCAGATTTAAAAGACCTCTAGGATTTTAATAACAGAAAAAGGATTGCCATAATAAAGTGTCAATCCTTTTCAATTTCTTCACTTGAATATTTCTATTCAATTATTTTTATAATCTTAACGGGACAAACTTCCGCTGCTTTCTTGTTTTCTTCAAGTTCTTCTTCTCCAACCTTTACAGACCAAAAGCCCTTCTTGTTTTTTGCACCAAGAAGTACAACTTTTCCATCTTTTTTGGACATTCTCCAACGGTTAAAGGCAAACTCTACACAATAGTTACAGCCGATACATTTATCTCTTTGATGTATTATCGTTGCCATAGTTGTAATTCTGCTTAAGATACTTCTTCAGCATCTACAATCTTGTATAGTTTGTCTGAAGGACGAATTACTTGATCCAATTTGATAGCCATACTATCTCCTTTTACTGCAATTTCTTTTTGTCCCTCATCATTTACGTGTAGCTCAGTCACGGTATGCTCGATCACTCCTGTTGTAGGACCAGTTACCATAATACGATCTCCCACATTGATTTTGTGCGTTTCAATCTTGAACTCAGCAACACCAATTTTAGGGAAATAGTGACTTCCTCTACCAATATAAAGTTTCTTTTGTGTCGCTTTAGAACCCGGAGCATCAGTCCACTCACCTAGCTCTTGTCCTAAATAATATCCACTCCAGAATCCTCTGTTGTAAACTGTAGTCAATCTTTCCATCCAATCTGCTACTTTCTCATCTGAGTAAGTACCATCTTGCACACTGTCGATTGCCTCACGGTAACATTGCGTTACAGTTTTAACATAGTCAGGTCCTTTTCCACGACCTTCAATTTTCAATACTTTTACTCCTGCATCAATTACTTGATCTAAGAAGTTGATGGTAGCCAAATCTTTTGGAGACATGATATACTCATTGTCAATCTCCATTTCGTGACCATCTTCTATATCAATAACTTTGTATTTTCTACGACAGTTCTGTACACATGCGCCACGGTTTGCTGAAGAGTTTTGTGTGTGCAAACTCAAGTAACATTTACCCGATACTGCCATACAAAGTGCTCCATGACCAAAAATCTCGATTTGCATCAACTCTCCCGAAGGACCTTTGATGTTCTCTTTCTTGATTTGGTCTGTGATATGTTTTACCTGACGTAAACTCAACTCACGAGAAGTTACAGCTACATCGGCAAAATTCGCATAGAACTTAAGTGTCTCTACGTTTGTGATATTCACTTGTGTAGAAATATGCACTTCCAAACCAATGGTGTGTGCATAGAATATTACAGCTTGATCAGATGCAATAATTGCAGTGATTCCTGCTGCTTTAGCACGATCACATACCGTTTTCATGATCGAAATGTCATGGTCATAAACGATAGTGTTCAGTGTGATATAACTTCTTACGTTGTGCTCGTTACATAATTCTGCAACCTTGTCTAGGTCATCTAACGTAAAGTTCATACTTGCTCTCGCACGCATGTTCAACTGCTCTACACCAAAGTATACAGAATCTGCTCCCCCCTGAATTGCTGCAACAAGAGAGTCAAAGCCACCTGCTGGTGCCATCAATTCAATTTTTTGTGGCTGGCTCATTATCAATAAGGTATTAGTTAATTCTTCTTCTCAAAATAGACACAAAGGTAGGGAAAAAAACAGTTTTTCCGCACCCTCTTTCGAAACATTAAAAAAGTGCCCAGCATACAAACTATTTGCAACTATTAATGTTTTGAGGAATTTAAGAAGATTGAAGAATTCAATTGATAATTTTAAAAATATAGGGTTTTACTATAAAGAAATGATTTGAACCAATGTACGGTACTTCCCATTTAAAGTGCAGTCTTGGATATTAAGATCAACAAATCCAGAGCCAATCTGAGAGTAATGCTTTTTGCGCCACGTACCATCATGACGTTGCAAAAATAGAGTCACCTCTACAGCTTCTCCATTCGGAGTAAATACTTCACCTTGTTCAAGGAACCAACTTGGGGCATTCTGATGGCATTCTGGGTTTGGGCTTTTCTTCGCAATTCTAAATTTTGGTTTCTCTCCTCTTTTTCTATGTCGTGCCTCAACATCTTTTGACGTTGGCAGAGTAGAAGGTCGCTCTTTACTAAAGTATGCGTATGCGTAGTAATTCCCTGTAAAATTACACGACGACAACTTCATTTTTATAGGCCCGCTTCCTTTCCTTGTAAAAAACTTGCGAGTCCATGAACCATCATAATTCTGTAAGAACAACAAGACATCTACAAATTCATGAGGTTTAGGTGAGTGCACCATTCCTTCTGTAATCTCTAAACCTCCTACATGACACATATCAGGGTGCTGTTGTTTGGTCACAACAAACTGTGGATGTTTTGAAGCTTCTGATTGAGCAAAACTCAATAGAGACGAGAAAATTAAGAAAAAGAAAATAGCTGTACTACGATTAAAAAACATACCTAATCAGTATTTAAACAAAGTAGGAGTAAGTAGCTAAACCACTACAGAGTAATTCAAAAAAAGAAATGTTATAAATATAATTTTTTAGGACTAAACCTAAAAACTTCGCTTCATAAACTTCATAAAAACACAACCCGAAAAACTACAACGTATTTAATACACTTTTATTTTATTCAATTTAAAATTTAATCAATTAGATGAAAACTAGTGATTAAAATCGCCCATAAAGAGCTAAAAATGACGTTTACCAAAAATAAAGATGACAAAAGTCATAAATAAATAGGAATATAAAATACTTATTCGTAGAATTGTGATACCAACATAGCAGAACACATAGTTCTAGCTAATAGATTGGTAAGTGTTTAGTAGTGTTTTATAGAATCAGTCACTGTATTTAACTTCTTTGAAGTTCATTTACGTAAACGAAAGATATGTTGAAGAGCCCAGCAAGTTCACTGGGCTTTTTATATATCTATTCAATAATTCGAAACTCTACCCGCCTATTCAACTGTCTCCCTTCCGACGATTCATTTTCAGCAATTGGAATTTCTTCCCCAAAACCTTTTGTAAATAATCTGTCGCTTTCACAACCTTTATTTACTAAGTAGTTTTTTACAGCTTCGGCTCTTCGTTCAGAAAGGTCTAAATTAAAATCAATATCTGCGTTACTATCTGTATGACCTTCAATACTGATCTTCATTTTAGGACTCGCTTCTAATACACCAAATAGACGATCAAGATCAAAAAATGATTTTGGACGTATAGTTGCGCTGTTATTGTCAAAGTAGAGTGTTTTCAATACAAAGGTTTGCTCCCCTATCCCGGTATCAGAAGTATTGACCATTTTCAACTCTTCTTTCTTATGAATTCGAGCACCCATATCTTGATTGATTTCTAAAAGCACTCCACTACCAAAAAAGTCCGTTTTCTTAGGATAAACTAGATATTCTTTCTCTGGAGATAAGAATAAGATAAAGCTACCGTCCTTGGAACTACTTTTCGCTGTAGCTACTTCCTCATGAGTTTCTTTATCGGTAATTACAATTTCAGTTTGTATAGGCTGACCAATATTGTCTGTTACTTTTCCTGGAACAATCAAAATAGGTTCAGGACGAACTTCTTCAGGTAATTCTGCTTCATAAATATCCGATTTACCATAATTCTCAGACTCTTTATTTGAGACTAAGAGTGCTGTTTTCCCTGTCGGACTGATATAGAAAGTATCATCGTAAGGGCTATTAATCACTTTCCCAATATTCACTGGCTCACTCCACTCTGTCCAAGAATCTTTATTGAGTCTTTTACTCATATAAATATCATAGCCTCCCAAGCCGTAGTGTCCATCAGAACTGAAATACAAGGTTTCCATATCAGGATGTAGATAAGGGTTTTTCTCTGCAAAAGGAGTATTGATTACCTTACCTAGATTTATAGGTTCTCCCCACTCTTTTCCATCTTTCACAGACACATACAAATCTGTATTAAATTCCCCAGAACCATGATAGTATAATTTCTTATCTGGATAATTTGGGTTATAATCATAAGCTCCAGATGGACGATCAGACGCAAAAAGTAGCGCTTGCCCATCAGCAGTGATACTCAAGCCAGCCTCATAGTGTTTTGTATTTACAGGATATGGAAAGACATTAATACTTTCCCATTTCCCTTCCTTGTTTTTAGAAGAATAATAAAAATCCCCTTTCCCTAACCTACTTTCTATACTGTTCACATAAGCAAATCGCTTCAGACGGCTATAATTTCCGTACAACAACAAGGTATCATTCATTGCATTTATACCTTGAGGAATTTCATGAGAACTAGTATTGATAGATGGCGGCAATGGAATTGCTTCTGTCCAATTTCCATGAATATCTTTGGTAGACATGTACACATTCTCTCCAGACTCCCCTGTTTTTCGGGCGAAATACAATGTCGAACCATCCAAACTGATTACAGGCTCATAATCATTATTAGGACTATTCACTTTACTACCTAAATTAACCAAATGTCGTCCTCCGTCATGCTCATTTAGTAAGTCAATGACTTTTGCAATCATCTCTTTTTTATTGGGAAAAAGAGATTTATACTGATTAAAAACAGCAACAGCATTTTCATAATCCCTACTATGTATAAATGGTCTTGCTTTCCTTTGCAATGCGATATAAGCAATATCTAAAGGAGCCATTGTCGTGATAAAATCATGATACAACTTCTGATTATTTTCACCACAACCACCATAATGGATATTCAACTGACACAATAAGTCTAGAATTGTTGTATTGTACTTATCTGCTAAAGATTCCAACTTTTTATAATTGGTATTATGAGCAGTACTTCTCACCCCTATATCAAATTCACTCGCATAAAACTCAGGGAAAATATGTTTAATTTCTTGATCTGAGAATAGCTCTAAAACTTGAAGACAATGCTTTTCATACATTTTCCCACTACGGTCTCCATATTGTCTCAAGCTCTGAACTTGAGTATACTCTCTCAGTAGATCTTTTCTGAGCTGACCTATTTTTTTATTAAAGCCCTCATTAGGAAATTCATCTAGAAAACGAGTACATAAATCAAAAAGACTTTCTCTTAGAACTCCAAGTGTATCAGCGTGAAGAGTTCTATTATAAAGTTTTGAAGCATAAAGTTGATAAGTATCCTTTCGATAAGGTGCGCCATTCAAAAGCTTGAAGGCTTCATTATTAATGCGGACAGGCAAGTACTGCGTAATTTCATCTTCTGAAATTGCCACTCGCTGCCGTACAGCCATTTTTTTTCCATCCGAAAGTTTTTCATATTCTTTCTGAGCCTTAAGCGAAAAGTCATACGCTACCTCCAAAGTATCGTAAAGCCCCGTCAAATCTTTTAATAGCATCTTCCGACTCTGAGCTTTCTTGAGACTTTGCTCCTTATTGTAAAGAATATAAGCCATCCCATAAAGTGCTGTCACTTCTAAAGAATCTTCTTCAAGTGCATTTTTAAAAGCGACCAAGGCTTCATCGTATCGATTTTGATAGAGTAAAGAGCTTCCTTGATTAATATAATTTTTGTCTTGTCCGAAAGTTTTAAAAATTGGGAATACGAATAGACAAAAAAGTGAAAGTATGAATACGGGATTCATAAGCAGTTAATTGAGAAAATAGTTTTTTATCTAATTTTTTGATAGTCACAAGCTACAATATCCTAGCCATTTTCAGATATTTAACCTTAAGCTACGATCCATAATATATCAAAATATCACAGATCTGAAAATAAAGGTAGCATGATCACATTTCAAACTTAAATAATCCAACTTTTCCCTCAAAAGACTATTGCTCAAAAACTTGTATCGAACATCACTTTTTTGGAAACTTTTCTTTCTATACCTTTCTTTTTAGAAGCCCAATTAACTACTATGAAACTGGATTCCGAAGTGAATATTAATTTGAGAAGTATTGCAGCTTTCACTTACCTCTTCATTTTACCCAATATTTTATTTGCACAACATATACATGATTTTGAAAGCGATAGACCAGGCATTGCCATCTCTTCATCTACAGTAGGTAAAAATGTTCTATTTATTCAAACAGGAGCCGAAATATCTGGCTATGAAAATGGCTCAAATGATGGGCATGCCTTTTTAGTCAATAGCAACTTTCGTCTTGGAGTGACCGAAACCTTTGAAGTCGATTTAGATATATCCATCAGAAGTGAGAATAATACTATAAATGGTGAAGAATTTACTCCTTCAGGAATTGATAACTTATCACTAGGAGTTAGAAATACTTTACTTGTAGGAAAAGGGGCTATCCCATCTATTGCATTTCAGTTTTTAATGAGCATTCCTGCCGTTTTAGATGATTTCAAGTCAAAAGACATCGCTCCTAAAGTCATCATCGCTACTCAACAATCCTTTGGTAAACGATGGAGCTTTTCTACAAATTTCGGATCTATTTGGGACGGCAATACCCCACACCCTCTAGGGACATATGTACTTAATTTAGGGTTTGGCTTTAGTAAAAGTTGGACTTGCTTTATCGAACATTATGCTTTTTTTCAAAAAGACGATTGGGATGGTAAAGTAGATTTGGGTTTAGCCTTCTTATTAACTCCTCATCTACAACTTGATACTTTTGGAGGTTACTCAAAAAATGGCGAGAATATTTCAGACTGGTTTGTCAGTGCTGGTTTTACCTGGAAATTTGACTTCAAAAACAAAAACTAAAAAGGCCGAGAAATTGCTTTCCCGACCTTATTCTTATTTTTATTGCTGGATAATCCCATTAATCTTCTCTACAAGAGAAATTACATCACTTTCATTTTTCAATGAAAGCTTTTCCTTTTTTATAAGTGACTTGATCTCTGAATGGTATTGAGCAGGAAATGCCTCATGAGCTTGCTTTTTCTTAGTTTTCAACAATTTAAAACTCAACCCATCTGCACTTACCAAATAATTAGTTTTAATCTTAGAAAAATAAGCTTTTTTAGTTGAAGAAGATGAGCCATAACCTTGTTCAAAATTTTGTTTAGGCTTAACTATATTAATCTGATAGTGTACAAATAGTGATTGATTTCCTTCCACCAAATGTCTTAAATATACCGTTTCGCCGTCTAAAGCGGCTCTATAATAAACTTCTTTTGATCCATCTGCATTCAATAATGAAACTTGCTTTACATGGTTATCTTGAAGCCATTGTTCTTTCCCATCTTTTTCAAAAAGAATTTTTTGAGAGCAGACATCTAACTTTCCTTTGTCAAAAGTTATCATCTTATCTTTCTTAGTTAAAACTTCTAACCTTGACCAATACTCGTATAAGAAGGGTGATCCATTGATCTTTTCGTTTCCTTTCCCATAGATGAGGGATGTATTTGTATTAAAAGGATCAACCATATCTTGAACTCTCCCACTTTGAGCAAATGTAATTATAGGAAGTGCAACAAGGATTAGTACTAAATTTAGCTTTTTCATAATAGTTTGTGATTTGAGACTCTCTGAGTAGGTTTCTAGTTTAATATAAGTTTAGTAATCAATTATTTATATAACAAATAAATATTGATTTATTCCAATTATAATTTTGCTATAAACTAAAAAGGCCGAGAAATTGCGTTCCCGACCTTATTTAGTTTTTATGGCTAAGTTGGATTGTATTAACCGTCACACGCCAAACATTCAGGGTCTAATGTCATAAATCTGGTAGACACTGATTGCGAGCGTTGGTAATAAAGTGCTTTCACACCCAATTTCCATGCTTCGATATACAATCTGTTAATATCTTTTGGCAAAGTCTCTGGTGGAATATTAATATTCAACGATTGACCTTGATCAATATATTCTTGACGAATAGCTGCTTGACGAATCAATTCGTATTGATTGATTTCTTTAAACGTCTTAAACACATCTTTTTCGTCTTGTGTCAAGAAATCCAAATGCTGTACAGATCCTTCATTTCTCATGATAGACACCCATACCTCATCTGTATTTTGTCCTTTCTCATCAAGAAGTTTTTCCAACTCTTTATTCTTACGCGTAAAGTTTCCTTTAGCTAGACCTACTGTAAAGTAGTTTGAGTTGAATGGCTCAATACCTGGTGATACTTGACCTAGAATAGATGAAGAACTTGTATTTGGCGCAACAGCCATCAAAGTTGTATTTCTTCTACCGTATCCTTTTAGCTCATCTGGCTCACCATAAATCTCTGACAACTCAGCAGATGCTTTGTATGCTTCCTCTTTGATGTGTTTGTAAACAATTCTCGTATGAGAAGTTGCCAACATATTATCAAATGGAACCATTTTTTGCTGTAAGTAAGAATGCCAACCTAATGTTCCGATACCTAAAGCTCTATGTCTTTCTGCAAATTTAACTGCGCGGTACAAGAACGGAACATCTTTCGCCTTCTCTATAAACTCTGAAATAACAGCGTCCAAGAAGAAAGTTACAAGCCTTACAGCTCCTTTATCTTTCCATTCATCAAACTTAGCTAAGTTCATACCTGTCAAACAGCAAACGAATGATTCTTCGTTGTTATTTGGAAGCATGATCTCAGTACAAAGGTTTGATTGATTGATCTTCAAACCTTTATCTTTATAAACATCTACCGTATTTTTGTTGGCAGTGTCTTCAAACATGATGTACGGATAACCTTTTTCCTTACGAGACTTCAGCACTTTAGCCCAAATCTTACGCTTTTCGGTATCTCCACCAATCATCTCTTCCATCCAAGCATCTTTCACTGTCACTCCAAATGAAATTTGTTGGATGTCATTCCCGATATCACGAATTTCCAAGAACTCATGAACATCTGGATGGTCAATTGGCAAATACGCGGCAAAAGAACCTCTACGTGTACTCCCTTGTGAAACGATTTTCATCTCAGTGTCAAACATTTTCATGAATGCCACTGGTCCGTTAGACGTTCCATTATGTTTAATCTCAGCCCCTCTTGGTCTTAAATCCCCCCAATAAGCAGAAGTTCCTCCACCTACTTTGGTCATCATCCCTACTTCTGCGAATGTTTCCAAAATACGGTGCATCGAGTCTCCTACATAAGATCCGAAACAAGCGATTGGCAAGCCTCTTTCTGTCCCCATGTTTGACCAGATAGGTGAAGACAAAGCCACCCATCCTTTGGCTATCATCTCGTAGAATTCATCGTACATTTCTGGCTTGTTCAAATACTTACAAGCTGAACTTACAACACGATGTACGGCATCCTCTACAGTTTCCCCTTCTAGCAGATAGCCTCTCTCCAACATGGTCAAGGACTCTTCGTTCAACCAATCAAAATATCCTTGTTGCATTATTATTTTATTTAACGAACCTAATAGAATTAGAACAAGCATGTAGACCTAGCCGCAATTTGCTGAGAAAGTGGAGCTAATATGGTACATGCAGATTTTATATTGGTAGAAAAAGCAATAGACAGAAACTGAATCATTGAGTTCAACTCAGCTCCTGTTATGTGTATTCTCTAAAAATTATTCTTGATAAAAAACTAGAATAAATCGTCTTCAGAAAAAGCAGTATCATGCTTACTGTAATCAACCACACGTTTCGCGAAGAAATCGTCTTGGCTATTACCAAAAACTTCCTCTTCAAACCAACGCATTTGTTTTACTTCTTCTGAGTCTACTTCAAAAAGTGCTGGTAAATTAATCTCTTCAAAAGACTCATTTACACGTTGCTTCATAAATTCAACCAAACGATTCTTTGGAATACTGTCTAACTCTCCTTTCTCGAAAATTTTATCTAGAATTCGAGTTTCAGTTTCCATAGACAAATGAGCTACTTCTCTGATCGTAGCTTTCAAATCCTCGTCAAAAATCTCAGGATTTTCTTCTACAACTTTATTGAAAATATAGATTCCTGCCTTTGCATGTACATTTTCATCTTTTGACGTCCACGCGATCTGGTTGGCTACATTTTTCATGATGCCTTGGAAACGCGTAAATGAAAGTACAATTGCAAACTGGCTAAAAAGTGAAACATTCTCAACCAACAAAGCAAAAGTAGCCATAGAGATTGCAAACTCACGAGGAGTGTATGCTTTCCCCAATGAGATATACTCTCCTAGTTTCGACAAACGATCAGAAATAGCAGGATCTTGAATAAATTCTTCAAAATCTGTCACACCAATCACATCAAGCAAACGGCTGTATGCTTCAGAATGGCGGAATTCACATTCTGCAAAAGTAGAACCCAAACCATTAAACTCAGGCTTTGGCAAGTGGTTGTAAAGGTTACCCCAATACGTTTTTACAGCTACCTCTACCTGTGCAATTGCCTTTAGTGCATTTGTGATCGCAGATCTCTCCTTGTCATTCAAAACAGTATTAAACTCCTGTACATCAGCATCAAAATTCACTTCTGTATGCACCCAATACGTCTGATTGATTGCCTCCGTGAACTGAAGAATCTCTGGATATTCAAATGGTTTATACGCTGTTCTTTTTTCAAAAATATTCATATGATCACAAAATTTACACTCTTCACTCTAGCATAGGTGACTCAGCTAAAATGAACTCCCAATCTCGTAAATTGTTTGTCTTTGTCTAACGAAAATATATTCTCTGCTGATGAAGATATCTTACCATATTCTCATCCTTGCATCCAACAAATTTAATGGATTTTTCAATTCAAAATAGAGTTGAATCTTTACTACCGCCGATAACACTATGTTTACAAGTAGGATTATTCATAGAAAGAGCATTAAAAAACAAGCAATAACTACTGAATATCAACCACATAAACCTCCAAATATTCTAGTGATTTTTTTTTCACTTTTTTTTTCAAATCCATCGATTTTGATTTTAACAAAAATACATCGTGAAGACTCAAAATTATCTCTTCATAGGTCAATCCCTATTTTTTGAAAAACACTATTTTTTATTCAAAAAAATTTCAAAGAATCTCCAAAATCACATCATTTTCTATGAATCGAATTAACACCATAATATGAAATATATTTTTTTGCAATAGAGACAATAAAAATACAAACCAAACTACAACTAACGAAAAGGTAAACACTTTTAATTTCAAGACTGTCAGAAGTGTTAACAAAGGAGAATTAAAGAGTTACATTTTTTTGATTAAAAACTTTATGGGTAAAAAGAAGTCTCTTGTAAAAAACTAAAAAGTTCAAATAGGATATAAATTGTAAGTTTTTTTGTTCTACAGAGAGTTATCTTTTCAAAATAATTGAAGGTTTTAGAGATATTATGATCGTAGTAATAGCTCAAATTATTTATTAATCGGAATACTCTTAATATATTTGCAAGGTTTTTTTACGAAACGGTCTTTATAGTTAAGTTGACGGATTGTGATATTCGACTATTACTTACATAATGATATTCTTCTTCTGAGAGTTGAAGGAGATTTACTTGGCTTACCTCATGAAGCTGCACTTGTGAGAATAGCACGCCTACACCTAAACGAAAACGTGAAGCATTGTGCCGTAGACCTTTCAGATATAAAACATATCAATAGTCGTGGTATGAGCCTATTGATACGTATTCTGAACCTTGTAGACCATTTGCATGGCAATATGGTTTTGATAAACCCTCCCGCTCAAACCAAAAAGCTCCTAAAGATTACAAAATTAGATTTAGCGTTTGTCACTGTTGACACTCGCTCGGAAGGAGTGCGTTTGTTGCGTCAGCAAGCGAGAGGATAGATTTTGCGAATAAACTTAGGTTGAAAATACCTATTATAATAGATAGATAGAAAGATGGATATTTTACTCGGAATGCAATGGGGTGATGAGGGCAAAGGCAAGGTTGTCGATGTTCTAGCTCCTCAATATGATGTTGTTGCTCGTTTCCAAGGAGGACCAAATGCAGGGCATACTTTGGAATTTGAAGGACAAAAATATGTTCTTCACCAAATCCCTTCAGGTATCTTCCAAGACAATACCCAAAATATTATTGGTAATGGTGTAGTACTAGATTTGACAATCTTGAAAGATGAGATTGTAAAACTAGAAGAAGCAGGATTCTCTGTTACTGATAAACTAAAGATGTCTAAAAAGACACACTTGATTATCCCATCTCACCGTTTGCTTGATGCTGCTTACGAAAAAAGCAAAGGGAAAGATAAGATCGGTTCAACACTAAAAGGTATTGGCCCTACTTACCAAGATAAATCTGCTCGTGTAGGTCTTCGTACTGGAGATTTGTTCGCAGATAACTTCA
Source organism: Sediminitomix flava (assembly GCF_003149185.1). Lineage (NCBI taxonomy): Bacteria > Pseudomonadati > Bacteroidota > Cytophagia > Cytophagales > Flammeovirgaceae > Sediminitomix > Sediminitomix flava. The sequence continues at coordinate 127,345 of NZ_QGDO01000006.1, read as the reverse complement.
AAGAGCGTTACACTAAGTTAGTAGATCAACATAAGACTATTCTTGAATTCTACGACTTCGATTATTCAGCTCTTGCTGAAATGGAAGCGAAATTCATGGAGGCTGTTGAGTACTTCAAAACTAAAGTTGAGTTCGTAAACAGCGAATACATGATCAACGATGCGCTTGATGCTGGTAAGAAAGTATTGGCTGAAGGTGCTCAAGGTTCTTTGCTGGATATCGATTTCGGATCTTATCCATTCGTAACAAGCTCAAATACATTTGGTGCTGGTGCTTCTGTAGGTCTTGGTGTTGCACCAAACCGTCAGAAAAACATTTACGGTATCTTCAAAGCTTACTGTACGCGTGTAGGTGCTGGTCCATTCCCTACGGAACTATTTGACGAAGTTGGAAAGCAAATCCAACAACAAGGTCATGAGTTTGGTGCTACTACAGGTCGTGAAAGACGTTGTGGTTGGTTAGATCTTCCTGCGCTTAAATATGCAGTAATGTTGAACGGTGCAACTGAGCTATTCATGATGAAAGCTGACGTATTGAACAACTTTGAAGAGATCAAGGTATGTACTTCATACAAATTGAAAGATGGTTCTATCACAGAAGAAGTACCATTCGATTTGGAAGATGTAGCTGAACCAATCTATGATACATTGAAAGGATGGAATCAAGAAGTTAACCCTTCAGTAGATTTCGATCAACTTCCTGCAGCGCTTCTTGACTACGTGAAGTATATCGAAGATTACATCAAGGTGCCTATCACTATCGTTTCTTTAGGTCCAGACCGTACTGAAACTGTAATGAAAAATAAATAATCAGTTTACTGATCAAAAATATAAGCCGGAAGCAACTCAAATTGCTTTCGGCTTTTTTATTTCCTATTCATCCCATTTCACTTTTGCTACAAAATGTGGAATCTGATGATTAGCAAAAAAACGTAACCATCTTCTTTGGTTCGATCTTAGCTGATCTCCGGGACCTTTTACTTCTACCAAAGCATATTTATCTTCTTTTGGGTGAAAAATAAATAGATCGGGAAAACCAGACCTAAAATCACTCAAACTTTTACTCATCTGATCAAAAAGTAAAACGAGCTGTTTACTCGACAGCCAATCCAAGATTGTTTCTAGTTGATACTTTTCTACTTTTTTCCAGCTCACCAACCAATTTGCTGTCAAGTACTTTTCGTCCCAACGTTCCAAGACTAATTTCCTTAAGAATTGACCCTCTTCTAATTCTCTTAATCGAGCAGCTATTTCAACCTCTCTCTTCTCCCTAAACTCTGTTTGAAACAAATCTACAGGACCACGTTGATAAGCATGAAAAAATACCGCAGGTACAGGCTGAAAAATGATATCCCAAAAAGCTAAACCAAATAAAGCAGACCAAATCAAATTTTCGGTATAAAATCCATCATAACCTAAAGTCTGATAATACTGAAGAACACTTTGCTCTACTCGAACTTCGATTTTCTTCAATATCAAATTTTCTGTCGGGTAATTTACTCGTTTCGCTTTTTCAAAAGGTAGTTCTAATTTCTTCTTTAACTTCTCACCAAACATCTGAGCAAACTCAGCTTCTTCGTCATCTTTCGGATTCTTCATGATTTCATTACAGATCGAAAGTGCTTGCTCAAACTCCCCCACTTTATCTAAAACTCTACTCTGTCTTTCTCTTGAAGGAGACTGCTCTGTTTGCTGATAGAAAAATAATGCTTGATCCCAAAGTTTAAAGGTTTCCAAAAATCGCCCTATCTGATTGCACGCTTTAGCTCTTCTTTTGGTCAAACGTTCAGGAAAAGGATACGAAAGAAGAATTTCTCCAAGTTCTAAAACCCGATCTACATCTTTAGCGTCTTGTGCCAACCATAATTCAGTTTTAAGGTTAGTCATCAAAAAACTCGCTTCTATAACTTCTCTGGTCTGAAAAAAACGATCTTCTTTCCGAATTGGGTAATTCTCATATTTGAGTACACCCAAATCCTCCAAAATAAACTCATGAAGCTCTTGTTCGAGGTTCCCGAAAAACAACAATCTGAATAACTGAACATACGTTAGTTTTTCAAGGCTAATAAAATTCATGGAAGAATCGATTGCATCCCAAAGACTATCATTTTCCATTTCTAACAGATACGAAATGATTGTCTGTTTTTTAGCCTTTGTAAAACTACTTGGAAATGGAAACGACTGTACACTTAACCAATCAACTAATTCACTTTTCGTTAGCGTATAAAGTGCAACAACTGCATTCTCTCGATCATTACTTTTTGCAAAGTCATCATCTATCAGTTCAGTAATTGCATTTTCTATTGATAATACCTCTTTATACTGAAGTTTTGAGCTTAAAAAATAAGGCCCTTTCCTACTCAACAATCGAACGTACAATCGTTGTGCATCTTGAGATAAACTTCTGAATTGTTCTACAAATAATTTCTCCTCTTCGGAAAGAAGATCATCATATTGCACACAAACAAAGTCTATTAATTTTAAAAAATTTAGGAGGTAATAACCTTCTTCTAGTTGTTGGTTAGACTGCGATTTTTCCACTGTACAAAAGTAACTATAAATTAACTCTTCCCCTCCTTAAAACACCTATTTCAAAAGTGTTTGAATTGAATCAAAATAGATTCACTCACATAAACAACTGACAAATAATTATTTAGACGTACTTTATACACCTATGTATAAATTCATAATAATTGGATAATTCCATTTAAAAATTTATCATTCCTTTTTGGAAAATTTACAATTATTATATAAAATTGTGTAAAGCGAAAAGCAAAACAAATGACTTTTTCCAACAACCATAACGTTTCTTTTTGTAAGTCTTTTCAACTACAAGGACTTCAACCAATATTTGACTGTTAGTTTTCACTATCATGTGAAAGCAATCAGTTTGTGTGTTTAACGATCTATGCGTACTACGTTTACGCTATTATTTTACCTCAAAAACTAACGATTGCACATGTATAATTTTCTTTATACATGATTTCTCAACAACACTTTCTCAAAGACAACATGACACCCTATTCTAGGGCCTCGTTCATGCACCCCTATATTTAATCTCCTAACATTGAAGTGTAGACTAAATATTGGATTACTCATTCAGTGAATACTTTTTCATTGAGGCTAATGATTTTATTATAACAATAAGCTATACATAGAGCCACTCAATTATTTATCATTTATGAAGCAACTATTTTCTACCATTCTTCTGCTCATAACATTTTGCGCAGCAGGATTAGCACAAGAAAGGTTCATCGCAGGTACTGTTAGCGATGGAACTTATCCATTGCCAGGAGTTTCTGTACTTATTAAAGACACAACAACAGGTACAGTTACAGGGATAGATGGTGAATTTAAGTTATCGGTACCAGCTGGGGCTACAACTCTCGAAGTTAGATTTGTAGGTTATAAGACCCAACTAGTAGAGATAGGTAATCAAACTAATTTTGAAATTACTCTTGAAGAAGATCTTCTTCAATTACAAGAAGTCGTTGTTGATGGTTACTCATCACAAGACGTTAAAAAAATGACTTCTACTGTAGCTGTTGTAGACGCTACAGCACTTGAACAAAGACCAGTTCCTACTTTTGAACAAGCGCTTCAAGGACAAGTAGCCGGTGTGCAAGTAAACATGAACTCTAAAGCACCTGGTGCTGCCGCTTCTGTAAAAATTAGAGGTACAGGTTCTTTAGCTGGAGCTAACCAAGCTTTATTTATTGTAGATGGGGTACAAGTAGACGGAAGAACTTTCGCAACTCTTAACCCTAACGACTTTAGCTCTTATCAGGTTTTGAAAGATGCCTCTGCAGTAGCTATGTACGGTTCTAGAGGTGCTAATGGTGTAGTAGTTGTTACTACAAAAGCAGGTTCTGAAAAAGCTACTCTAAAACTTAACTCTTATATGGGTTTTGCTGAAGCTACAACAAATGGATTCGACATGATGGATTCAGAACAAAGAGAGCAGTTTGAAGAAATGATTCAAGATGGACCTACATATGCACCAGGAAGTTATGGCTACATGCTTCAAGAGCCAAATACAGATGTTACTTCTAACTGGTTTGATGAGTTCTATCGTACAGGTATTACGCAATCACACCAATTGAGTCTTTCAGGTGGTGATGATGATAGCAAATACTATATTTCAGGTAACTACTTCACGCAAGAAGGTGTAGTTCGTAAAACAGGTATGGAAAGAGGTACAGTTCGTATGAACCTTTCTCAAAAAATGGGACGATTAGATGTAGACCTAAGAACACAAGTGGGTATTGCAACGATCGATAACATTTATAGAAATGATGCATACAATGTACTTACAATGCTTCCATACTACCAAAGTCAAGATGAAAACGGAGAGTATCTTCCACTTGACTACAACGGTTCAAATGCATTTGAAAGAATTGATAAAGGTGAGAACTCAAGTTCTCTTCTAGGTATTGTTTCTAGTTTGAAGCTTACATATGAATTGACTGACTTCTTGAAAGTTTGGTCAAGAACAGGTGTTGAATACGACCAAGAGCGTACAAAAGATGCTATTTCCCCTAATAGCCTTTACGCAAACTTGACTCCTGGTGATAAAGGAAGCCTAAGTGTTCGTAACTATCAAGATTATTTAGTGACAGGTACAAGTGCTCTACAATTCGATAAATCTTTCGGTGACCACACAATTTCGGCTGGTATTTTCCAAGAATATATTTTGGAAGATGGTATTACAGAAGGATTTGATGCTTATGGATTCACTGATGTCGTTTCACCTGCATTACATTCTCCTGACATTTTCCAACCAAGTGTTACAGGTGCTTATGATAAGCGTTTTACTCAAATGTCTTATTTCGCAAATGTTGATTATGACTACAAAGGAAAATATATCTTAAGAGGGGTTTATCGTAGAGATGGTACTTCTGTATTTGGTGAAAACAAAAAATGGGGTGATTTCTACAGTATTGGTGCTGGTTGGGTTCTTTCTGACGAGGCATTCCTTCAAGATTCAGAATTGATTGACAACCTTAAGCTTCGCGTATCTTATGGTACTGTTGGTAACCAAGGAGCAATTAGCAGATACGGTTCTCTAGCAACTCTTAGCCCTATCAGTTATAATGGTAGAGCTGGTTTATACAGAGATAAGCCTTCAAACCCAGACTTACAATGGGAAGTTTCTAAGCAATTGAATGCTGGTGTTGACTTTGCTTTATTCGGAGGAAAACTTGGAGGTAGTATCAACTACTACAACAATAACTCCTTTGAATCATTCATCAATACGCCACTACCTTACACTTCTGGTTTCAGCAGTCAAACAAGAAACAATGCTCACTTGAATAACCAAGGGGTTGAGCTTACATTAAATTCTGAGTTTAACTTAACTCAAGATTTGAGAGTTTCACTTTTTGCTAACCTAACTCGTAATCAGTCTAAAGCAGTTGAGTTGAATGAAGAAGGTGTAGAATACAGAGGTGTTGGACAACTTCAAGTTGATGAACTTGCAAATATTGAAGGAGAGCAATTGTTCTTAGCTAGAGCTTACGATAAAGTAGGTGTAGACCCTGCTACTGGTCGTTTACTTTTCAGAAATTCTGATGGAAGCATTGTTGATGATATCAACCAAGCTGAAAGAATTGTTCTTGGAACTACTGAAGCACCTTGGTTTGGTGGATTTGGAACTACGTTCACATGGAAAGGACTTGAGCTTAGAGCTCTTTTCAACTGGGAGCAAGGAGCAACAAAACTAAACTGGGATAGAGTTGAGATTGAAAGAGTGCTTTATGCAGATCAAAACCACTCAACTAAACTGTTAGATTCTTGGCAAAAGCCAGGAGACATTTCTGCTTACCCTAAAGCAGAGTCAGGTCAAGCATTATTCGCAACAACTGACCATTGGGAAGATGCTTCTTTCTTAAGATTGAAAAACCTTTCGTTGGCATATACACTTCCTCAAACTTGGACAAAGAAACTAGGTGTTGAAAAAGCTAGATTCTACGCTCAAGGAGAGAACTTGTATACTTTCACATCTTTCACGGGTATTGACCCTGAAATGTCAACGGCTGTTCAGTCAACAAATAACGGTACAGGAAGTACTAATGTAAACAACGCTTACCCATTGAGTAAGGTACTTACATTCGGTGTTGACTTGACTTTCTAAAACCTTAAAGAGAATAAATATGAAATTCATAAATAAATCGATCATAGCACTTATGGCTGCTTCTATGGCTTTTAGCAGTTGTGAGAATTTTTTGGAAGAAGAGCCATTTGAAAGTCAGACGGAATTAAATGCATTCCAATCTGTAGAGGATGTTAAGAAAGCCTTGATTGGTTCATACAACTCAATTATTGAGGTAGGGGCAGACTACTTGCACTACAGTATGAATATCCCTGAAATGATGTCTGATAATGTATACAACACACCAAGTACTGGTGGAGGTACTGTACTTATCTTTGGTAACTTTGATTTCACAGTGATCAGTGGAGGATTAGAAAATGCGTGGTTTGATGGTTACATCTTAATCGACAGAGCTAACTTCACTATAGCTAAACTTGAAGAATTTACAGGTGAAGACGCGTATCTAGAGGAACAAATCAGAGGAGAAGCTCTTGCTTTGAGAGCGATGGGACACTTTGATCTTCTGAAAAACTTTGGTACATCATTAGATCGAAATCATTCTGAAGCAAATTCAGGTATTCCAGTAATGTTAGCTTCTGAAGTTTCTTACCCTTCAAGAAATACAGTCGCTGAAGTATATGATCAAATCTTCGCAGATCTTGATGAAGCTATTTCGCTTTTAAGTGGAAAAGGCGCTGTTGATATCTACCGTTTCAATGAAGTTAGTGTAAAAGCTCTTGCTGCACGTGTAGCACTTTATGCTGGAGATTATGCCAATGCTGCAAAATATGCTGATGACGTGATTACTGAGACTTCACTTTTAGGAGCTGATGCTTTTGTCTCAAATTGGAGTAGTGTGAGTGAAGGAGAAGTTCTTTTCAGAGCTTTCAGTAAAGTAGATGATGAATACATTACAGGATATTGGGCTGCGAATGAAGCAGGTGTAACGAGAAGAGCTTCTCAAGAGTTAATTGATCTATACGAAGCTGGTGATGCTAGATATGATGCTTTCTTCTTAGAGGATGCTACTCTTGGTACTTTAGTCAAAAAATTCTCTACTAACGATGGTGGAGCATTTCTTCAAAATAGATCTCTAGATGTCCTTAGAGTTAGTGAAATGTATTTAATCAGTGCTGAAGCACACTTCAGAACAAATAACGCCACTCAAGCTCTAACAAGACTAAATACGTTGAGAGCCAACAGAGGTGTTGCAAACCTTACTTCTCTTAGTGAGCAAGAAATCTTGGATGAAAGAAGAAGAGAGTTAGCTTTTGAAGGTCATCGTTTCTATGACCTCAAACGTTTGGGTAAGGACTTAGATAGAAGTGCTATGGCTGATGAGCCAAAGGTTACTGTTAATAACCTACCTGCTGGAGATAAAAGATGGGTATTCCCAATTCCAAGAAGAGAATTGATTGTAAATCCAAACTTGGTTCAATCTCCAATGTGGCAATAATTTTTAACTCTAAAAGCGAAATTCAATGATGAAAAAATATATCAAATCGCTATTTTTTGGTGCCACAATGGCGCTAGGTCTAGCGGCATGTGAAGAACATACGGATGTAATTTACAGCGGTGATGCATACGTTTCTCTTACTGAAACAAGCTTCACCATTACAGAATCAGTTGATGGAACTGCAGGACAAATTCAAATCCCAGTTCGATTAACATCTACAGATGCTTCTGGAAGTGTTAGTGTAACTTATGCTATTACGGGTGCCGATGGTTGGGAATCTAGATTGAAAGATGTAACTGGAGGAACTGTTACATTGGGTTCTGGTGAATACCTTGGTACTATTCAACTAGAAGCAATCGATAATGATTTAATTGATGAAAATATCAGTGTAACTGTAAGTCTTACAGGAGCTACTGGAGCAACTGTTGGTCTTGGTACTGCAGATTCTTATTCATCAGCTTCAGTTATGCTAATGAACGATGACTTCCCAGAATATGAATCGTGTATTTCTGTATCTGACCTTTATTTAAATCAAGTTGTTACTTTAGACTACTTAGACTTCTATGATGCTGATGCTTATAGTGGTACAGATGAAAATGGTCTTGCACTTGAACCAACTTCTTTAGAGTGTGACCGTATCAGATTCACTGGAGATGCTGTTGCTCTTTTTGTTGGTTCTTTTGAAATGATTTTCAATGAGGAAAATGGTACAGTTTCTATTCCTAAGCAACTTTACGGAACTAGAGATAGCAATGGCGATGACTATTGGATCATGTCTTCTTCAGATGGTACTTATAATCCAACAACAGGTGAAATTGACGTTGACATTTACTGGAATGGTTACGCTGGAGGTACTGACATCTCAGAAGTAGATCTTGAAGATTCATTCTATGATGGTAAGCTTACTATTTCATTGGGTGCATTTAAAGCTTGTACTAGCTTAGGTGAAATGTTGATCGGTAGCTCTCTTACACTTGACTATCTAGATTTCTTTGATGCAGATGCATACAGTGGAACAGATACTGATGGTTCTGCTGCAGAGCCAGTAAGCTTAGCTTGTGATAGAGTTCAAATCACGGGTGATGCTGTTTACCTATTCGTAGGTTCATTCGAACTAGTAATCGATGAAGAGAATGGCACAGTTTCTATTCCTAAGCAACTTTACGGAACTAGAGAAAGTAATGGCGATGATTATTGGATCATGTCTTCTTCAAATGGTACATATGATCCTGCTACAGGAAAAGTAGAAATTGATATCTACTGGAATGGCTATGACCCAGGTACTGAAATTGCTGATGTTGATCTTGAGACCACTTATTATGATGGTAAATTAACGATCACAATCAACGAATAATTACTCTCAGAATAAATGTAGTGTGTTTACCCCAAAGAGCTTAATTGCTCTTTGGGGTTTTATTTTTTATAACTTTCAAATGAAAAATTTGTATCTTCTATCATTTAAAATCACCAACTTATCAACACAAAAACGAACTACTCATGAGTGAAAAGAAATACAAAAGCTTTAAAGAATTTTATCCCTACTATTTAGCTGAGCATTCAAATACAACTTGTCGTACGCTTCACTTTATCGGAACTTTCATCGTATTTATTTTTCTTGGCCTTTCAGTCTATCTTCAAAATGCTAACTATTTATGGGGAATGCCTTTGGCTGGTTATGGTTTTGCTTGGGTTGGTCATGCTTTCTTTGAGAAAAATAAACCCGCCACTTTCACCTATCCTTTCTACAGCTTAGCATCTGATTTTGTCATGTTTTTTGACCTTCTAAGGGGAAAAGAAAAGTTTATTCCATTGAATAAATAAAAAAATGAATTCAAACTTTTTATTCATTAAAAAGAAAAAGCCTATTCCCTAAAAGGAATAGGCTTTTGCAATGAGTATAAGTAGTAAAAACGAAATTCCATGAATTTCTATATTGATAAATAATTGAATTGGTATGTATGCAATATATAAATTTTTTAATAATATTTTAAAAAATTCTTAAAAAAATATTCGATTAGCTAACATCATACACACTTATTAATTATCCTTAAATATCTTTATATCGTACAAAAAAGTACTTTAAAAGCATATTTCTACTTCGACTGAGTTCGAACATTTTTTTTCCTAAATCTCATATTTAAGAACTCTACACCAAGCGAAAAAGCAACTGCAAAATAGATATATCCTTTTGGCACATGATTATGGAATGCATCTAGCACTAGCATGAAACCAATCAGAATTAGAAATGATAAAGCTAATATCTGAAGACTCGGATGTGCATTGATAAAATCTGCTATTTTTCCAGAGAATGCCATCATGATAAATAATGAAATAATTACAGCCGTAATCATGATGAGAACATGCTCAGTCAAACCAATTGCTGTTAGAATACTATCGAAAGAAAAGACTATATCCAACAATACAATCTGAGTAATGATGCTATTAAAACTATGTTTCTTTCCATTCGAAGATTCTTCGGTATGTTCTTCTCCTTCTATTTTATGATGGATCTCTGAGGTGGATTTATAGATAAGAAAAAGTCCTCCAATAAATAGTACCAAATCACGTCCACTCACCTCAAACTCTAAAACCGTAAACAAAGGTTTTGTCATTCCAATAATATGAGAGAGACCAAGCAACAATCCAACCCTAAAAACGAGTGCTAGTAATAATCCTATATTCCTTGCTTTCGGTTGTTGTTCTTTTGGTAGTTTATTCGTGACAATTGAGATGAAAATAATATTGTCTATCCCTAAAACAATCTCTAAAAAAGTAAGGGTAAGTAAGGCTACCCATGTTTCTGAGTTCAGAAAAATTTCCATTTAACTTTAAAAAGTTTAGCTAATCAACAAAGAGTAATATGAAGTTGTATTCACATCAAAGCGTGAACACAACTTTCTAATATTCTCCTAATTTAAACCAAACCTTCTAAAATGTGCTAATGCTAGTCCAACTTTATACTGTTCAAGTTTTGGATTGATACTCTCTCCTATTTTTCTTTCTAGCGTGTCCTTAGTGCCGAGTTTCATACAAACCAATTTCACTCGGTCTAGCTCATCATGGCTGATATATTTAAAAATATCAATATTGTATCCATGCTCATAGAGGAAAGCAAAGTGTCCATACACACTTCCAGCCGATAGCTTTCTTACCTTTATAATTTCTGAAACAGGCATTCCTCTTTTCAAAAGATTGTAACTCCACAGTTGTGTCCCTCCTTTAATTCTGTTTCCATCTACATATTTATCGTAGATAAACTTCGCAATAGCTGAGATAAATGGACGACCATATTTACGAAGTTTCTCTTCACTGACACCCGATATATTTCTGACATCTGTGATTGTGTACGGACGGTCACTTGCCATTTCTGAGATCGTCGTATCGTTAAAGACAAGGTGAGGTGGCAGATTTTCTTGTTCTGCAATTTCTTTACGAAGTTTCCAAAGTTGTTCGAACAGTTCTTCTCTGAATAACTGTTCTTTTGTTTTTGGTTTTTCGGCAGCTTTCTGCTTTTGAGTTCTTTCTTCAAATTCGGATAGATGTGTAAATTCTATTTTCTTTCCTTGAAAAAGGACTTCACGCCCTGCCTCTGTTACTCGCACATGGCTGTTTTGATCGTAGGCAATTTCCACCAAGCCCAAATTGAGCATTTGTTGGAAATACTGTTGCCAATCAATAAAAGATAAATCACGTCCAGCGCCATAAGTCTTGATCTGATCATAACCTTTCTGACGAAGGTCAATTCGGGTTGAGCCTCTCAATACATCGATCAGCATACCTGTAGAAACTTCCTCTTTCAGACGAACGCATGCCGAAAGTGCTTTCTGTGCGATCACTGTACCATCAAAGAACTTCGGAGGATTTTTACAGACATCACAGTTTCCGCAATTGTGCTCTAAAGATTCTCCAAAGTAACTCAACAAGATTTTTCGACGACAAGTCAACGACTCCGCATATTGCTTCATGCGTTCCAGCTTGGCTTGCTGTAAATCTCGTTGCCCACTTTCTTCTACAAACTTGCGTTGCGCAATCACATCAGCATAACTGTAGAAAAGTAAAGTCTCTCCCGGAAGTCCGTCACGACCTGCACGGCCAATTTCTTGGTAATAGCCTTCCAAGTTTTTAGGCATGTTATAATGAATCACCCAACGAACATTGGATTTATCAATTCCCATCCCGAAAGCAATGGTCGCACAAATAATAGGTGTTCTATCTCGAAGGAAATCTTCCTGTACTTTCGCTCGTTGCTGAGCACTCATTCCTGCATGATAATGGGCTACTTTCAATCCTTCTTTTCGAAGACTTGAAGCTACACTTTCTGTAGATTTTCGACTCAAGCAGTAAATGATTCCCGACTGATAAGGACGTTTCTCTATAAACTGAATGATTTTCTGAATTCTCTTCTGACCACCGGCAACCGTCAAACTCAAGTTTGGACGGTCAAAGGAACTTAAGAAAACTTCTGCATTCGGAATATGGAGCTGATGAAGAATATCCCTTCGTGTAATTTTATCGGCAGTAGCAGTAAGCGCAATCAGTGGGATATTTGGGAATTGCGACTTCATAAATGAGAGCTGTGTATACTCTGGTCTGAAATCGTGCCCCCATTGCGAAATACAGTGTGCTTCGTCTATGGCAAAAAGGCTCACAGGAACATGAGAAACCAAACGGATAAAATGCTGTGTCAATAATTTCTCTGGAGAAACATACAACATTTTCAGTTGGCCATTCAGCAAACTATTTTCAATCATCTGCTGCTCTTGTCCACTCTGAGTAGAATTCAGATAAGCTGCAGCCACACCGTTGTTTCGAAGCCCTTCTACCTGATCTTTCATCAGAGCAATCAAAGGCGATACGATAATAGCTACGCCATTTTTCACCAAAGCAGGTATTTGGTAACAAATTGACTTACCTCCACCTGTTGGCATCAGCACCAAAGCGTCTTTCCCTTCAAGTACAGCCTTAATGACTTCTTCTTGATGGGGACGAAATTGATCGTAACCAAAATACTTTTTTAGCGCTTCTTGGGCTTGCTCAATAACTATCATCTTCTCCTTTTTATTTAGCTCCTTCAGACAAAAATACAAACATTGCTGCAATGGTGAAGGATTTATATCTTCAGTTTAGATGCTTTTGTACTTTTCATATGATAAGAAACAGCTTCATTGACTCATTCACACCGATTTTAATCGGAATAAGCACTCAAAAAAAGCTAGGAACTTTCTATCTTTTAGAAGCATAACTCAAAAACAATTCACACTATCACCGATTTATAAAGTGATAAACACAATAAACCATGAAAACAACAACACAAAAACTACAAGACTCTTGGGTACATGTTCCTGAAAACTCAGACTTCCCTATCCAAAACCTGCCCTATGGCATTTTCCAAACTGAAAAAAGAGGAGCGAGCGTAGGCGTTGCCATTGGAGAACAAATATTGGTGCTCGAAGAAGTTGCTCGTCTAGGATTCTTCGATGACTTAAATATTGACACTAGTGTTTTCTCTTCTTCATCTCTCAATAACTTTATTTCTTTAGGTAAGAAAAATTGGACTGCTGTCAGACAGAAACTAACAGAGTTATTGGATAGTGAGAATGATGCATTACAAAGTTTCAAAACAGATGTCTTGGTTGAAATGGCTGATGCAGAAATGCTTCTTCCTGTAGAAATCGGAGATTATACAGATTTTTATTCCTCTATCGAACATGCCACAAATGTCGGGACGATGTTCAGAGGAGCTGATAATGCACTTATGCCAAACTGGAAACATTTACCTGTTGGTTATCATGGTAGAGCATCTTCCATCGTAGTTTCGGGCACAGATATCCACAGACCCAAAGGGCAAACTTTAGCTGCAGAAGCTGATACACCCGAATTTGGTCCTTCAAAAAGAATGGATTTCGAATTGGAAATGGCATTTATCATTGGGAAAAATACGGAACTAGGAGAAACTGTTTCCACAGAAAATGCCGAAGATCATATTTTCGGAATGGTGGTTTTTAACGATTGGTCTGCTCGTGACATTCAGAAATGGGAATACGTTCCTTTAGGTCCGTTCTTAGGAAAAAACTTTGCCTCTTCTATCTCCCCTTGGATCGTGACAATGGATGCTCTTGAACCTTTCCGAGTAGAAAGTCCTACTCAAGACCCAAAACCTCTTCCTTACTTACAATATGAAGGAAATAAAAGCTATGATATCAACTTGAGTGTAGCCATTGCTCCCGAAAATAGTGAAGAAACGGTTGTCTGTAATTCCAATTTCAAATATATGTATTGGACTATGGCGCAGCAATTGACACATCACACCGTTAATGGCTGTAACATTAGAGTTGGAGATATGATGGCTTCTGGTACCCTTAGTGGTTCTACTCCAGATAGCTTTGCTTCTATGCTCGAACTTTCTTGGGCAGGACAAAAAGAAGTCCCTTTATCAAACGGAGAAACTCGAAAATTTCTACGTGATGGAGATACTGTGGTTATGAGCGCTCATTGCCAAAAAGGTGATCTTCGCGTTGGTTTCGGTGAGGTACGCTCAAAACTTTTACCTTCTCGCTAAAATCTTACATAGGCATTTTGCCTTTTTAAATTTATAAATGGTAAAAACACCGAACTTTTCACTCTAGTCGGAAAAATTGATTAAACTAAAAGAAGAATACTTACAGAAGTATTCTTCTTTCTTTTTTAAGTCGGATTCAGATAAACCCAAAATTTACTCGTGGTGTTTCATTATTGTGAGAACCAAACAATCACTGTGGTTATGAATAATCAAATAGATATCAATTACCGAGGATATAAAGTGCATAAAGCAGAAAACAAATACATTATCATGCAGTTGATTAATATCCCAGAGAAACGTTACGAAGTAATTCAGATGGCTGACACACTTGATGAAGCAAAAAAAATTGTTGATTACATGATTGCTTCACGTTACTGGAAACAAGCGAATTAAATGTGTTAAATAAACACTTCAACAACGGTAAAGTGAAAAAAATTGGAGTTATAATACAATATATTTATATTTAATAGGCAACAAGCAATATTTCGGCAACTTTTTTGCTGTGAAATACAAAAACAAAAACCATGAGAATGAACATTCTAAGACTCTTTAAATTACTATTGTGTTCTCTCGCGATCACTATTGCAGGAACTTCTTTCGCACAAGCCGAAGAGGGTACTGACCCTCTTAATAAGCCTGAAATCTGGGGAATGTTAACTTCTGACCCTGGAAGTACTTTTTTGTGGAGTACATACGTTGGTAAGCCTTGGATTACACTTACCTACAACGAAAAAGAAAGAGTAGAAAGCTGGAAGCTTGAACTTCTTGCTACTATTCAAGCTAGTATTGAAGAAAAAGTTGTAGCTGAAGAAAAAGCGCAACCAGTATCTAAAGTTTGGGGAGAAGGGCAATCTCAAGAAGAAATTGCGCACGTTGAAGAAGTTAAGCTTGCTGCCGAGCAAGAAGCTCACTTCAAAGAAATCGAATCTCAGATGCTAAAAGAATCTGCAGAAATCTCTAGCTTAAAATCAAATGTAGTAATGAACTTTATTCTGATCGAAGAAAACTTCGAGACAGAATACAATGCGTTAGGTGAAGAATACACCTACTACGAGATGGTTCACCCTGATGGCAAATACAGCCGTGAAAAATGGGTTACAGAAAAAAGTAAAGAGCTAAGAGTCCTAAAAAAAAAAGAGTTCCAGAGACTGAAAGCGCAAATGATTCAGGAGGAAATGGGGTACTAGAAAAACCTCAAAAAAAATAAGGAGTCTTAGAATGAAGGAAACCGAAAACGGTTTCCTTTTTTTATTTTCAAAATTAGCCATTCACTTTTATTGACACGACTAGCGCTAACAAATTGGATATCTTTGAGTATTCTAAATTGAGCCCAATTTTTAAGAATATGATGAAAAAGATATTATTAGTAGCCTTGTTCCAATTTGTATGCTTATTGGGAATGGCGCAAAAACACAAAATCTACGATCCTTCTCTAGACGGACAAAAGCAGCTTACAGAAGCTATTGCACTAGCGAAACAAGATGGTAAACATGTATTTGTTCAAGTGGGAGGTAACTGGTGTAGCTGGTGTATCAAGTTCCATAAATTTGTTGGAGGAAATGAAACACTAAAACAGATTTTGGAAGATAATTACGTAGTTGTAAAACTCAATTACAGTAATGATAATAAGAATGAGAAAGCATTAGCTCAGCTCAACTATCCTCAACGTTTTGGCTATCCTTCATTTGTAATCTTAGATGGCAATGGAAACCGTCTGCACACACAAGATTCTGGATACTTGGAAAGTGGTCAAGGTTATGATGAAGCTAAAGTAAAACGTTTCTTTGAGCTTTGGACACCAAATGCATTAGATCCGAAACATTATCAGTAAAAAATAAATCCCGACTTCTTGCTCAGAGGTCGGGATTCTTTTTTATCAAAAGCAGTTACTAATTCTTCAATGTTCTCCATCCTACAATAGATGATAGCAACACACCAAGTCCTACTACAGTCACAGAACTCAAAGGCATCAGAATAGCTGCAATTACAGGAGACAACTCTGCTTGTACCGCGAAGCTTACACCTACTATATTATATAGGATAGAAAAAGCGAACCCGATGTAGGTCACTTTCATACAGCTCTTGGTGTACTTCACAAACTGAGAAAGTTGATGAAATGACTTCGCAGATAAAATGGCATCACAAGCTGGAGAAAATTGATGAACACTTTCTGCCACTGCAATTCCCAAATTTGCTTGTTTCAAAGCACCTGCATCATTCAGACCATCACCAAGCATCATCACTTTTTCAGATTTAGCCTGTAAAGCTTTAATGTAGTTCATCTTATCTTGAGGCGATTGTTGGAAACGAAGTGTTGCATTCTCTCCAAAGATTTCCTTCAATCTTTCCTCCTCTCCTTTATTATCCCCGGAAAGCATGGAAACAGCTACATTTTCGGACAAATCTGAAATTAGCTTATCAGCTCCGTAACGAAGTTGCTGTTTCAATAAGAAATATCCTTTTGTCTCGTCATCAATAGAGAAATAAGAATGTGTTTCAAACTGGATGGATTGATCAACTTCTTTTTCAGGACAAACAAATGACCTTTTCCCAATCTTCACTTTTTTACCACCAATAATAGCCTCTGTTCCTTTTCCGCTTAGTTCTTTAAAGTCTTCTACTTTTACATTAGACTTTCTGTGTGCATATCGATCTAGGATTTGCTGACTTACTGGATGAGTCGATTGATTACATAAAGCTGCTACCCATTGCTCTTCTTCCTCCGTCAGTGTGGTACCAACATAACTTACACTACTTTTTTCAGCCACAGTAATTGTCCCTGTCTTATCGAAAACCATATGATCTAACTCAGCCATTTGCTCTATAGCATCGGTATCTTTTACATATAGTCCATTTCGAGCTAAGAAACGAAGAGCATTTCCGAGTGTAAATGGAATATTTAGAGCTAAAGCACACGGACACGCAATAATCAATACAGCAGTAAAACTATTTACAGCCGCTGCTACATCATTTTGCATCCACCAATAAATTCCTGCAGAAAAGGCAACAACCAAAATTACGGCTGTGAAATATCTACTAAGCCTATTTGTTCGGTTATTCAAACTTTGAGAATGATCTTTCTGGAAAGCTTCATCATTCCATAATCTTGTCAAATACGACTGAGATACCTCTTTAATGATTTGTACCTCTATCATTCCTCCCTTTTGTTTTCCTCCAGCATAAATATGCTCTCCTTCCTTTATCGGAATTGCTTTCGATTCTCCAGTCACAAAACTATAATCGATATGCGCCTTTCCTTTCAACAAAAGTGCATCAGCTGGTATTAGCTCTCCACTACGAATTCTCAGAATATCTTTAATTTCAAGGTTCGCTATCGGAATTACTTTTTCTTCTCCATTTCTCAATACCGTAACTGCAATTGGGAAATAGGACTTATAATCTCTTTCAAAGGAAATATTGGTAAAAGTCTTTTGCTGAAACCACTTCCCTATCAATAATAAAAATATGAGTGCACCAAGA
Organism: Sediminitomix flava; assembly: GCF_003149185.1. Taxonomy (NCBI): domain Bacteria; kingdom Pseudomonadati; phylum Bacteroidota; class Cytophagia; order Cytophagales; family Flammeovirgaceae; genus Sediminitomix; species Sediminitomix flava. The sequence continues at coordinate 109,760 of NZ_QGDO01000006.1, read as the reverse complement.
GAATCCAAATATCCTGCCCCTGTAGCCGATAAGATTTCATACACCGAACGGAAGAACAATGCAAAAATTCCGAGTGAGATCGGTACATCTATATTGATTGATTTATGCGAAAGTGCTGCCCAAGCCGAATGGAGATAATCATAAGCTCCATAAAAGAAGATTGGAAGCGATAACACCAAATTCAGATAACCAAAAAGCTCTACAAACTGACGATCGGGAATTCCAATTCCTAAGTATTCAGGGAAACTAAGCAACATGATATTTCCGAAACAGAAACCTGTAACGCCTAGCTTTATATAAAACGAACGACTTTTCTTTTTCTCTTCTTCTTCTTTTTTACTTTTTCCTAAAGCATCAAGATTAATATGAGGTGTATAACCAAGTGAAGTTAACAGCTCTGCCAATTGACGTAGGCTAATTTCATTTTCATTAAAAGTCACATAGACTTCTTTTCGCATGAAATTCACCTTAGATTGAGATATTCCTTTATTAAAAATCGGAAGTTTCTCTAATAGCCAAATACAAGATGAACAATGCACTTGAGGTAGACTGAAACTTACCTTTGTAATTGTTCCATCTGTAAATTCGATAAGTTGTGCTCGTGTATTTTCATCGTCAAGAAATGCAAAACGACTATTTTCAACGGTATCCTTTTGAGAAGCTCCAGGCTGAAGGTTCATTTCGTAGTAAGCTCCCATATCATTTGCCGAAAGCAAACTATATACTGTATGGCAACCTGTACAACAAAAACTTTTATCGTCCTCTTTTATAATTTCATCCAGACAATCTTCGCCACAATGGAAACACTTGGCATCTTTGTCATGGTCGGTAGTTGTGATGTTATGATTCATGTATCGTTAGTTTCTTCTCCCCACTTTATAATGCGATGATGTTATGAGATCGGTGTGTATTAACACCTACTAGCAAAACTACAAAAGGCACCAACAGCTTTTATTGATCAAGATCACCAAAACAGATTCCTTAAAAGGCTTTGAAAGTCAATTGCTAAGTCTGGAACAACTGATCAAGATTTCCTTGTTGAATAGAAGATCGAATATGAGGGTAATGGGTATGAAAATCACAGATATTTTAGCAAAAAGACGAACTTCCTTGGCCAACGAGCGTACGCTACTTGCTTGGATACGAACAGGACTTGCTTTTTTAGGTTTAGGACTAGCCATACTTCACTTCGGACATGAAACTCCACTTGTATTTGGAACCTTCGTTCTTATGACCGGACTCAGTTCTGCTTGCTTAATCATTGGTATCATTCAATTTTTCACTTTCCGAAAAAAGATAGATGAAGACATCCAACTTATTTTGTTAAAAGAGCAAGAAAAACAAGCTTAAAAAGTGCTCAAAAAACACTTAAACTTAAAATGAACACCATTGAATTCTTCTCATATATTTTTGTGAATAACGAAGCTCGTTCACTTTATATTTACATTCGTTCACCGAAAAGTGACTTTAACTTAATTTAAAGAAAACTCAAAATGAACTTAATGTTAATTATAAGCCTTTGAGTTTGACCGTTCAGAGCTATGTACTAGACTTGCAGCGTGTAATAAATAATGCTTGTATATAACTAACATGAAATTTTCAAACTTTGGGTTTATCACAGTCCTTCTATTGGCTGTGATGGGTCTTTCGCGCACGTCTGTTGCTCAAGACAAACTTGTTTCAGTAGAAGATTCTATTAATCAAGAATTACCACAGGTAGAAATGCCTACTCCTCCGAGAAAGTGGTTTGAAACGATCAAAATCTCTGGATATGTACAATCTAGATACAACGGTTTGTTTGAAACAAATCCAGATTTAGCCGTTGAGCAAATGGATAAAAACTGGGGTGCAGATAAAGGTCTTTCATTAAGACGTGTACGTGTAAAAGTGAGTGGATGGATCCATGAAAAAGTTTATATGTACATTCAAGGAGACTTTGCAGGAGAATTCTCTTTAAAAGATGCATATATGGATCTTTACCTAGATGACAACAAAAGTCTTTGGGTAAGAGCAGGTCAATCTAAAGTACCTTTCGGTTACGAAAACATGCAGTCTTCTCAACACCGTCTACCTCTTGACCGTTCTGATGCAATTAACTCTGCATTGAAAAATGAGCGTGATATGATGGCTGTGTTATATTATACTCCAGAGCCTGCTCGTGAGGTATACAAATACCTAAAGGCAAACAATTTGAAACATAGTGGTAACTATGGTGCTTTTGCTTTGGGTGCTTTCAATGGTCAAACTGCAAATAAGAAAGATGAAAATGATAATCTACACACTGTTGTAAGAGCATCTTATCCTTTCCAATTTGCGAATGATCAAATCATGGAACTTTCAGTTCATGCATATACGGGTAAATATGTTACAACTTCAGTAAGTGAAGGTGTAGGTGTTTCTGATGCTAGTGGCGAAAGAATTGCTGACGATGCTAATGGATACAACTTTATTGACCGTCGTGTAGGAGCTACTTTTGTTTGGTATCCTCAACCAATCGGTTTCCAAGCTGAATATAACTATGGTGAAGGTCCTGAGTACGATGGTGCAACTAATACCATCAAAGTACAAGACTTACATGGCGCATATGCTATGGTAATGGGTAAATTTGATATTGGACACCATACATTTTTCCCTTTTACTCGCTATATTTACTATGATGGAGGTAAGAAATTCGAGTTGGATGCTAGAAGCTACGAGGTTAATGACCTTGAGATTGGTATAGAGTGGCAACCACACAAAGCTTTTGAGCTTGTTGCAATGTATGTATTTGCTGACCGTCGTTATGACGATTCTGCTTCATCATTCAATGACGGTGTTTATACACCAAATTATCAAGCTGGTAATATTTTGAGATTACAGGCACAGATTAATTTCTAATTTGTGCATTCTACAGATAGATTAGATTACAATACAAGAGGCACAGTTCATTGAACAGTGCCTCTTTTTGTTTCTTTATACTTTACAGACTTTTAAGTCTCTCTACTAGTTTAGCCACAGCTAATCCTCTATGGCTAATTTTATTTTTTTCTTCTGTACTCATCTGAGCAAAAGTCACATCATAACCTTTTGGCTTAAAGATCGGGTCGTAACCAAAACCTTTATCACCTGTCCTTTCTTCTATAATTTCACCTTCACAAATACCTTCAAACTGCTCATATTTTCCATCAATGACCAATGTAATAACAGTGCGAAAACGTGCATTTCTATTTGTCTGTCCTTGCATTTTTTCTAGCACCAAGGCCATATTATCTTCGCTTTCTCTTTGTGGGCCTGCATATCTGGCAGAGTAAACACCTGGTTCTCCACCTAAAGCTTCTATTTCTAAACCTGTATCATCTGCAAAACAAGAATGGTTGTAGTTTTCCCAAATGTATTCAGCCTTTTGTTTTGAGTTTCCTTCTAAAGTTTCTTGCTCTTCAGGTACATCTTCATCACAGCCAATTTCTTTTAGTATTACTAGCTCAAACTTTTCACCAAGTTGTACAGCTATCTCATGCAGTTTATTCTGATTGTTCGTTGCAAAACAAATTCTCTTCATCGTCTTTATATCTTGTTCGTCCAAAAACAAAGTTACGTTTACTCTTCTTTTTTCCTACCTATCTTGGTATAGAGCTATTTTAAAGCTATCCAATTGCAAAAGAAACTAAATCAGTACAACGAATTTTAGAAAAACTTTGTCTCTCTTACTGAAAATTGAACGGTTTAACCAACAGTAAAGTGATGACAAACACAATTTCAAAGAGACTTATCTATCTACTTCTAGCACTACCCTTATTCATTTATTCATGTAATGACGATGATGATGAGACGATTCCGGTATTGGAATACGATATTAAGTCATTCAAGAATAGAGCACATGGTGTAGTATCAGATTCAAGTTTTGTAACTGGGGTTGTGATTGGAAATGATGCTTCTGGAAACCTAGCGAATAGCCTTTATCTACAAGACTCGACAGGAGGTATTCGTATTTATATTGATGAAGATAAAATATATGAGAATTTTGTACTTGGAGAAGAAATCAAGATTAGTACAAAAGGCTTATACTTCAATAAAGACGCTAAAAATGGTGTTGAAATTGGTGGTTATGATGAAGGTAGTGGCGATAGCTCATATCGAGGAATCACTGAAACCGAAGTCCGCAATCACTTTACAAGAACTGGCGCTAGCAATACGATTGAAGCACATGAAATTTTCCCTACTACAGTATTGAGCGATACTCTTGTAGGTAGCCTTGTCAAGATCAATAGAGCACAATTTGTTGAAGTAGGAATGAGTTACGCCGAAGCTGGTGATGAGCCAACAAAAAGGACTTTGGAAGGACCTACTGGAGGCACAAAATATGTATTCACGAATGCCTCAGCTAATTTTGCTTCTCAAACTTTGCCTAATGGACAAGGTTCAATAACTGCAATTCTTGGAAAAGTAGATGGTGAATATGGCCTTTATATAAATGAGGTAGAAGATGTAGAATTAGACGAGCCTCGTACTGATTACAATATCTTTTATCGAGAAGATTTCGCTGATGTGAAGTTTAAGGATACTGAATTTGAAGGCTGGCAAAACATCATCGAGCATGGAAAGATTTCGTGGATGGGTGAATCTGGTTATGTTTCTGCATCGGCATATTACGGCGGAGTTGACGCCGCTCAGAATGTGACTTGGTTAATTTCGGAAGACCCTATTTCACTATCGGGATATTCGGCACCTAAAGCAGAGTTGATGCTAAGAGAAACAACTCCTTCACTTACTGAGCCTCATACATTATTAGAAATCTACATCTCGGAAACATATAATCCAGATGAATTAGAAATAGATAAAAACGCATGGGGTGAACCAGTTGCGGTTGTTAAGTCTGGGGATCTTAAAGCCCAAGCTTGGACTCCTCTTGAAGATATTGATTTCTCTGCCTATGCGAATAAGAATGTCTATATCGCTTTCAGATATGTGGGATCAAAAATTACTGGAGCGACATCAACATTTAACTTGAATTATATTACGTTCTACGAAGAATAATCAGTAGAACCACTTTAATAAACAAACTAACAAACTTCAATTCCCTGCATACCCTGTATGTTAGGGAATTTTTTTTTAGCATAAAAACAGCTCAACTTCTTTTCTAAAGCTGAGCTGTTTTTATGCCTATGCTGATACCTGATAAGCTCTAATTATTTACACTGTACAATACTTGGGGCTACTGTAGGTGTTCCTCTCTTATTATAATCGTCACTAGTTGGTAGTGTATCTCCAGGAAGTGTGTGTAAGAATAAACCACCTACATATGCTGATGCATAAGATGTACCATAAGCAGTTGAATAACCATTAGTAGAAGTATTACTTAAAGTAGTATAAGGACCTCCTGGAGCCACAAGATCGATACAAATCCCCCAGTTACTATAAGGAGCCAATGTATTACTATAATCTACAGCTCCAACTGTATATACATTATCGCCTTCTGCACTAGCTGGTGAAAAATTACATGCATTTGAATTTGAATTTCCTGCAGGTACAACTACTCTAATCCCTGCAGCTGAAACTGCATTTACAGCGGAATTCAAAGCAGAGTTTTTACCGCCTCCAATTGGTAACACAATAACATCTGCTGTTCCTGTATTGATAATCTGACCAACCGTATAATTAAGGGCATCAATAATTCCTGAGGTAGAACCTGAGCCTGCATCTGTTAAAACTTTTACAGAAACAACTTCAGCTCCTTTAGCTATGCCATAAATTTTCCCAGCTACAATACCAGCTATTGCTGTTCCATGTCCATAAATATCGTAATTAGAGCCGCCAATAAAGTTTGCTTCCAATGCTCTATTCACATTTAGATCTTTATGGTCATTAATTCCTGTAGATAAAATCCATGCCTTATTTTTCATACCAGGCCCAATGTATTCATCTGCGTAAAAATCAGGTAGTTCGCAAGGGAATCCTGAGTTTACACTTGAAACATTTGCAGTATTGATTGTTTGAGAAAAGTCAAATTCCACTTTCTCATCCAATGAAATAGCATCTACTAACTGATGTCCTGCTAAACGATCCGCTTGCTCTTCTGTAAGCTTTACAACAACTGTGTTTAGTAAATCATAATTTGCAGTAATTGCACTTTCGTCTAAGCCAAGAACATTTGATAAACCTGTCAAATCACCTTCAAAATCAGAAGACAGGTTAATGATATAATCTGATAAATTTGTGTTTGTCGTCTGTTTTAATTCCTCTTGTTGACTACAAGAAAAACCAATAATAACTAGCGAGATAACTGTGAGTGTTCTTAAAAAAAATTTCATCATTAAAAATATAGTTTTGGGACTCTACCATCAGTAGAGATTAAGATTAAAAATATACCAGACTCCAAGGTGGTGGTAATGGAATAGGTATCAGCATAATGAGTCTGTATATAGCTTCATTATGAGCAAAAGTGAAAAAGAAAATGTATCACCAGAAATCCCAAAACTAAAAAAATGTATCACAGCATCTTATGAGACATTTTTAGATTAAAACCACACTTCCTACATTCTGTGCACAATGTTTAGTAATCGACTGTAAGTGTATATCTAAATAACATATCGTTTAATGATACACCTCTCAGAAGCAGATATTCAGCAAATAGAGATAAAATATTGTTTAGTATAAAAAATGAACAAGCAATAAAACTCAACCAAATGATTATCTGATAGTTTTAAATAATCAAAAAATATCCAGTCATTAGTTTCGATAAAAGTAGTGTTTTTTTTATAGAAAATAAATGTCCGATGCAACGGATATATATTCTAAAAATCATAGCATTTTTTAGCTTGTTTAAAGACCATCTCAAAGTGTTCCACTACTGGAAATGGCTCATAATAATGATGGAGTATTTTCTTCCATTTCTGATAAACTTCCGATTCTCTAAAGCCAATGGTATGTGCTTCTAGATTCGTCCATTCTACCAGAAGCAGATATTTATTTTCTTGCTCCAAACATCGCTGTAAACTATGACAGATATAGCCGTCAATGGAGGAAATATATTGACTTGCTTCTACAAAATCTTTCTCAAATTGTGTGGTCAATTCGGGTTTGACGTAAAGGAATACGGCCTCTTGTATCATACTTCTTCAATGATTGACTCCCCTTTTGAAAAATCTCCAGATGTCCACTCCCATGTCTCATGTAATCTAATTTTTCCATTCGCTAAAATCTCAGGTCGAGAAATACACTTTCCTGTCATCAGTTCTCCATCGGTATTGACTTGATGATAACGCATATCAATCTGACCATTTTCATCTACTGTTCCTATCAGATGTCCTTCTACTATTTTACCTCCTTTATAAGACGAAGTCAGAATGTTACCTTCTTGTTTATAGTAAAAAAGTGTCTCCTCGGAAGTCTCTCCATTTTCTGTATTTGAGACAGGTCTAAAAGTTTTATTGTGGTAATTCATCAGCTTAAGTAGTTGATTTTACATCATAAAGAAATTCTAAATTAATGAATATCAAATTAAAAATAGCTGATCACTTCTTTTCCTTAAAAATCGATAGTCACCTATTTTCTTTCCTTAAATAAAAATACTTGATAGGCTAAGTTCACAATTGGTGTTTGATGAATAAGAGCTTCATTAATCAAACTAAAACCTACAGAAAGTTCTATTCTGCTCTTCGATCTGATGATTTTCTGAATCCCTAAATGCATTTCGACATAATGTCCTTGTCTCAAAAAAGCGGTTTGTAGTTCTTGTGGTTCTCCATCAAAAAGTACAACAGCATCTTCAAAAGCCTTTCCTAAAAATTCGACATAAGCATTATAGTTTGCTTGTTCGTAATCCTTGTATTTTTTAGGATAGAGAAGGTAACCAAAAGATAGATTATACTTGACAGCCCTTCCGAATTGAAGTTCCACATCACGTTCATAAATGGTATTCGGAAATTGTGTTTCTGTGTATGCTAAAGGTAAAATACCACCTAAAGTCAGAGAGACAGCAAAGCGTTTATTGAGCCACGTTGTGATTAGCCCTAATTCTCCCCCACTTGTATCATCCATCAAGCGCGGTTCTGTTTCATCATGTGCGGCATTTGAAGATGAAATTGCGCCATAAGCTGCCATTCTGAAATGCCTGTTCTGTTCATCTAAAGATAAAAAACTGTATTTCCCGAAAAGATGAATTCCTGCAAAAGCAAAAGGATATTCAGGAGCTAATCCAGAACCCGAATGCGTATGACTAATAAAATCGTCTTCTAGCTTACTCCCATGATGATTGCTTCCTGTAAGCGTCAAATAAATAGATGTCTTTGAGAATGCACCATACATCAGACGTACAGAAGTCATATATCTTTGGGCTGTACCTTCTTCATAATATTCCACCTGTCCTCTAACGCCCCAAACACCTTTGGGCATAGGCGTAGCAGCATCATTGAGAATAAATAGCTCTTGCGCATTAGCACCATTTATTGATATGATTAAAGTAAGGCAGCAAAATAGGTATTTGATGTAGTGTGGCATGGAGTTGTATTTTGGAGTTTTTCTTTCCATTGCTTAAAGACTTTTCGGGATAAAAAATCTTGATGTAACAATTGAATGCTAATTGTACCATTCAAGGTTTGCTGTTCTGTCGAAAGGAGGTAATACTGATAAGAAGCGATTTCGATACAAGGCTCTTCTTGCTGATCAAAAACCACATTTAGATTTAAATATCTGAGGGAAAAACCTGCATCTTGAACGGCTTTAGCTATTTGATCGGGTGCTACTCGTCCAATTCCTTTGAAATAAATAAGCGCGGTAGTTTCGCTCAAATTCATTTCTACCTTATCAATAAAAGGGAGTTGCTTGAGTGCATATTCCACACTCTGACTGCACAGAGAACAGGTCAATCCATTAATACCTATTTCTGAGGACACAATTTGAGGAGGTGAGCTAGCGCTAGCTAAAAAGCGAGTAAATAGTAGGATTATGATTAGGTATTTGGGCATAATTCATGGGCTAGGTTGATGTAACTTTCGTATTGAAGTTTACCAAAATCTAGCCCATGAAGCAATACCTTAAAAGTGGAAAATATTGGAAGATTTCGAGCTTTTATGAGATAAGATATCTAAAAGCCGCGCCCCACTTCTTTCTATTGGGATAAGTGAAATCATGTTCATGATCATAAGCTTCTCTCTCAAAACAAATCATTCGATAAGCTTTATAATGATCTCTGTATTTGAGCAAGTTCCACAGATAATGTGTGAGGTAAAAGATGTAAAATGGAAGAATCCAAAGCTCTTTCTGTTGCTTAATATGAATATGTTCATGATTGAGCAAAACCAGATCTGATTTACTATACTGATCTCGCAGAATGACCCACGGATATAGGGTTATTCCTTGAACTTTGATCAAACGACAGAATTTTTCATGAACAATTACTCGCATACTTATTCCTAACTTTTCTGACTACACTCTGTTGGCAAGTTAGTAGATATTTTCTGCAAAAAATGTTTAAGGCAAATATTCCCTTGCATCCAATATACACTCTTCGCCATAAAGAATCAGACTTCCAGAGTCCATATACTGCTCAACAAATTGTGTCAGATTTCTCACCCCTTCATTTAACCAAAACATCACGCAGTTTTCATTGGTACAATGTGCTCCATTTTCTTCATCCCAATGGTCAGAAGCGAGAGGAATACCATTATTTACATAACCAAAAGCGTGACCAAGTTCATGAACTAAAGTCGATTGTTCTAAAAAAGCTACGAGAGCATTATTATCACCAGAAGACCCAGCACTCACCACATCTTTAAAAATAAAACAGATTGGCGTTCCTGTAACATTTAGCCCAATTGTAGAGGGCTGTTCCACTCCGTCATTATTCACAAAAATTCCGTTTACAAATGCTACAAAGAAATAGGTCTGAATAGCTGAAGAACGATTTCTTCTGAAATCATCTGTAAACTGCAAGATGTCTTCTACTGTCCACCTTGTTTTATTCTGAGTTGGAACTTGAGTCATTTGACTTAAAGAGGTTGGTACATTTACAAATACAGGTAAGGGTCTATCTGAAAATACCTCTTCAATATTTGCTTGTGTAATTCCCCAAATCGGTATTCCACCTCCAAATGTATCTTCTGTCAAAGGTGCTGCATCTGGTTCATAAACAACCTCTAATTCTACACTCGTACTGGTGGAAAAGTACGTACGTGAGTTTTCAAAATCAGAGGCAATATTTATGTCTCCATCACTACTATCTGAACAAGCAGATAATAACGATAAACTCAAAAAACTGAAAATAGTGAATGCCAAGTTTCTAATCTTACCCATCATAATTGCGTCTCATTGGTCTACCGATAAAAACTTGGATTGCTATACGCAATATTCCTTAGTGTACTTTTTAGGATATAATTCTAGAATTTAAAACAAAAAAATCCCACTCATACTAAATGTATGGATGGGATTATCAATATTAGAATTCTTCTAAGATTAGAAATAATATTTTAAACCGATTACTGGATTATCTAATAGAAAACCAAAAGTGAATTCATTTACACTCAGCTTAGTATCGTCTTCTTTTTCTACCAATGTTGAATAATTGAGACTTAAGAGCGTTGCTTCTAAACTTAGCTGCGGAGATAGAAAATATAGTATACCTACATTAGAACCCAACTGGAATGGTAATTTTATATCCTCATCTTCTAAATTTATTTCTTTACCGAAATAAGGCTCCACATAACTAGTAAATCGTTCAGAAATCTTTTGATGGGTTCTCAGAAAACCAAAAATAGCAAGATTCTTTGATTCAAAGGATTGATCTCGACCTTCTTCAATATTGCTCTTTTCATACGCTAAAGAAAGACCAACTGCAGTCTTATCACTTACCATAAGTCCTACTGTTGGGCTGATACGAATGGCATTAGACTTCTCTTCATAGATTGTTTCTCCACTTTGAGAAAAATCTAATGAACTAGTTGAAATCAACAAACTTCCTCCCAGAATAAATTGTCCTTTTTCTTGAGCATTAGAATACGATATTGATGCAATCAATACTGTGAAAAGTAATACTAGCTTTTTCATAAAAAATAGTTTCTATATAATTTATCTTATCTAAAAAATTTCTCACCTCATCGTGAGACTACGCCACAAAAGTAGTAAGACTATAAATTAAATAAAACCTATTTTTATATTAGCCCTTCGTTTGTTTAAATACACCCGAGAATATTAATCCTCCAATTACTCCCATCAAAATATAAGCTACTTGCAAACCGATCTGACTCGCATTATCTACTGTTTCATTGATTTGAAAAGCACTACTCAAACCAAGAAAAGCTTTACTTCCTGGCACGAGCATTAGAATACCTAAAGTAGAAAATATAATTTCTGGAGATGCTGTAATTTTCTTGATTAGTTTACTTATCAAAATCACAGATACAGATGCAATAAATGTACTGACCATTGGACCTAGTTCATCCAAAGAAAGCATCAACCCGTAGCTGATAAAACCAATGATAACACAACCTACAATATCTTTCTTTCGAATATTGAAAATAGGAACTAAGCTCAATAAAAATAAGGGTATTGCTATCCAGCCTAACCAAGATGGCGGAACAGTACCAGCCGTCATTGGTGGCAGATCAAAAATATATTTCCAGATTGAAAGCCCTAGCATTACACCAAAAAACTGCTTGAATAAAGAAACTAAAGCATCAAACAATTTTGCGGTACCCGAAACTAAACTCTTAGAGGTGATTTCCTCTAAAGCACGCGTAATTGCCATACCAGGTACAAAAACGATGATAGAGGCAATAACTGTCAGTAATAGATTTACTTGCGGAAAGAAAAAGTATATACAACCCGTTAAAATTGTAGCAATAAATGCGGCTAAAGATTCGAGTGCCGAATTGAGATAAGACGAACGCTGTGCCATGATTGCAAAAGCACCTATCACAAAACCAATGATAAAAGAAGTGATAATCGTGATATAATTCGCTTCCATCAAAATTGAAAATGCAGAAGCAGTCACGCCATAAGCAAAAGCTTGTACCATTTTACGATGTAGCATTGGCTTCTGCTCCAAGTCTTTCAAAGCCTGTCTCGCTTCAGAAACTTTCAATTCTCCTGAAAGAAATTGATTGGTAATATCCACCGTTTCCCCCAAAGCACTTAAGTTATATTCGCCGGGCTGAACGTTACGGATATAATTATAGGTGTGCTGATCTTCAGAATCATAAAATACATAATTTACCCATGTGGGTAAATCCATAAAATCACCTTGAATATTCTGAGTCGCAGAAACTTCTTTCAAGTACTCTTGAATTCGATAAGAAGGAACGCCATACTTGTGCAAGGCACGTCCGAGTTGGACAATAAATCTATATTCTTCAGGAATGTTCACCGTTCGTTAGCTCTAACCAAAGATTTGTATATCTAGCAATTTACACATTTTAGTTATTTGAAGAATGCGTATTGTCGCTGAAAACACACATTCACAATTTACAGTTATTTAGAATTTTGCATTTATTAAGGATATAATATTCTAATTCCTTGTAATTTCATGTTTACCAAGAGGAAGACGCATTTCACGCTGACGCTCTTTGAAAATAGTTTGTAAAAAAAAGTGTTTTCATACCTCTGGTATAACGTTTATTTTTTTACTTAAAGAAAGGTATCATAGTGAAAAAAATCTTAATGAGTTTAGCTGCAGGTAGTCTCATGATGGCTTGCAGTACACCGAAAAATGATAACATGCTAGATCAAGAAAATCCATTCTTTTCAGCATACGAAACACCTTTTGAAGTTCCTCCATTTGAGCAAATTCAAAATGGTCATTACTTACCGGCTTTCAAACAGGGGATGGAAGCACATAAGGCTGAAATACAAAAGATCATTGATAATAAAGATGCGGCTACTTTCGCTAATACGATTGAAGCGCTTGAATTTTCTGGAAAATTGTTAGACAGAGTGTCTACTGTTTTCTACAACATGATGTCAGCGAACACCAATGACGAGCTTCAATCAATTGCGAAAGAAGTTTCGCCATTACTTTCAGCTCATTCAGATGACATCAACCTAAACCCAGCTCTTTTTGCAAGAGTAAAAGCGGTTTATGAGCAAAAAGATAAACTAGAGCTTTCTGAAGAGCAAAAAGTTCTTCTTGAGAAAACATACAAAGGTTTTGTAAGAGGTGGAGCAAACCTTGCAGAAGATAAGCAAGCTTCTTTCCGTGAAATCAACAAAGAGCTTTCTATGCTTTCGTTGAAGTTTGGTGAGAATGTATTGGCTGAAACAAATGCTTACCAACTTATCATTGAAGATGAAAAAGACTTGGCGGGTCTTCCTGAAGCGGTAAAAGGTGGAGCGGCAAGCGCAGCAAAAGCAGCAGGTCATGAAGGTAAGTGGTTGTTTACGCTTCAGAAACCAAGTATGATTCCTTTTTTACAATATGCTGAAAACAGAAAATTGAGAGAGGAAATCTATACGGCTTATATCAAAAGAGGTGATAACGGAAATGAGAACGACAACAAAGCCATCATTTCTAAAATTGCTTCTCTTCGTCTGAAGAAAGCAAACCTATTGGGCTATGACTCTCATGCAGATTTCATTTTGGCTGAAAACATGGCTAAAGAGCCTCAGAAAGTAACTGATTTCTTGACAGAAATCTGGGACGCTGCTCTTCCAATGGCTAAGCGTGAAGCTTCTGAATTACAAAAAATCATTGATAAAGAAGGTGGTAACTTCAAACTTGCTGGCTGGGACTGGTGGTTTTATGCTGAGAAATTGAAGAAGCAAAAATTCAACCTAGACGAAAACGAATTACGTCCTTATTTCCAATTGGAAAACGTATTGGACGGAGCATTCCTTTTGGCTGAAAAACTTTATGGTCTTTCATTTACTGAAAGAACTGATATTCCTAAATATCACCCAGAGGCTTCCGTTTATGAAGTAAAAGAAGCTGATGGTACGCACGTAGGATTATTGTATGCAGATTTCCACCCTCGTGCTTCTAAGCGTGTTGGTGCTTGGATGACGAGCTACCGTAAGCAATCAGAAGGTGTTACTCCTGTAATCTCTATGGTTTGTAACTTCTCTGAGCCTGTAGGTGATAAGCCTGCACTTTTGAGCATGGACGAAGTTGAAACGCTATTCCACGAGTTCGGTCATGCACTTCACGGATTGCTTTCTAACTGTAAGTACAACAGTCTTTCGGGTACTTCTGTAGCGAGAGACTTTGTAGAGCTTCCATCTCAAGTTATGGAAAACTGGACAGGTGAGCCAGAAATGCTTGCTTTATATGCAAAACACTACGAGACTGGCGAAGTAATCCCTACTGAACTAGTCGAGAAAGTAAGAAAAGCAGGAAACTTCAACCAAGGATTTGCAACTGTAGAATACTTAGCGGCTTCATTCTTGGATATGCAATGGCACACAATCACTTCTGAAGAAGAAGTAGACGCAGCTGCATTTGAAGACAAAGCTATGAACGCATTAGGTATGATTCCTGAAATCACAGTTCGTTACCGTTCAACTTACTTCAACCACATTTTCTACGGAGGATATTCTTCGGGTTACTATGCCTACATCTGGGCTGAAGTATTGGATGCTGATGCTTTTGAAGCCTTCAAAGAAAATGGATTATTTGATAAAGAGACAGCAGCTAAATTCCGTTCAAATATCCTTGAAAGAGGTGGAACAGAAGAAGCAATGACACTTTACAAGAAATTCAGAGGTAAAGAGCCTAGCATTGAGCCTTTATTGAAGAAAAGAGGTCTACTTGTAAATGATAAAGCAGCTAGATAATCTTCTTTTCTAAACCAATTCAATACAAAAATCCACAGTGTTCAAATAAGAATACTGTGGATTTTTTATTTCAATATAATTCAAACAAAGAATTATAATTCTCCGCTTTCATTTAACTTTAGCACCCAAGCCTGATTATCCCCTGTATCTGGTACTCTAGTATAGCCTACGGTTACTATTTCTCCACCCTTACTTTTAATAACATCATTAGCTGCATCCAAGCTTGTGTTTCCATAAGTAATATCCCAAAGAAGGTTTCCTTCAGTGTCAACTTTTATAACCCATGCATCAGTGCTACCAGCTCCTTTACTATATGTTCTCCCTACAAGTAATAGACTTCCATCAACATCCTCTGTTACTGAGTTTCCATAATCAGAACCTCCTCCACCAATACTTGTCTCCCATAAAACATTATTAGATGAATCAAGTTTTAATAACCAAAAATCAATATTATTATTGGACCATTTATTTCCTACCCAATAAATATAGCCTTCACTAGAAACAATCAGACTAGCTTTATGAGTCATCCCCCCTGGATTGCTAAAAAAAACTGTATCATTAAAAACTTTTTCCCAAATCAATACACCATCAGAATTCAACTTTGAGATAACTAGATTATTCTTATTAGTGTAACCCGAAATAAATAAATCATATTCAGTATTTTCTGAAATTGACTGAGCTCCTGTGAATCCTCCTAAAATAGATGAAGTATATTCCCATATTAGATTCCCTTCACTGTCTATCTTCATAACCCACAAATCATACTCGTTATGTTCGACCTCTTTACTGCCAACTATAAAGTAATTGTCATCTTTACTTTTCTCAATAGAGAATGCAATATCATTATAGTCTCCTCCAAATGTTTTTTCCCAAACTATATTTCCATCATGATCTAGTTTAGCAAAAAGAATATCATCCTCTCCGTTACCAAGCGTACTCGTTACTCCAACAATTAATATATTTCCTAAATCATCTTCTGCTATACCTCTAATTTCATCACCTGATAGTTGTTCTTGCTCCCAAAGTAATTCACCTTTTTCATCAAGTTTAAAAAGCCATGCATCCCCTTGTTTGTACCCTGCTAAAATATAACCTCCATTTATACTTTCAATCAGACTAAATACCTCTTCATCTTTATCTATATCTCCAAAATAGTTACTCCAAGTCAAGATCTCAGTCTCTTCACCAAGTATAATTTCATCCTCAATAACATTCTCATCACCTATGCTTACTCCTACTGAGGCTTGCCCGTCTAAAGATGCATTGATCGTTATAGAATAGAAGTCATTGGCCTTTACTCCTTCATAGCTTTTTTCATAAGTTTCCAATACATCATTTTCAGTATAATATATCGTCATATCTAGATAAATTGAATCATTATCACTTAATCCAAAATATCCAGCTTGATTCTCACCTTGAGTATATATCAAAGTATCAATACCATGATTAATAGTCGCATAAATATCGGGGTAACGAGTAATAGCATCTTCAGTAAAACTTACTCTTACTTTAGCATTAGATAATAAACACTCTACACTTACTGCCGTTTCATTACTTGCTGTTACCTCAAATTCAGTCTCTCCGTAATAAACTGGATTTTCAAAAGAGGCACTTTGTTCAGTTCCTGAATAAGCAGACAAAATGTAACCTCCTTGTCTCAACGTAATACTAGAAGGCATATCTACATATCGAGGATAAAATGCAGTAGTATCTTCTGAGCCAACCAGGTTAATAAGTATAGAAAAATCATCAGTAGAAACCTCTGACGATAATCTACTTTGAGTAATTTTATTTTCATTACCCATCTTCAGATTAAGAGTTATATCTCCACTCAAATATTGATCGATTACTTCTTCATTTTGACATGAAACATTAGTTATCAAGAATGCAATGCATACAATAGTTAGCCATTTGTAAAATGTTTGTTTCATAATTAATTGGGTGTATTTAGTATAAAAAGGGTTGATTAAAAAATAATAGAATTTTGTATTAACAAAGTACAAACATATCTGATTATCAAGTTTAAAACAATTGAATATTAGAGTATTTACTTTTATCTCACAACTTATCAAACACTCTTCATTCTAATAACATTAAACACTCAGAAAGTCAACTTTCCATATAGACTCTTAAATCATATTTTTACCACAAAATCAGAAAAGATGCACGAAGAAATTTCTAAAGTCCAGTTCAACAACCAGAAGCAACCTATCGGGATTGAGATTATCCGAATATCTGATCTATTTCAAAAAAATACACCTCTAGAAACGCCTCATCGTGCTCAATTTTTTCAGATACTCTGGATTGAAAAAGGTGAAACGATTCATCAAGTCGACTTTATTGACCATAAGCTGAATGAAAACGATCTTCTTTTCATCCCATTCAATGCAATCAATAAATTTGGGGCGAATGGAGGACATTCTTACGATGGTAAAATTATACTATTCACAGATGATTTCTTTTGTGCCACACAAACGCACAGCAATTATTTAAACCGCTCTTTACTTTGGAATTCTTTATATGAAAGACTTCCATTATTTATAGGTACAGAAGTTTCTCTTAAAAATGTCATAAAGAGCATTTCGACTGAATTGGCTCTACCATTTGATGAAATCGATGAGAGTATCCTTAGAAATGACTTACACAATTTCATGCTACATGCAGAGCGTGTTTTTCAAAAAACAGGAATAAAAATCATAGAAAATAGTCCTCAGAAAGAAGTTCTACTATCCTTTCATCAGCTCCTTCAAGAAAATTTCTGGAAAGAAAAGTCTGTTCAATTCTATGCGTCTCAACTCAATCAAACTGAAAAGCAACTGCACAAAATCACAACAAACCTCATCGATAAAACACCAAAACAGTTGATTGATGAATGTATCGTTCTTCATGCTAAAAGAATGCTTGTTCACGATCAGAAAAATGTAAAAGAAATCAGTTACGAACTAGGTTTTGAAGACCCTTCTTATTTCACAAAGTACTTTAAAAAGCATACTCAACAATCCCCTATTCACTTCAAAACACAATTGAAGTAATCAGATGGGAGAAAAGTACCATTCAAGAAGAAAAAAGAACCTTTAAGTGCTAGGTCAGATTTCGGAGCTTTGTATTGTCATTAAAACAGAAAGAAAAATGAAAACGATACAGCTAATTCTCCTAAGTGCTATTGCTTTATTTAGTGCTTGTACAAATACAGAAAACAAAACTTCAACATCTGAACCTAAAGCCAAAATGACTACTCCAAAAAAAGAACAAGTTACAGCTCTTCTTAAAAGCATTGAAACTGGAGACTCTGCTCCTGTCACATTTATCAACCCGAATAAATACATTCAACATAACCTTGCCGTTGCTGATGGCTTAGCAGGTTTTGGAGCTGTTCTTCAACAATTACCCGAAGGTTCAGCTAAAGTTGACATCCAAAGAGTTTTCGAAGATGGTGATTACGTAGTCACACATACAAAATATAATTTCTTTGGCCCTAAAGCTGGCTTTGATATTTTCCGTTTTGAAGATGGAAAAATTGTCGAGCACTGGGATAATCTCCAAGACATTGTAGACGAAACTGCTTCTGGAAGAACGCAATTTGATGGCCCTACAGAAATTCAAGATTTAGATAAAACTAAAGCGAACAAACAACTTATTGAAGGCTTTGTAAAAGATATTCTGATGGGTGGAAATCCAGACAAAATCACAGAGTACATCTCAACTACTCAATACCACCAACATAACCCACATGTGAAAGATGGACTTAAAGGACTTGGTGAAGCACTTTCTGCGATGGCTGAAGCGAGAACACCAATGACTTACGAGAAAAATCACTTCATTCTTGGTGAAGGAAATTTCGTTTTATCTGCATCTGAAGGGATTTTCATGAAGAAGTATGTCGCTTTCTATGATCTATTCAGAATTGAAGGTGGGAAAATTGTGGAACATTGGGATACAATAGAGGAAATCCCAGCTAAAAGCAATTGGAAAAACCAGAATGGAAAATTCTAATTTTTCTGTTCAGAAAAAGATATAAAGCCACAGTACAATTCGTTCTGTGGCTTTATGTCTTTAATTATTATTACTTTTGTACCAATCTATATAAAAGCACAATTACTTTTAGCCCGAATGATGATTTTCAAAAGGTATTTTTTGGTCTTAAGTTCTTCGAATAAACTATAGATCTCAGTTTTTTTCCTTTTCTCTTTTCTTGCATTCACTCTGAGTAATATTTAAATATTTAAAACTGATCACTATGTTAGTATTCGTACATATCGAAAAAACTGCTGGTACTTCATTGAAGTTTATATTTAGAAATACCTTTGGTAAAGGACAGGTTGATACCCTAAAAAATAAAAAAGCCATTTTCAGCCAAGATGATCTCAACTTTGCAAAAAAAATATTCGGAAATGTTGAATGCTTGGCGGGTCACAACTTAGTAGAACCCACAAAAAACCTTAATGATAAAGACCTTCACATATTTACATTCTTAAGAGATCCTCTTACTAGAACCGCTTCTCATTACCAGGATCAATGTCTTCGAAATGGTCTTAAAATGGACTTTGAGACATGGATTCAAAATAAAGATATGCGTAACCTACAAGTTAAGCGAATTGCAGGTAACGATGATTTAGAAAAAGCTAAACGGCTTTTAAATGAACAATATTTCTTTATTGGGTTAACTGAACGTTTTGATGAGTCTTTGAAACTTTTTAAGATTACTAGCCCAGAAAAGCTTAATCTTAAGTTTAAAAAGATGAATATTGCTCAAGATAACTCTATCAAGAAAGAGATCTTAAATAATCCGACTAAACTAAAACTATTAACAGAGGCTAATGAGCTAGACATTCAGTTGTACGAATATGTAAAAAATGAGCTCTACCCAAAAAGAATAAAAGAACACCAAGAAGAACTCAAAAACACCTCATTACCAACTACCTACTACAAGAGTCATTATACTTGGAACTATCAATTAAATGTCTTTTTCAATAAATTCATTTACAGGCAAATACTGAAAATAAGAGCAAAGTTACAGTAGTTTTGAGTACTCAAAATCCACAATTTTCATCATAGAAAACTGTGGATTTTTTCTATCCCAAGAAATATGGCTCATAACATTCTGTTTTAAATTGTTCTTTAAACCTGTCTACATCCTGTTTAGAAAGGATTTGAGGGGATGACATAAGAAGCATATCAACATATTCCCCACCTTTTCTTAGAGGCAATTGCTTGTAAGGATATTGATTGAGCTTGAAATCTATTCGTTCATAGAAATTTATTCGTCTTTTACTGACCTCATCTTTTGGAAGGTCTACCTCTAAAATGATCACATCTTCAGACTCCGAAATAAACTGCTTCACAATCTGCTTACCATAACCTTTCCCTCTATGAACTGAAAGCGTAGCTAAATGCTCTATATACCGAAAGCTTTCAAACTCCCACCAAAGTAAAAATCCGACAAAATCATCTTCATCAAAGATGACATCAAAGTGATATTTCGGATTCTTAATAATCTCTTTTTGTAAACCTAATTCTCTTTTTTCATCAATAGGAAAGGCATCTTCATAAAGTTGCCAAGCTTTTTGAAAATGATCATGTTCTGTTGTAAATAAACGTAGTCTTTTCATATCACTTTTTTAGAACTATATATACAACAAATCCACAGTACGAGTTACGTAATGTGGATTCCAATTTTCTAAATAAAGCTTAGGCTACGATTTGATACTTTGTTCGAAATCGGCAATAAATGCTGACAACACAAACGGATCTAGGTTTGCATGATCGAAAGATACTAAGAGTGGGATTTGTGTTTTCCCTTCTTGAACATATCGTTTTCCAAAATAGAAATAAGGTCTACCAGAATTGATAGCCGACATGTGTAAAGTAAAACCTGTAAATTGAAGATTAGGTAAATTACCCACAAAATGTGCTATCTGCCAGACTTTTTCATCAATTGGACTAAAATCTTGGCCTTCTTTTTTCAGATAAATTTGCTCTCTATAAGCCTTAAAAAAGTCCTCACAACTTAAGTACAGAGGATTTTCTAATACAATGTCAGAGAACCTTTTATCTCCACCCACTGCAATAGGAGCAAAAACAGGTAGATTTTCAAATATATACCATTTATCCTCAATCTTTCTGTATCTAAAATATGGATGTGCTTTCTGTGTCTGTACAAGATGCCACATCAAATAAGCAGTGAAAGAAGCCTCCTTATGACCTGCATATTTTTGTTTGTAAACTTTTAATGCCTCAGTGACATCTAACTGTAAAGTCATCTGCAAGTAAGGTTCTCTTACAATTTGAGGTTCATGAAAAAAATTCAGAGACCATTTTTCATAAGAGCTTATATCATTTTCTGTTAATGCTTTTCCTTCGTATTTCTCTAAAATTTCTGAAGTTGTCATTGCGCTAATTTTAATGCCTCGCAAAGAAACGGGTTTTAGATTTTTTCACAAGACCTATTCAACTTAATTAATATTCTGGTCACATTGGTAAAAACCACTAACTATCGTTAAATCAATTTAAAAGACTAGGGAAATACAGTTTAAAGAATTAAAATTTAATACTAAATCAAAAAAAACGAATCACATATGAAATACTTATTGTCCTCTATTTTAATTCTACTCACATTCGCATTTTTTTCATGTAATGAAGAAGAGCTACTCGATGAACTTGTTCAGCAAGGAAAATTAGATGCAGAACATAAAGATGATATTAAAAGCATACGTTTGCAGAATTCAACAAGTATCCCAGATCATGCCCCCCTTTTCATTCTCATTCACAAGGAGCAAGCTTATTATTCAGATAATAATGATAATATCACATCATTTATAGATCCTAACATGATCGAAAGTATTTATGTATATAAAGAGAAACGTGAAACTGAGAAACTGAGTGCTATTCATAAGAATGCCGTAAATGGAACTGTTATCATTAATATGACAGAACTAAAAAAAGAAGTCAAAAAATCTCTCATACTTATCGAGCTAGATATCACGCCATTTCTACCTTCTCAATCACGCTAAAAAAGCACATTTATACTTTAATAACTTAATTGTGTTTTAAATATTAAACAGCACAAACAATCGCACACGATTTAGTGTATAAGAGGTATGAAAAAACTAGAAATACGTACAGTCGATGTGGTTCGATATGTAAAACCACTGAGAGAAGGAGGCTCTTTACCTGCAATTGTGGAGGCTGATGACGAATTTCCTTATGTCATCAAATTTCGCGGGGCTGGGCAAGGCAAGAAAGCTTTGATCGCCGAATTTATTGGAGGGGAATTGGCTAGAGCTATGGGACTTAAAGTTCCTGAAATCGTATTTATGACTTTGAATGACTCATTCAGCAAAACAGAGCCTGATGAAGAAATTCAAGATCTACTAGATTTTAGTGTTGGACTTAACGTTGGCTTACACTTTTTATCGGGTGCTATCACTTACGACCCACTTTTGCCTATTGCAGATCCAATGACTGCATCTAAAGTGGTATTGCTTGATAGCTTGATTACCAATATTGACCGTACACACAGAAATACAAACTTATTGAACTGGAAAAAAGAACTGTGGCTTATAGACCATGGCGCGAGTCTTTATTTCCATCATATGTGGGACAATTGGGAAGAACATTCTGGACGACTTTTCCCTGCAATCAAAGATCATGTATTATTAGCTGAAGCATCTAAGTTGGATGAAGCTGCAAAAGAAATTGTACAATCTATTGATAAATCTGTGATTAAAGAGATAGTTTCGCATATTCCAGCTGATTTACTTACCGAAGAAGGAAGTGATATCACTGCTGAAGAAAAGAGAACTGTCTATACCGAATTTTTGAGTAGACGATTTGCGAATATTGAATTACTAACGAAAGAAGCTAAGGATGCAAGAAAAGCAAGTGTATGAGTATGCCGTAATTCGCTACGTCCCTAGAGTAGAGCGAGAAGAATTTATCAATGTTGGAGTTATCCTTTATTGTAAGAATAAAAAATATCTAGGCTTAAAATATCAGATAGATGAAAAGCGCTTAGCTGCCTTTCCAGAGCATTGTACTTCCGAACAACTGCTGAATTATCTCAATTCTTGGGATTTGGTATGCCAAGGAAGTGTAAAAGGAGGACATATCGCCCAACTTGATATGGGAGGACGATTCCGTTGGCTGACTGCTACCCGAAGTACGATTATACAAAGTTCTAAGGTTCATCCGGGTATGTGTAACGAACCTGCTGAAATCTTAGAAGATTTGTTCACAAAATATATTGTATAAAAAGAATCCACAGTACTCCATGTACTGTGGTTTTTATTTTAATAGGAATTCAATTATTCACAGCTAATTGTACTAAAATCAGTTATTTCAACCGCTTCTTTTTCTGTATATGCTTCTTCTTGGAAAAGCATAAATTTATCAATGCCATGCCAAGATGAACGCGCTGCAATTTCCATCAAATAGGTACCGGGTTCATCAAACACTACATAAATATCCCGCCCGTCATTATCTGATGTTTTCGCTTGCCACTTAAAGTCTAAATCATTTCCGCTTCTATATATTTTAAACCATCCATCTTTTGATGAGCCATTCGGGTTCGGTGATTTACCAGTACCTTTAGGATATACTCTTTGCCCATTCTTCTTTCCATAAAAATCACTAGCATCAGCAAATCGTAGCCAAGTATCGTTATGTTCGGTCCCATTATCCCCTTTAGTTACCGCCGAATTCCAAATAAAACGGTAAGTGCCAACATTGTTTATATTCAGTTTAAAAGTTGCTAAACCATTCCCTGGATTCCCAAGAAAATCATCTCCTTGCCAAACCATATAACCGCTACCTGTAGTTTGATCTGACTTAACCAGTTTCCAATCTTCTCCCTCAAAAATAGCGTCTTCAAATTCTGCTAAAATCAATGAATCTTGTTCTTGAAATAAATATTGTGAAAGATCACTACATGCTTTTTGAGGATCATCATCGGACGAACAAGCACTCAAGATAGCCAGTATTAGAAATAAAAAGGTTTTAAAAATCTTAATACGGTTCATTATTTTGGTTTAATAGTTTCCCTTCTTTTTATCAAATATAAAGCCAAGACTAGAACTCACATAAACCACATTCACGACATAAAATATCGCAAAAAAGTCTGAAATAATGACCCCGATCATTTCTATTTACAGTTCTATAAGAACACTACAAATCAATTACCTAATAAAGTATAACATCATGTACACAACAAAAACAATTCTTTAGTTTCGCAACTTATTTTGCGACAACAACATTCACAATAATGAAAGCGAAACAAGCAATCTTCATAATTGGACTCTCGACAATGTTGAGTATTCCCTTTATTCAAGCTCAATTTCATTCAAAAAATACTGAAGAATTACAACCTTCTCACGAGCTAAATCAAACTGTAAAAAAAATTATAACAGACAATGGCTGTATGAGCTGCCATGCTGAAAAAGTTGAACTTCCATTTTATGCTGAATTCCCTGTAGTTGGAGATTTGGTAAAAAAAGATGTGAATCAGGCTTTAAAACATGCGAACCTAAGTCCCGTTATAAGTGCCTTAGAAAATGATAATGCCGTTTCTGAAGTTTATCTAGCAAAGTTGGAAAAAATGTTGGAGGACAATACAATGCCTCCTGCACAATACCAACTAATGCACTGGACTAACTTTATTAGTTCTGATGAAAAAAGAAGTATGCAAGAATGGATTTCACAAAGCAGAGCTGCTTATTATGCTACAGGAACAGCTTCCAAAGAATTTGCGAACGAACCTATTCAACCAATCTTAGACAGCATGGAAGTTGATCATGGGAAGGTTGCCTTAGGAAAAGCACTTTACCATGATACAAGACTTTCGGGAGACAATACGGTTTCTTGTGCCTCTTGTCATGACCTTGGTACAGGTGGTGTAGATAAAAAGAAATATTCGATTGGTATCCGTCAACAAGAAGGCGGTATCAACGCTCCAACGGTTTACAATGCAGCGTTCAATAGCCATCAGTTCTGGGATGGTAGAGCAGATGACTTACAAGCACAAGCTGGAGGCCCTCCTATGAACCCAGTTGAAATGGATGGTCAGTCTTGGGAAAAGATCATTCAAAAGCTAGAAGCAGATCGATCATTCACGAAAGAGTTTTCAAAAGTATATCCTGAGGGCTATTCTGAGGAAACAATTACAGAAGCTATCGCTGAATTTGAGAAAACACTTATTACTCCAAATAGCCGATTTGATCAGTATTTGAAAGGTGATAAAGATGCGCTATCTGCTGATGAAATTAGAGGTTATGAACTTTTCAAAGATAATAACTGTGCTACATGTCACGTAGGTCAAGCTATGGGTGGTCAATCTTTTGAATTTATGGGCTTAAAAGAAGATTACTTTGCTGATAGAGGCAATGAAACTGAAGCTGACCACGGTCGTATTGGCGTAACCAAAAAGGAAACTGACCAACATCGTTTTAAAACTCCTACACTTCGAAATGTAGCTCAAACTGCTCCATATTATCACGATGGTAGCGTTGAAACACTAAAAGAAGCGACTGAAAAGATGTTGAAGTATCAAGTAGGAAAAGAATTACCTGATGAAGATGTAGATAAGATTGTACTATTCTTACACACACTTACTGGTCAATATAATGGCGAGTATGTAAAATAGGTATAAATATCCTTCTTATTAAGATATAAAATAGAACCCTCAGCAATTCGTCTTGCAGAGGGTTCTTTTATGGATTCTTATTTTCAGTTAGCTACAATTTACAGATAGCGTAAAATAGAATGTTGCACCTTTATTTTTTTCAGACTCTACCCATATTTTTCCATGATGGTTTTCAACTATTTTACGACAATGTGTGAGTCCAATTCCTGTTCCTTCAAATTGACTCTGATCATGAAGTCGCTTAAATAAATTGAATACAACACCATGATGTTTCGGGTCAATTCCAATACCATTATCTTTTATCGCAAATTGCCAACACTCTCCTTTTTTAGTTGCAGAAATCCTTACTTCAGGATTTTCAGAATATCGACTAAACTTCTTGGCATTAGAAATCAAGTTCTGAAATAATAGTCGGATATCAGTAGGATTTCCATAAATGGTGGGCAGGTTTTCTGAGACTACTTTAATTGAGCTAAGCTCTGCCTCTAAACCCAAGTCTTTTAGTACTTCAGTGACTAATATGTTTGTATCTATTTTTTCTCGTTCTTTATTTCCTCCCAATCGACAATACTCTAATAAACCTTGAACTAATCCACTCATTCGATCTGTAGTCTGCTTAATATAGTCCAAGTAAGTTTCTCCCGATATACCGAGTTTATCGGCATATTCCTTATGCAGAATATTGGTCAATCCCATCAATGTATTTAGAGGCTCTTTCAAATCATGACTCGCGATAAAAGCAAACTGTTCCATCTCCCTATACTTTGATTCTAAAAGCTTTGTATACTTCCGTTGTGTTTCCTCAGCTCTTTTAGAATCTGTAATATCAATATGACAGCCGATCATACGTAAAGGATGGCCATTTTCATCCCAAGAAACGACTTGCCCCTTACACATTACCCAAACAATCCCTCCATTTTTATGGTAATAACGAACCTCAACCTCAAAGGGGACCATTCCTTGAAGGGATATATGCTTCTCAAAAGTTTCTATCACCCTCACTTTATCTTCAGGTACAAGCTTTGATTGTAAGGCTTCTAGGTTATGTTCAAGTTCATCTTCATGATAACCTAACATTTTCTTCAATGTTGGGCTATAATAGACATACTCTTCTTGAACAAGCCAGTCCCAATAACCTGCTAGGCTTCCCTCAATGATGTTTTCAAATAACCATTCCTTTCTTTCTGCTTCAGCTGTTATAGTTTGGTTTTCTTTAGCGATCATAGGGTTAGTATTTATTGGTCAACTCATATTTTTAGTTCATGTACTTTATTTCAATTACATATTAATAATTAAGTACTTAGAGTAAAATCAAGTCTGAAGTTGATCTAGATATTTAACCTTATTCTCCAATTATTATTAAAATTTATCCAACGTACCTTTATTGCGAGAATTAAAGGAATTTCCAATGGTAAATAGTTGTGTGAAAATCTTAGGTAAAAGAGGCTAAAACTCATAAAAACAAAAATCCCAACCGAAGCTGGGATTTCCTAAAACTATATACTTGCTGAGTCGGCAATAAAATATTGCATTGTTTATTTCAATAATTCTTTCTCAATCACATTCACAAAAGCTTGCTTTTGCAATGCTCCTGCTTGCATTTTTGGTGTTTCATCCATCGGAATAAACAAAAGAGATGGAATACTTCTGATACCAAAAACAGCTGAAAGCTCTTCTTCTACTTCTGTATCAACTTTATAAATATCTACCTTGTCCTTATACTCATCAGAAAGTTCTTCTAATACTGGAGCAACCATCTGACATGGTCCACACCAATCTGCATAAAAATCAATGATAGCAGGTCTTTCTCCTTTAAATTTCCATTCTTTTTCAGTGGTATAATCAAATACTTTTTCCTTGAATACCTCTGCTGTCATTTTTATTGTAGCCATGATCGTTTTCTTTATGTACGTTATTTATTTTATGCAAAGTTCCGACATTTTCCCTAGTAAGTCAGTGACCTATGTTACAAATCATTTTTGTATAAAATACGTAATCAACAGCTTTTCTATTTCCTTTTACTCTTTATTTGAATAGAAAGTCTGAAATAGAAGGATCGTGCTATCATGATCAAAACAATTGAAAATGGGAATGCAAAAATGAGTGTTGCTGCCTGTAGTGCTTTCAAACCTCCTCCAAGTAAAAGGATCAGACTCAAAGCTGCCAATACAATTCCCCAAATGATTTTCATTTTCATACTTGGGTCCAAATCTCCTTTGGAAGTCATCATACTGATCACAAATGTGGCAGAATCAGCTGAAGTAACTAGAAATGTAAAAATCAGTAAAACAGCTATAAAAGATGTAATCTTAGAAAGAGGCAATTGATCTAACAGTAAGAAAGTACCCAAATCTGCATTTTTCAAGATTTTATCTCCGATAGACACACCTTCTACCATTTCCATATGAATAGCAGAACCACCAAATACAGAAAACCAGAAAATACTAAAAATGGTAGGGATAAGCAGACAACCAAAAATCAACTCTCGGATTGTTCTGCCTTTGGAAATTCTTGCAATAAAAATCCCAACAAAAGGCGACCATGAAATCCACCATGTGAAATAACTCAATGTCCAATTTCCCATCCATTCTTCAAACTGAGGCTCATAAGGGTCTACCTTAAAACTGAAAAGGGTAATTTGAGAAAGATACTGTCCTATGCTGTCTACAAATACCTTTATGTTGAATAATGTTGGTCCTGTGAAAAACACAAAAAGCATGAGTGCTATAGCGACAATAATATTGGTATTTGAGAGTATTTTAATGCCTTTATCTAAACCTGTAGAAGAGGAAACTATAAAAACAGCCGTTACTGCTACTGAAATGATTATATAGCCTGCGGTACTCGCAGAATTGATTCCAAAGATTAATTCTATTCCGCTACTCATCTGTATGATTCCCATTCCTAGAGAAGTACTCACACCAAAAATGACAGCCAAAATAGAGATCAGATCTACAATTGATCTGGTTAGTTTTCTTGTATTACGTTTAGCTGAAAAATCAATAATACTTGAAGAAATTAAGTATTTCTTTCGCTTTCTAAAACCATAATAAGCCACTCCTACAGCACAGATCGTATAAATTCCCCAAGCATGTAAACCCCAATGGAATACAGAGATTGCCATAGAGTTTTGAGCAGCCAAAATACTTTTAGATTCTCCTACAGGAGGGGAGAAGAAATGATGTAAAGGTTCTGCTGTTCCCCAAAATAAAATACCAACACCCATCCCTGCCGAAAACAGCATAGAATACCACGAAAAGTCGCTAAACTCAGGGCGTTCGTTGGGAGGACCTAGAACTACTTGCCCAAAACGACTAGAAGCAATATAGATCAGGAATATTAAGAATACGGAACTGATCAGAACATAAAACCAATTGAGATTGTGTGTAATGAACTTTGAAATACTATCCGATATCTCAATCAATCGATCTCCTGCAATTAATGCTAAGACAATAATCAGAATGGAGATTCCTAAACTTATCCAAAAGTTATAACCGATTATGGTTTCTTCTTCTTCCTCAATCTCTTTTACATCTCTGCGGATATCTTCTAACTCATATTCCAAAATACGTTGGTAGAAGGTCTTCTTTTTCCGCTCAATCTCACGAAAAGACTTTGATTGCGTTAAATCAGCTTCCCTCCGAAGTTCAATCTCATACTCCTCGATCATCGCATCAACTTCGAGCTGAACTTCTGGGTTTTTTATTTCTTTAGATGGGTCTGTGTTTTTCTTTTCCTCAGGCATATAAACTTCACTCTCTTGTTTGGAAAGATTAAACTACTTGCAAGCTACAGTTATAAAAAAGGCTGTAAAGTCATACCCAAATTAGTTCTCGAATTCCTTCTCATTCTGACGTTGAAGCTTCAGATTGTACCAATAGAAAAAATAAATCCCCATATCTTTTTCAGATACAGGGATTTTAGAATGACAATTCTCCTTATTATAAATACTGCTTTCTGATCTGCTTGAATGTTTCTGGGTTTACATCTTCGCCTGTTTTTACATGATGCTCAATTGCAATCGTATAATCGGTTAAGTTCTTTTTGAATCGACCTTTCGCTAATACTCCCATTACCGCTGGGTTTGTACGATAAACCATCTTCAAGCTTAACTTACATGAGTTTTCAGAAATCGGGTCAACATCATAAATGACATAGCTAATATCTGTTTCGAGCGGTAAACCTGCTATTCCATTAATTTCAGCTCTGAAAGAATAATTTTCTGGGTCAAAGTTTACAATCTTTTCTTTTGTGTACTTCTCTCCATCTTCAGAAAATGTACAGATTCTTTCACAACCTTCACCTGTCATGGGTGTTCCTTCCACATAATGCGAATCGGCTAGTTTTGGATGAGACTTCGCGATATCCGCAAACTCTAATCCGACTACTTTCCATACACGTTCTGCCGATACAGGAATAATTCTTTCAACTGTAAATTCCTGTGTTTTTTGCTCTTGGGCTAATACTACAGTACTGAATAATAATCCGATAACAATGAGTTTGAGTTTTACTAAGCTTTGATTCATTTCCTTTTTGTCTTTGGTACACTACAAAGGTGAGCTTTAGAAAAAGGAAAGAATGGGAGAAATAGCTCAAAGAATTAGAGCTTTGGTTCAAAGTAATTTTTCCCAAAAATAAAGAACCCAGTCTTCAATGCTTATTAAGCACTAAAAACTGGGTTAATAATATAGCTATTGATATCGATTAGAAATGCTTTGCTAGATGCGCTTCAAATCTTTTGAAATCTTCTTCTACGTCTGGATTTTTCATTACATCATAAGCCGCAAATGTTTCTAGCGGCTCATAACCAAAGAACTTATAATTTAGGTGCATTGGCCAGAACAAATCATCTACGCTTCCTCCGTCAAAGAACTTCTCTTCTTTGTTATTGAAAGATTCTTTTGGTGCATTGAATGTAAGTGAAAGCATATATTTTTTACCTTGCATCAAACCTCCAGAACCATAATTTTTCTTTGGTTCTGCTTCCGTACGACCATCACCATTACAAAGCTGTCCCATCATACCCAAGGTATAAACTTCGTCCATGTACTTTTTGAATGACCAAGAAACACCCATCCAGTTTACAGGAGACTGCAAGATCACGACATCAGCCCAAAGGTGTTTGTCAATCTCCGCTTGCGCATCGTACTCCTCACGCATAGTTGTTGTTTTTACTTCATAACCTTTTCCTTCCAAAAAGGCTTTTGCATTGTCTACAAGCGTGTTTGAAAGTTTCCCCTCTGAAAACGGATAATACTGGTGTCCGTTGATAATAAGTACCTTTTTCATTTTAATATTTTCTTATTCTGAAGTTGTTGTCTGTTTCTATTTAAATACTTTTCAGAACCTCGATTAAAGGTTCTACTTCTGGTCTGATTCGGTAGTCTGGATCAGTTTCCACAAAACGAATTTTTCCATCCTTATCAATTAAGAATCGAGCAGGCATAGGCAATGCCCATTCGTCATTTCCTTGATGTCCTGCTAAGTCAATTTTAAATGCATCTCTGTACAAGACTTTCAAATCTTCTTGCAAGTGGAACTTCAAGCCCAACTCTGCTGCTAACTCATTATTTGCATCATGAAGAATGTCATAGTTCAGACGTTGCTTAGCAATGATATCTTTCAAGAATTCTGGTTTCTCAGGAGAAATAGCAATCACCGAAGCACCCAAAGACTCAATTTCCTCAGCATACTTTTTCAAGTTTGCCAAATCAGCGTTACAATACGGACACCAAACTCCTCTGTAGAAAGTCACTACTACAGGTCCTTTTGCTAAAAGATCTGCTAAACTCACCTCTGCATTATCTTGATTTACCAAAGTAAAACTTGGAAATGTATCATCCACTTTAGCTACTTTTTCCATAATTCCAGAGGCACGAAGATCGTCCGTTGCTCCATGCATGATCTTTAGAGCTTCAGGAGGCATACTTCCTTCAAGGCGCTCTTTTAATTGTTCAAGTCTTTCGTTTAGTGTTGCCATGGAATATTTATTTTAATCGTTATTATGAATTTTTTCTGATCTACTAATCCCTTTTGACGATACAAAGGAAAGTATATTTTGTATATTTGTAAAATAGATTTATTCAATCACAGTAATCTATTTTAGCGATAACATGAATCTTCAATTTATAAAATACTTCGTGGCGCTAGCAGAAACGCAGAATTTCACGCAAGCATCCGACAAAGTACACGTTGTTCAGTCTACCTTTTCAACAGGAATAAAGAAGCTAGAAGAACATTTAGGCTGCCAACTTTTTTTTAGAGACCGACGAAATGTAAGCCTCACAAAAGAAGGAGAGATTTTACTTCCAAAAGCAAAATCGATGCTTTCTATATGGAACAGTATGGAGACCGAATTTGCTCACGAAACCATAAAAGAACTCAATATTGGTGTACTCAACACCTTAGATTTCGATACGATTGTTCCGAAAATGAAAGCCTTCAAAGAGTTACATAGTGGCTGTAAAGTCAACCTCATAGAAGGAGATCATGAATACCTATCTTCAAAATTACAGCGGAATGAATTGGATGGGTACTTTAGCAAAGCTATACCCGAAGAGGAGCAACTGGAGCATTGTGTTGTTTCGGAAGATAAACTGATGATAGGTGTTCCCGACACACATCCGTTGGCCATGAAAGATAAAGTAGAACTAAATGCGCTGCATAAAATTTCTTTTATCAAAAGATGTAATTGTTCTCTTTTCAAAGAAGTGAGTTCTGCCTTTGAAGAAAAGCAAATAGAGCCTGATTATGTGTTTACTGCCAATGGCGATGACACTGCTTTGGCACTCGTTGCATCGGGAATTGGTGTATCACTTTTACCTAAACCTAGAAAAGAAAATGTTGGTGTAAAATTTTTACCGATCACAGACGCCAACTTTAAGCGAAAGATTACGTTCGTGTGGAAAAAAGGAAATCATTCAAAAGCTTTGATGAATTTCCGTTCTGCATAATAATCTGAACGCAAACAAAATCTGGGACGTCTGCACTATTCTCTCGATTTATTTCGAACTTAGGAAAGAGGACGTCCAAAGATTAACTTTTAGTGATCATGCACTATAAAATAAAAGGTTTAAGCAATGATCAGGTCAATACTTCTCGCAACACACACGGAAGTAATGAGCTTACGCCCCCTCAGTCGGAGACTTTCGGGGATAAACTGATCCAAAATTTTAAAGACCCTATTATCATCATTTTGTTAGTGGCATTAGGAGCCATGATTGTACTATCGCTCTATGAGCTAACAGAATGGTATGAAGCCCTCGCAATTGGTTTGGCTGTACTACTTTCCACTCTTGTATCCACCTACTCAGAGTACAGCAACGAATCATCCTTCCAAGAGCTGCAAAGGGAAGCTTCCAAAATTAATAACAACGTGATCAGAGATGGTAACGTACAAGCTGTTCCTGTCGGAGAAATCGTAAAAGGAGATTACGTGTTACTTCAAGCAGGAGATAAAATCCCTGCCGATGGCTATTTGGTTGATGGACGAATCAAAATCAACCAAGCATCACTTACGGGAGAAAGCGAAGCCCTAGAACGTACGCCTATTCCCGAAGAACGTATTGCATTGGAGAGAGATTTCTCTGATCCCAACTCTGTGTTTAGAGGTGCTTTGGTTGAAGAAGGAGAAGCGATCATGCTTGTCGAAAATGTAGGCGACCACACTTTCTATGGAAAATTGGCTAAAGAATTAGGCGAGTCAGAGCAAAGACTTTCTCCACTCCAAGTCAAACTAAAAGAGTTGGCTAAACTCATAAGTAATATTGGCTACAGAGTTGCGGTTCTAATTGCTGTTGTCTTTTTTGCCAACAAAGCGATTTTTGCCAATGGTTTTGACCCCGATCTGATTTCTCAATATTTTCAGAATACCGATGTTGTCATCAAAGACTTGATGGATGCAATTGTGCTTTCTATCATTATTGTGGTAGCAGCCGTTCCCGAAGGACTTCCTATGATGGTGGCTATTGTACTTTCTCTCAACATGAAAAAAATGCTGAAAGAGAAAGTTTTGGTCAGAAAGTTATTGAGTATCGAAACAGCAGGTAGTCTGAATATTCTCTTTTCTGACAAAACAGGAACAATCACCAAAGGTAAATTGGAGGTAACACAATTTCTTTCTCCCGATGGCAATTCTTACCACGACTTCTTCAAAATCCCAGAAAAGCTAAAGGAATATTGCGAATTCACTATCCAAGAAAATGCGACAGCGCACATTGATCCTAGTGGAGAAATTATTGGTGGAAACGTTTCTGAGAAAGCACTTTTAGCTTATATCTCTCGCTCAGTACTAGAAAAAGAGAGTAAAGTCAGTACACAAACCATCAATCAAATTCAATTCAATAGTACCATTAAGTTTTCAGCTACTCAAGTTCAGAGTGCCGAGACTATCTTTGATGGACTAGGAAAAGAAATCACATTGATCAAAGGTGCTCCAGAAGCAATTTTTGACCACTGTAATTCTTATTTCAATGCTGAAGGAAAGAAAGTATCTTTTGACAATAAAGAAGCTTTTAGTCAACATTTAGATGAATTGGCAGATCAAGGTATTCGTGTCATTGCTCTTGCCGTTTCAGAAGAATCGATTGATCCGATTGAAAAGAAAATGCCTTCTAATACCAGTTTGGTTGGTGTATTAGGTATCAGAGATGAAATTAGGGTACAATCGAAAAGTGCAATCCGAGAAGTACAGGAAGCGGGTGTGCAAGTAGTCATGATGACAGGCGACCGTAAAGGAACTGCACAAGCGATAGCAAAAGAAACAAACCTACTTCAGTCTGAGGATGATATTGTCATTACCTCAGCCGATCTGAATAAAATGAGCGATGAAGAGGTAAAAGGAATTCTTCCTCGTTTGAGAGTCATTGCAAGAGCGCTACCTACCGATAAAAGTAGAATGGTCAGAATCTCTAAAAGTATCGGTAAAGTAATCGGTATGACAGGTGATGGCGTAAATGACTCTGCTGCCTTGAAAAAATCGGATGTAGGCTTTGCTATGGGTAGTGGTTCAGAAGTTGCTAAAGAAGCTGGTGGTATCGTCATTCTTGATGACAACTTCTTGTCTATCGGAAATGCTATTCGTTACGGAAGAACTATTTTCCGTTCAATCAGAAAGTTTGTAACCTTCCAACTTACCGTAAACGTGGCTGCAGTGAGTACCGCCTTTCTAGGCCCTCTGATTGGTGTCGATTTTCCATTGACCATTATCCAATTACTTTGGATCAATATGATCATGGATACTTTGGCTGCTATTGCCTTTGGTGGTGAACCTGCTTTACATCGTTATATGAATGAACCTCCGATTGATCGTGAAGAACATATTCTCACCAAAAATATGCGAACTTCCATTCTCTCTAGCGGAATTTATATCACGCTATTCTCAATCCTATTCTTGACCGTTCCATTCTTCAAAGAATTATTCCTTCGAGACGGTGTATTCAATGAAAAAGTATTCCTTACCGCCTTTTTCAATATCTTCATTTTCCTTATCCTATTCAATGCCTTCAATGTGCGTACTGAAAGGAGGAACTTGTTTGAACACCTAAAAGAGAACTTGATGTTCTTCCAAGTGATGCTAGGAATTGCAGTACTGCAAATTGTATTTACCTACATTGGCGGAAGCATTCTGCGTACTGTTCCATTGAATCTAAAAGAATGGGGACTTGTTTTTGGTTTTGCATTCTCAATCATTCCGATTGATATGATTCGGAAATCAATCATGAAGTAAAAGTTTAAAACGAATAAGGTCGCTATCATCCTCAGATGATCAGCGACCTTTATTACCTCTCTTTAATGTATAGTTGAATTGGTTAATTACATTTTAAGGAAAACACCCACAGAATATGCAGGATTTGCCATGATAAGTTTTCCGAAGAATACTGTATTGTAAGTGGCTGAAACACCCCACTTTTCGCTGAAATTATAAGCTACTTCAGGAGAGAATGCCAAATACTCTTGATTATTTGAGAATAGACTTGAAACCTCTGATAAAGATGGAGCTGATCCATTTTGCATCGACTCAATACCTGTAAAACGTGCAATAGCTGTAATCTTATCATTCCAGAATGTCGCTCCAGCTTCGAAACCATAACGAAATTCATCCGAAAAATCATTCGTACGATTGTTATAACCAGCATAAGCCGAAGAGTACATATTCAGACTTCCTAATTTAAATCCTGTACCTACATCAACTTTCAACATTTGGTTAAACTCTCCATCTCCTGTTTGTAGTATACCTAACCCACCTTTTCCTGTCTGCCCCGATGGAATTCCCAATAGTACCGATGCACTCATCACTACTCTTCTATCTCTAATTATTCCATACGTAAAACTCAGATCAATGTCCCCGATACTATTAAAATCATCTCCAGGCTCTAAAGTTTCTCCAGTTGTAGCAGAAACCTCATTATTATAATAGGTTCGAACAAAAAGAGGGAGATAAGCTACCGCAGTAAGACGATCTGTAATTCCGTATTCGGCATATAGGTTTGTACTGAAAAACCCTGTTGTTACATTCGGATCAATTTCACCTGTATCCGTATAATGTTGATCTGCTATAACCCAATATTGGAATAACTTATAAAAGCCTTCTCCTTTTTTCTGTGGCCAAGGTCCTCCCGCCATAGCTGAAAAAGATAGCGAGAGCAAAAAAGATAGTATTAGAAAGAATCTCATGTTCGTATATTTTTAGCTATGGTTTTATTCAATTTTTCCGTCACCAACTTTAACTCTAAATGGTTTGCAGTAGTAAAGCAAATATTCGTAGGTACCTATATCTACATTAGGAATAATGTATGAATGTGCCCCTTCAAAAACTTGTACTGAACCTATCTCTAAAGCTCCGGCATTTGTTGATGGGTTATTTGTGAGGTAAAGTACCAAGTCGGGAAGAGCTGTTGATGCTCTGTAATTGTCAGCTATATCAATTTGGATACCTCCTCCGTTAATAGATGATACGGTAAAGTCTCCTTCCAATAAATAAGAGCTTGTTGATTGGATTGTCCCACCTTTAGCACCACCTATAACCTCTTGCTCCAAATCTTCATCAACGGCTAGTTTTATCGAATCGACAAAACTATCTCCAGGCATCTGAACAGAAGCGAAAATAGTTGTCATACCTTCGGTCAAACCTTCTACAAGGCCACCACTGGTAATACTTACAACTTCTTCATTTGAGCTTTCCCACATAATATCTTGAGCTTCTTCTTGCCCAACATTATTCAGATAAATAGCCTCAAACTGATAACTAGCTCCAACTTTAAGGGAGTCAATAGGATTTGAAATACTTACACTTTGCTCTACTGTATCAAATTTGATATCATCTCCAATGCATGAAGATATAAGGATAGATATTATACCTAAAAAAATACTTGAACGGATCATGTACAATAGCGTTTTTGGTCATAGTCTCTCTTAAAACTTAAAATAAATAAAAATGTTTACATGTTATTTATTTTTAAGTAGTTAAAAGTTTCTTTCATTCAAATTTATCAGTTCTCCGAAGTTGTTTCTTCCTCTTTCGGTAATGTCTGCCAACCTCCACCTAAAGATTTGTACAGGTCTACAACAGATAGTAACTCGCTTCGGATAGCTTCACTGACTGCCAACTCGGCTTCAAACAAACGACGTTGGGCATCAAGTACATCAATATAACTTTTGAGCCCATTCATATATTGTAAGGTTGCCAAACGAAGGTATTGCTCAGAAGTAGCTGCAAATCTGACTTGAAGGTTTTTATTTTCTTTCGATTTGTGGTAATCAGTTAGTGCATTACTCACTTCTTGAAAGGAAATCAAAATTGTCTGTTGATAGAAATTCAGACTCTGCTCATACCGTGCCTTTGCCGCAGCTAATTGTCCTTTGTTTCTTCCACCTGTATAAATGGGAAGGTCAAGGTTTATAATATCATCCCAATAAGGAATAAGATTAAAATCTCGTAAAGAAAGACTCTCGAAACCATTTTCTGCTGTCAGTGTCAATGAAGGATAAAAATTACCCTTTGCCACTCCTATAAAAGCATTGGCTGCAATAAGCTGCTGCTCTGCTTGTATGATATCTGGCCTTCTAAGTAATAGTTCTGAAGGAAGACCTGCAGGTACTGTTGGGGGAATAGGTTGAGAAGTCAATTGCAGACCTCTTTGAATTGCCCCTGGATTTCTACCCAATAACACATTCAATTCATTCTCTTTAAATACAATCAACTTTTCAAGAGATGGTATTCTTGTTCGGGTTTGAATCAATTCTACCTCAGCCTGTCGGAGTTCTAGTTCAGATGTAAGCCCTCCTTTAAATCGCAACTCAGCAATTCTGTAAGCTTCAATACGGGCATCTACCGTATTATTTGTAATCTCTAGTCGATAATCTAAATCTAGTAATTCAAAGTAAGCTCGTGCGACACTACTCGTAATTAGGATTGCTAAAGCTCGATGCCCTTCTCTTGATGCCATAAATTCAGCAATGGCAGCTTCTCTCCCTCGTCTTAGTTTACCCCAAAGGTCTACTTCCCATCTAAGTCCTCCATAAAACTGAATGGTTTCTATTCCATCGGGACTGCTATCATTTCCATCTACAGGATCTGATTCAAACTCTGCATCACCAACAGCACTTACACTTGGTATCAGATTACTCGTTGCAATTCTTCTGATACCAGCCGCTTCATTGATTCTTGCGGCTGCAATTCTCAAATCTCTATTGGCAAAAAGTGCTTCATCTATCAAATTGGTAAGTACAGTATCTTGATACAATTCCCACCAAGGTTTTTCTGCTAAAGTCTCTGTTTCTTCTTCTGACAACTGCCACTTTGCTGGTGACTCAATGGTAGGACGAGTATAATTTGGTCCTACTTTACAAGTCGAGAACAGTAAGAGAAAACTCAAACTAAAGAAAAGAGAGACTACATAATTTGGACGGTACATTTTTCTCATAAAAGACCTATTTAGTGGTGTTCTCTTTTCCCAATTTCTTATTCCATTTTTCTTTCATTTTACCAATGACAACATAGAATAACGGAACAAATACAATTCCTAGAGAAGTTGCGACAAGCATTCCCGCAAATACTCCAGTACCGATCGAATGTCTACTTGCAGACCCCGCACCTGTGGCTGTCACCAATGGAATCATACCCAAAATAAAGGCTAGGGATGTCATCACAATAGGTCTGAATCGGAGACTTGCAGCACTTAACGCTGCTTCGGTCAGTGTACTTCCCGACTCATATTTTTCTTTGGCAAACTCTACAATCAGAATGGCATTTTTTGCTGCTAGACCAATCAGTGCAACCAAACCAATCTGGAAATAAACATCATTTTCCAAACCTCTCATCCATACGCCTAGAAATGCTCCAAATACAGCAACAGGCATAGAGAGAAGAACGGCTATCGGGATGATCCAACTTTCATATTGTGCTGCCAAGAAAAGGAAGACGAATAAGAGTACCACCAACATAATTGGCCCTGTTTGCCCTGCCGACTGCTTTTCTTGATACGAAACCCCACTCCACTCATAACCGATTCCTTCGGGTAAATGCTTATCAGCAATATCTTCCAACTCATCCATGGCTTGCCCCGAACTGTAACCTGCTGCAGGGACTCCTACAAAAGTGGATGTGTTGAAAAGGTTGAATCTTGTGATTGTACCAGGTCCTGTACTCAATTCAGCTTTACCGAGTGCAGAAAGTGGAACCATCGTTCCATTATCCGCTTTCACATAAAAGTTGTTCAGATCACTCGGACGTAAACGGTAATTTTCATCCGCTTGAAGGAACACCCGATAAATACGATTGAAAAGGTTGAAGTCATTGATGTAAACCGAACCGAGTAAGGCTTTCATCGTTGTAAATATTTCACCTAAAGGAATACCTAAGAATCTTGCCCTATCACGATCAAGGTCAAAATAAAGCATTGGGATTTCTGGTAGTAGGTTCGTACTCACGTCTTGCAGCATCGGACTTTGTCTGACATAATACATCATCGTATCAGAGGCTGCCATCAAATTTTGAAAGTTCCCTCCCGAACGGTCTTGTAACTGAAACTCAAAACCACCACCTGTACCCAATCCTGGAATTACTGGAGGCTTCGAAATATTGGCTATTGCTTCGGGATATTTTTGGAATTCAGCTCTTACTACATCAATTATTTCGTTTAATGAACGTAACTCTGAACGTTCCTCCCATTGCTTTAAAACTACCGTCAAAACACCTCTTGCTTCACTACCTCCAATTCGATTACTTCGTCCTTTTAAAGATTGGACATATTCAATCTCTGGGAGTGTAAGTAAGAAATCATTGGCCTTATCCATCACCTTACTCATCCTAGGAAAAGCAGTTCCTTCTTGAAGTTCCATCTCTACTGTAAACCACCCTTGGTCTTCTTCAGGTAAGAAACTTGAAGGCACTATTTTGATGATAAATGCCGTCAAGACAATCAATACACCAAAGCAAGCTAATGTTCTTCGATGGTTATTGATCGTAGCTTTTACTAAGCCTGTGTATTTTGAATTTCCATATTCTAGTCCTTGATCAATTGCTCGGAATAACCAATTTTTTTTCCCTGTTCTCGGTTTCATTATAATTGCACACAAGGCAGGACTGAGCGTAAGTGCTACAATCGTAGAAATCAGTACAGATACAGCAATCGTAACGGAGAATTGTCGGAATAACTCTCCAGTAATACCAGCTAAGAAACTTACAGGAATAAATACTGCGGCCAATACCATAGAGGTTGCTATCAAAGCTCCCGAAAGTCCTTTCATCGCAATGTGTGTAGCTTCTCTTGCTCCAATTTTTTGTTCCTCCATAATCTGCTCTACACTTTCTACCACCACAATGGCATCATCTACTACAATACCGATGGCAAGAATAAGCCCTAGAAGGGTAAGTGTATTCAAGGAGAATCCGAAAGCGAGCATGACGGCAAATGTTCCGACCAAAGAGATGGGTACCGCAATAGTTGGAACAAGTGCAGCCCTCCAACTTTGAAGGGAAAGATAAACTACTAGGATTACCAAAAAGATCGCTTCAAAAAGCGTTTGATATACCTCATTAATAGAAGCTTCAATGAACTGAGTTGCATCGTAGGAATACACATAATCCAAACCATCGGGAAAGGATTTGGACAACTCTTTCATTTTTTCTTTGATATATTTTGAAACTTCCATGGCATTTGCTCCTGGAAGAAGAAATACATCCATCATAGCAGCATTACCATTGTTCAAACTGGAAGCATCTCGATAAGCCGATGCTCCAAGTTCGACTCTTGCTACATCTCTAATCCGAATAACCGAACCATCATCTGCAGTTCTGATAATTATATTTCCAAATTGTTCTGTCGTGGAAAGACGTCCTTGACTGGTAATTGGCAGGGTTATATCTATATTTCCTTTGTTGGGAAGAATACCTAAAGCACCAACCGCAGATTCACGGTTCTGATCTTTAATAGCATCCGTAATATTCTTAATTGTAAGTCCGTATGAGGCAATAAGGTGAGGGTTCACCCAAATACGCATGGCATAGTTACGCTTACCCACGTTCACTACCCTACCTACACCTGGTGTTCGACGCAATACATCAAGTACATTGATACTCGTGAAGTTACTCAAGTAGACTTCATCATATCTTGGATCATCTGAAATGAGGGATACCGTCATCAACTGATTCGGAGAGACTTTTTCAATCTCGATACCATTCTGAACTACATCAATAGGTAGTCGAGCCTCTGCCAATTTGATACGGTTTTGGATTTCTACAGCAGCAAGATCGGGGTCGGAACCTACAGCAAACGTAGCCATAATGGTCATACCACCATTGTTGGTATTTTTAGACTCCATGTAAATCATATTTGGAGCACCATTCAATTCTTGCTCGATTGGTGTCGCAACCGCTTCTGTTACCGTTTTCGCATTCGCACCCGGATAGACTGCCCTAATACGAACCGCTGGTGGTGTTACATCTGGATATTGTTCAATAGGTAAAAGGAAAAGAGAGATCACACCTACAAGCACAATCAATACCGAGATTACCATTGAAAGTACTGGTCTATCAATAAACTTTGATACATTCATGACTTGGCTGCCTCCTTCTCAGCTTTATTTTCAGAAACTGCTTCTGTTGATTTTTCTTTGGAAGTTTCTTTTTGGTTTTCCTCTGGTTCTTCTGCTTCTGGCTCTGCTATTTTTACTTTTTGCCCTGCTTTAATTTTATGCATTCCTTCAGAAATAACCGTTTCTTGCGGATTCAGTCCTCTTTCAATGATAATTTCATTGTCAATTTCAGGACCTAACTCTACAAAGCGTCTTTCTACCGTTGTATCTTTTCTAACTAAGAACAGATAAGCACCACCATCTTCAATCTGAACTGATTTACGCGGTACTACTACTGCATCTTTTACAATATCTAGTAACAGTTTCACTCTTGTTGGCTGTCCTGGAAGTAAAACTCCTCTTTGGTTCGGGAATACAGCTTGTACAGAGTATGTACCTGTTTCAGGATTCAGTTTATGCTCTGTGAAGTTAAGACTACCTTTCTGCTTGTATTCTGTATCATCTGGTAGTGTGATTGTCACTACA
Source organism: Sediminitomix flava (assembly GCF_003149185.1). Classification (NCBI taxonomy): domain Bacteria; kingdom Pseudomonadati; phylum Bacteroidota; class Cytophagia; order Cytophagales; family Flammeovirgaceae; genus Sediminitomix; species Sediminitomix flava. The sequence continues at coordinate 67,825 of NZ_QGDO01000006.1, read as the reverse complement.
TTCTTTGTAAGATTAGTACTATCTCCACCTCCTACATTTCTTCGTTGAGAAGCTAAATAATCCAAGGCCGTCATACTGAAGTTTACATAGATTGGATCAGTCTTTACAATAGTTGCCAACAGAGATGTTTCTCCACTTCCGCCACCTACAAGTGTACCCAAATCCACTAATGATTCTGTGATAAAACCATCGGTTGGTGCTTTTATTTTTGTAAAACTTAGTTGAAGTGCCATCCGATTGAGCTCTGCCTTACTCCTATTTACCGAAGCATCTGCATAGGCTTTTGCTGCAATCGCATTATCATAATCTTGCTGACTGACTGCATTTTCTTTGTAAAGCGGTTTTAAACGCTCCAAATCTCTTTGTGCTTTTAGAGCACCCGCTTTCTCAAGCTCAAGTTGGGCTTGTGCTCGGTTATAATCAGCATTGTATTGTCGGGGATCAATGATATAAAGAAGATCATCTTTCTTGACTTTACTTCCTTGTTTGAAAGCTACTTTCTGAAGAAAGCCACTCACCCTTGCTCTTATTTCAACCTGTTGGAATGCTCTTGTTCGCCCTACATATTCACCAAAAATTTCGACATCGCGTTGATGCGATTTGGTAATGGAGACTACAGGAGCAGGAGGCTTTTGCTTGACCTCTTTACAGGCAGAAAAAAGTAGGATGACTAATACGAGAAAAGTCGTTTCTAGCCTATGTTGTCTTCTCATGAATGTTGGTTTATCCTCCTATTTAGTTAGGATGTTTGTTTTTAGTTTTCGGTTTCAGTCTTTACACATACCAACTTCACACTGATTGCAACAGTGACTTTTTCAAATAAATTCCGACTATAAATCGAAATATTATGAATGTTATATATCGCCTAAGGAAAGTGATTGGAGTATTTTTCGAAGTAATTCAGATAAAAAAGCATGAATTAAAAAATAGAGTGTCTTTGTTGTTCTATTCTATGCAGAACGTATGCTTTATTTATTTTCTCTTAAAGCAGATGGGCTTACGCCAAAGTGTTTTTTGAAACCATTGGCAAAATGACTCGAATGAGAAAAGCCTAAAGAATGTGCAATAGAGCTAAGGGATTCGTTGGTTTGCTTTACTTGTTGATAAGCCTCTTGATAACGCTTTTTGAGCACATACTGACGCGGAGGTAATCCGAATACTTTCTTAAAGTTATTACGGAGACGATCTGCACTCATTCCATATTTCCTACAAAGGTCTTCAATACTCGGTGGACTTTGAATATTCTTGATGAGATCATTTTTTATAAGAAAGATGGTATCCACATCCATTGTGACTAATCCTACACTATGATCATTTTCTAGTCGTTTGGAAAGTTGTCTGAAGAAATAAGTTAGCAGCTCCATACCTTTAGCTAAACTAAAACCTAGTCTCTCAGCTCTGTTTTTACTTTGCACCTCAAAAATACGGCGAATGCACTTCTCCATATTGTAATCGATTGTTTCAAAGATGATCCACTCTTCTTTTCTTTGAAGCAATTGATCTATACTTGGCAATAAACCATAAGTAACTTTTTTCCAAGTTTCAATGCTTACTCTAAAAGTAAGCCATCGGATGTTACGGTGTCTTGGTATAAAAACTTGATGGGCTCTTAAAGTATTATACATTGCGGCACTGTTAAGTTGATTTTCCCCTACAGCTCCGTTTCCTGTTCCTTGATGGAAAAGAACAGAATCATGTACAAATCGGATAAGAATACTTGTTTCTTCTTGGGCTTCTTCTTGGAATAATACATCGTAATCAAACCATACTTCGTTGATACTCATATTCACCCCAGGAAGGTTATCTAGATTAGTGATTTTTACACTTGTATTGGGCGTATCTACCGTAAAAACTTGCCCATCCCAACTGCTTCCTGGATAGGTTTGACTTATTTCTGACAATACGTGGCTCATATCGCCTCTTCCTAAGGTAAACTTAACTAGTTGATCCATCGATTTTTAACTTTACCGTAACATTGTAGTCGCGTTAACTAGTTTAATGTTTTTTTGCAACTATTATCGTTTTTTTTGCAATCCTCAAGCTACTGATTTCTCTACTTTTGTAATGTTATCATTAGTCAACAACGTATAACAAGTCTATCATAGTTCCATTTTTTAGTTATAGACTTCACGTTTGTTTTTGAATAAAACTTTAGATTTTTTCTGATTAACCTAATTTTTTAAAGTTTAATTTTTTTAAGAATACGGTAAAGTCACAAATGGGGGAAACTTGTGCTTTATCATGTTAAGATTAAGGTGAAAAAGTGGTTCATTACTTTTTTCCACCGTCTAGTACGGATGACTTTTTCAAATGAAATCATTTTAAATTTTTGAGGAGTAAGACTATGTATACATAACTTTTTTAGTTCTTTTTTGACTACATGTGAATTATTTAAAGGGGATAGAAACTGTGGAGGTAAACTTTGGTTCACCTCCCTTTTTTTTTATCATAAAAAAAGCCCCTGCCAAAAGACAGGAGCTATATATCTCAATTTGAAAATATCAATTTTTCTAGAATGGTGTATTTCTACCTGATCTCTTGATCAATGTTTCCACCTTATTATTGAATGCATCTTCTTTCAACAGATCTTCCAAATACATATGGAAGCGATATCTCCAATAATGATGTTTTATTGCTGGAACATTGATTTGTTCTGCTTTTGCATCATTACGGCGAAGCTCAGCATCAATTGCCATTATATCTTGAATTGGGAATACAGCCCACATACTTGGTGAATACAAGTGCATATTCAGAATTTCTTCTGCTGCCCAAGCCTCACAGTAGAATGGTGCTTCCCCCCAATGTCCCATCCATTGATTGTAGAATCGTTGGGTTGCATCACCTGACTCTTCCCACCAGCCTCTTACAGTAGCCATATCATGGGTAGAAGTACTACCTACTGACATATATGGATAATCGGCAGGGTGTCCAAATTCAATTTTTGGATCTTTAGGCATACGCTGAATTTCCAAAGAAAGGATGTCTAACTCATCCATTACTCCAGGTACACAATCTGGAACCATACCTAAATCTTCTCCACAAATCAGCATGTTTGTAGCATTGGTGATTGCAGGAAGCTTTTCTAAAGCTTGCTCTCTCCAAAGTCCTTCTTGTCTATGATAGAAGTAATCTAGATATAATTCACGGATAATATTCTGCTCATTCTTACTTAGTTCTTGGAATGACCTTGTACGATCTAAAGATACTCTAGGTACAAAATGTTGCTTATCATCGTGACCTTTGGCTTCAATAAGAATTACCTCATTATGCAAATGATAAAGTGTATCTCTAAGCCAATCATTATGCTTTTTCTCTCCATCAGACTTTGGCTTCATTTTATTAAAATGAGCCTCTAGCTTACGTTGAGTATCGAATTCTTCCTTAAACTGAAACTCACCAAACTTATATTCATCAAAGTAAGTTTCACGAACCATGTCTGTAGACTCATGGAACAAATCGCCTAAGAAATGACCTCTGATATATGGTTTACATAATCTGTCATAATCAAAGTACATTCCTTTGTGTCTAAACTCATCGATATGAAGAGGTACCGCAGGACTGAACTGACCAAGAAGTCCTTGAACTGAATGTAATGGAATTTCCCAAATACGGAAGAAGCCAAGAATATGATCAATACGGAATGCATCAAAATACTGAGAAAGATGTGTCATTCGGCTTACCCACCACTTATACCCGTCTTTTTTCATTTCATCCCAATTATAGGTTGGGAATCCCCAGTTTTGACCGTTCACCGCGAAGTCGTCTGGTGGAGCACCAGCTTGTCCATCCATGTTAAATAGCTCTGGCTCAAACCAAGCATCAGTACTATTTCTGTAGATACCAATCGGAATATCACCTTTCAACACCACATGGTTTTCTCTTGCATATTCAGCTGCCTCCAACAATTGTAGATGAAGGTGATATTGCAAGAAAATATAGAAATGTACGGCATCTTTAGAGGCTTTATCTGTGAAAAGAGCATCAATTTTCTTTGCTGAATACTTTTGATATCCTTTCCAAGTATTAAAATCTGGTGTACCAAATTTTTCTCTCAAATATGAGAATGCAGCATATGGTTTCAACCAATGCTCATGCTCTTTGATAAATGCTTTAACTTTTGTGGCTTTATAGAATGCTGTTTTCTTTTCTTTCCATAAAGCTTCTAAGTAAGTCATTTTAGTATTCAAGACCGCTTCATAGTCAATCTCAGGAAGAGCGTTTAGTTCTCTACGCTTCTTCTCTAGTTCGTCCATTTTTTTCTTCGTCTTTAATGAACCAACTTTTTCAAGATTGATATAAATAGGATGAAGTGCATAAACTGAAATAGCTGCATAAGGGTATGAGTCTATCCAAGAATGAGATGCAATTGTATCATTTACAGGAAGAATCTGTACCATCTTCATTCCTACTCGCTTTGCCCAATCCACCAACAGTTTAATGTCGTTGAACTCTCCTACTCCCATGCCTTCATGCGTACGCAGAGAGAATACAGGAACTGCTACTCCTGTACCTTTCCATGCATTGGCATCATATCTGAAAATTCCTTCTGAGATAATTTGAAGAATATGTTCATCACCTGCCGCTGTAACGTACAAATATCTGTTGTCACCAGCTTCATAATTAACAACTTCACCTGTTTTAGAATCTACTAAGAAGAATTTATATCTTACATGTTCGTGGCTAACTTGAAGATTTACAGTCGTAGACCATCTCACACCATCTTCATCAGCAACTAACTTAATAGCTTTTGAATTATCCCATTCGCCCAAAGAAGGTATATTACCAACCATATGAACTTCATAATTATCACCAATTCTTGGGACTAATATCTCAAAACGATGAACGAGCTCTTTTTGCTTTGAAGATACTTTAATCGCTTTTGCTTTTGCTGAAGTACGTTTCCCTCCAAAGACCGCTTTTGTAAAAGAAGATGAAGTATAAACATCTTTACTGCGCCAAGCATCATTAATTTCGATCAGATCAAATTGCTTATCAACTTTAAGAATACGGTCATCTCCGTGCTCTTCTTTTATAATCGCACCCGTATTTTCGTCTTTTACAAAATATCTGTATTCGAGTTTGCTCGATCTTCCCTTAAATTCAACGTCTAGCTCCCAATTTCCATTTGGGAATGAATTCATAGGTATCGCTTTTGTATAATCTGATTTTCCAAGACTTGGTACAGAACCAACGATATACAGCCTTTGCCCCCATTGCGTATAATAGTTGACCTTAAATCGTAATTTCATGTGGTAGGTATAATTTGGTTATTAAGTTTTTAATTCATTTCATTTTCATCTTTACAGATCATCTATCTGTCTACTTGGTACAGATGATTGTATGATTTTCACTTCAAATATTAGTGGTTATAATGCTGAAGCTAAATCTAAAATAATAGGAATTCCACTCCTTCAAAAACACTCGAAAGTTATTTGCAATGATTGTCTTTTTCTGACTTGGAATTTCTTGTACACACACCTTTTTAATTGGTAGTTTATCGCTGAATATAGATCAGAATAGTTGACAAACGAATAACTACCTTTAGAGGCGTAACCTTAAGTATTTCTGTTTAATACAACAAGGTATTGCATTTTACTAATTAATAATCAACAAAAAAAATGACATTCGACAAGCGAAAAACTTATTCGCCTGTTTTTCTTTCAAAAGGCTGATTATTTGCTCTTAACTATGCAAGATTAATGTTTTTTTTCGACGAAATAGGAGAATAAGCATTATAAATTGTAAGTCCGAAATGATCAAAGATTCGCTGAATTCGCTCTTTTGTTTGTTCATCTAATTGAAGAATCCTCTTTTCCAATTGTTGCTCTGAGTCTTCTAAATAGGTTTTCTGAAAATCGGTATAGCTTCCTTTCTTGATATTTTTTAGAAGATTTTTTGCATCAGTGTCTATTTCTAGTTCCTTTAAAATTCGATTTAGTTCCTTCTTAGGATCACGTAATAAATCTTCATAAAAAACAGGAATTACGTCCCTCAAAACCTCTTTATTCTGAACTACACTCACATTATTTATACACCAATTAGCAAGCCTTATTTCCAGCTTGGTTTCAAGTGTATTTAAGAAAGAATGATGTGTTATGAAACGTTCATTATTTATCCAATTGGGAATGTTTATATCTTTCCCTTTATCAAAGGTATTTACCTGTGAAAGACAAGTATCTATAGGATGACGAAGGAGTAATATAGGCTTTCGTTTTAGGCTTATTCGTTTTAAAAACCAAGGTAAAAGCATATTTGCTCTGACAAACTTGGTAATGACAATCTCTCCTTCCCTCAACTGTGTTAGAGAATTAAACTGTACAGTCCAAGGAGTAAAAGTCGATAGTGATAAGCTGTCTTCTATAATTTTTACAAAAAGTGGATTTCTGTCCGAAAAAGGAATGAAAGGACGCCACCCCCAATTCAGTTTTTTAGGAATTGTACCAAAATTCTGATGCAAAGGCTCCCAATTAGTGACTGTTTTAGGCAATTGGCTTAGGATTTCCATAAGCCAAGTGCTTCCACTTCTTGCCTCGCTGAAAATCAGAATTTCACCCTGATCTGCAAAAGTCTTTTTCATAAACTTCAAATACAGATAATTTCTGATCCCTCGAAGCCAATTTCTAAATGCTGCTATCCACAAATTCTTATATAATTTTCGAGCGTCTTTCTAAAAGTACAGTATCTCGCCAGACTCCATTCATCTGACCGATTTTCTCTCTGTAACCTATTTTTCTAAAGCCTAATTTTTCATGTAAATAGATACTCACTTCATTTTCAGGAAAAATACCAGCTTGTAGCGTCCATATTCCTCTATTTTCACTCTCAGTTATCAGTTTCTGTAAAAGCTTTTGCCCCAACTTCATTCCACGAGCTTCAGAACCTACATACACACTAACCTCCGCTACTCCAGCATATACACACCTGTCTGAAACTTTCGATAATGCAGCCCAAGCAACAACCTTCGTATCTACTTCTACTACAAATCGACAAGATTGCATGTGGGAATTATCCCAGCTATCCCATGTTGGAGCTTCTTGCTGAAAAGTTGCATTTCCTGTCGCGATTCCTTCTTCATAAATATGAGCAACGCGTTTCCAGTCTTCAGCTTTTAAGGGGCGAATAGATAGCTCTTTCATATTTAAAATTCACCTTTAAATTTTAATGCTAAACTGACATGAGCTAAATGATGGTAACAATGCCAAGCATACATCCCAATAGCCTCCGCCAATGAAAACTGCTTTCCATGTTCAGGATGTACAAAAGTTCTCTTCAACCCTTCTTCAGTTAGTCTATTTAAAAGGTGTGACCAACGAGCGTGAAGCCCTGTAAGAATCTGTAATGAAGTTTCTATTGGCATTTCAAGTGTATCTGGACATTTCGCCCATTTGTCTTCCAAGTATGGTCTGATAGTAGGTGTATCTTCAGTAAGAGCTAACTTGAAACGGATAAAAGAATTCATGTGGCTATCGGCACAGTGATGTATCAATTGTAGGATTGACCAGCCCTCTGGACGATAGATATATGCTAGTTCATCATCTTTTAATTCTTCAACCAATTCAATAAGTCTTGAAGGGAAAAGTGCAATATCTTCAATCCATTCTTTTACTTGTTTGTCGTCTATATTTTCTGGAGAGACAAATTCACCAATAGGATACTGAAGTGCTTTGAGGTCTAATTCTGTATGCATTCGAAGGTATTTTTTATCAAAAAATGACTTAAAAGTGAAAGATAAGTAAGATTGTGAATAAAGTGAATCATATTTTATCTAAGAATCCTTCCCAAGAAGTATTAAAAACAGCCTACACAATTATTTTTCTAGTGTGAAGCTCTTCATTTCTTATAAGGATTAAATGAATACACCTTGATTTTAATCTTCGATGATTTAAAGTAAAAACCTTACATAATACTAGCCTATGTATTCTATCGAGGCTTTTTAAGCTTTATCTAAAGTATTGAATTGGTAATTTATTTTTTAGCGAAGACAAAACTCTCAACTATGCCGAAACATTACTTTTCACTTTTCTTATTGCTCATTTTAGGGTTTCCATCATACAGTCAGGATAAAAATTATCAATTAGATATTCCTAAGCATAAAGAATCTCTCCTAGAACAAAGTATTGTTCCTACATTACTAATTGGAACAGGCGTTTGGACAGTTTATACCAATACAGAATTAAACAAGTTTAAGGTACAGAGAAGTATTCAGAATAAGTATGCTGACTTTAATACTCAACTCGATAGCTACCTCCAATTTGCTCCTCTTGCCATCACATTAGGATATAAAATAGGAAATAAAGATTATGATAATTGGCAGGAGAGTCTTACCAAAACATTACTTGCTGAAGCTCTAATGCTAGGAAGTGTTTACACCATCAAAAATACAACTAGACATAAACGTCCACACCCTTCTGAAGAAGTTGATAGCTTCCCTTCAGGACATACCGCCCAAGCATTTATGGCTGCGAGTATTTTACATAAAGAAATAGGAGATGAAAGCCATTGGCTCACTGCTATGGGCTATACTACAGCTGCTTTTACAGGAGTCTTGAGAGTAATGAATAACAAACATTACATTTCAGATGTATTGGTTGGGGCAGGTATTGGCTTACTTTCAACTCACGTATCTTATTGGGTTATTGATAAAATTAAGCAACGAAAGAAAGCTCGAACCTTCAAATAACTAAGTATTTGAACGGCTCTTTTTAGAGAAAATATTCAATACCTTATCGAAAAGTAAAAGCCCCCAAACACCAACTACTAACCCTATCAAAATTGGCTTCATTGCAGCATCTAGTCCAATACTTGGAACGCTAATCTGCAAAGAAGAAGAAGTTGTAGAATGATCACCAAAAGCAATAGCCAAAACAAAGAACAAAAGCGCAACAAAGACACTCATTCCTAAAATTTTCTTAGAAAAGTGAATCGCTGTACTCTCTAAAGGTTTTACTTCCTCAATCTTTCGCATCACTTCATCAGTCATTTTCTCTGGAGCGATCTGTTTACTTTCTTGAAAGTAATCTTTGAGAAGTTGATCGGTAGTATTTATATCTGGTTTCATATGATTTCTTGAGTTTCTGCAGGTAACAATATTTGAAGGTGCTTTTGTAAACGCTTTCTGATACGATGTAACCTCACTTTTATGGTATTCTCTGGCAAATTAACGACTTGACTCACCTCTTGCAAAGATAATTCTTGCATATAAAACAAAGTAATCAAAGCCTGATCTTCAGAAGAAAGCCTTGCAATTGCTTTTTCAAGGTAATACTTCTGATCTTCTTTATGTATTTCATTTGCTGCTTGCTCTGCTGCTGTCTTCGGCAACTCCGAACTAGCAACATCATCCATTGAGCTAATAAACTTTTTCCTTCTTTTGAGCTGTGTAAGTGCAGTATTATAAACAATCTTGTATAACCACGTTGAAAACTTGGCTTTCCCATTAAAAGAACTCAAATACTTATAGGCTCTGATAAAGCTATCTTGTGCAACCTCTTCAGCTTCCTCTTTATTCTTCAATAATTGGAAAGCCAAATTGAACACAAAGCTCTTATACTCTTCAACCAAATAGCGAAAAGCATCTTTTTGCCCATTGAGCACCTGTTGAATAATGATTAGTTCTTTTTCTGGTGTATTGTTTTTCATCTCATGGGATTAGACCAAAGAGTTTTCTTCTGGTTACAGTCTTTTTCCATTTTTTGGTAAAAAAAGTTTTTTGAAAAAATCTGATTAAGACCTGTAACCTACTCTGGTTTGTGTGGTCATACCAACAGAAGCACCCAAAAAATTGAGGTGAATCAATATACAAAATTTGAAACATTAAACTTTATCATATGCCTGCTTCAGAAATGTTCGTCATGATGGCTCTATTCTCGACTGTTTTCGGGTTAGCCTACTTAATTATTTCTACACGCCATAAAGAACGTATGGCAATGATCGAAAGAGGTATCGATCTTAGTGCTCCTAAAAAACAAAGTAGCCCATTTCTCAAAAAACTAGCTTTTCTAATTGCTGGTGTGGGCGCTGGAATTTTCTTCGGTGGCGTATTTGCTGCTGTCACTCCATTTGAAGATGCAGCCTGCTATTTTTCTATGATTATGGTCGGTGGCGGCGGTAGTCTTTTAGCTCATTATCACTTACAAGAAAAGAAAAATGAAGACTCGCCTTTCGACCTTGACTTATAGTCAAAAGTCCACAAAAAAACTCACCTCCTTATGCAAAAAGAGGTGAGTTTCTATTTTTTAAGAATCGCTGAATTATTTTGTAATTGGAACAGCTACACGTAATGTATCCCAGCCCAAAACCAAATCAGTAGCATCACCATCTTTATTAAAAGTAATAGAAAATGCTTCTAAACTTTTCCCATCATTTGTAACTGGTGCTTCTACACGAACTACATCATTTTCTTCTTTATAAGAATATGCCCCCCAAACGTGTAAATCTGAGTTCAGAATCACAGTCCACTTATCTTCATTTGGAATAGTATAAAGCGAATAAGAACCAGCTTTAACCTCTTTTCCACCAAACTTCACATCTTGGAAAAATGTGATTTCAGTAGCTTCATTCGCTCCTGTTCTCCATACTTTTCCGTATTTCACAAGTTTACCGAAAACTTCTCTTCCTTTCATTTGTGGACGACTGTACAGCACTCTTGCTACAACTTCACCTTGTCTTCCACCTTCACGGTAGTAAACCATATCCATTGGTGACTTATCCAAGTCTGAGAATTTTTGAGCTTGAGCATCGCAAGCACAAAGTAGGATTCCTAGCAAGACCACTAGAAAGTTTAGTCCTTTAATCTGATTCATATTCCTATTGGTTATTAAAAATTATATTCTAACTATTTCTATCACAATATGCAGAATTCTTTTGACTCTTTACAAGTAAAACATTCTTGATTTTGGACAATAAAAAAGTGCTATCGAATCGATAGCACTTTTTCCACGTGTAACCAAGTATTTGATAATCATCTGTATTTCTACTAGAAAATGTATTCTTCTTTATCCACTATTGCATCAGCGATTTCTCTGCGCATAGCGTGTGTATTTTTGTAATCAATCTTCACAAATCGTTTCAAGCCCATCAACATTACTTTCATTTCATCGCTGCTTGCGATTACTGGAATAGCCTCTCTTGCATTTTGAGCAATTTTCTCAACTGCTTCTTGCAAGTAAGCTTTTGCAATATTGATTTGAAGCTTACACTCTTCTTCACCTTTTTGAGCAACCAATTTCTCAGCTCTCAAGATTGCTGACTCTGCTGCATAGATTTCAATCAACATATCAGCAATGTTCATCAATACTTCTTGCTCATCATTCAATTTTGCTTCGAATTTCTGAACTGATTTACCCGCTACCATCAAGGCTGCTTTCTTCAAGTTCTTCAGAATTTCTTTTTCCTCATTGAATAGCACTGAAGTATCAATTGTTTGGAATGAAGGAATAGAAGTCAATTCTTTCGCTACATCCATTGCAGGTCCCATGATGTCAAGCTGACCTTTCATTGCCTTTCTGACCATCATACCTACAAGAAGCATACGGTTGATCTCATTTGTACCTTCGTAAATACGAGCGATACGAGCATCACGATAAGCTCTCTCCATTGGCGCGTCCGCCGAGAAGCCCATTCCTCCGTAAACTTGAACTCCTTCGTCTACAACGTAGTCCAATGCTTCCGATCCGAATACTTTAGCAATTGCACACTCTACAGCAAACTCTTCTGTTCCTTTCAGTTTTGCTTGCTCTGAGTCCATGCCATCTGCAACTAAAGCATCAATTTTATCTTCAACGTCTTGACCCGCACGGTAACATAATGCTTCCGTTACGAAAGTCTTGATCGCCATTTCTCCTAATTTGTGCTTGATCGCTCCGAAGTTTGCGATTGGTGTTTTGAACTGCTTACGTTGTTTTGCATAAACAGCTGCATTTTTGATTACCTCACGGCAACCACCCAATACACCCGATCCCAATTTGATACGACCGATGTTAAGAATATTCACTGCGATTTTGAAACCATTCTCTCTTTCAGAAAGCATGTTTTCTACAGGAACCTTACACTCGTTAAAGAATACTTGACGTGTAGAAGAACCTTTGATACCCATTTTCTTCTCTTCTTCACCGAAAGTGATTCCACCGAAATCTTTTTCTACGATGAATGCTGTCAAGTTCTTGTCGTCCTCAATTTTCGCGAACACGATGAAGATATCTGCAAAACCTGCATTTGAGATCCACATCTTTTGTCCTGTGATCAAGTAGTGCTTTCCATCATCAGTAAGCACTGCTTTTGTTTTTCCTGAGTTAGCATCCGATCCTGCGTCTGGCTCTGTCAAACAGTAACAAGCACCCCACTCACCCGTTGCTAGCTTAGGAACATATTTTGATTTTTGCTCTTCGTTACCGTAGTAAAGAATAGGCAAAGTACCAATTCCTGTATGTGCTCCGTAGGTTGTTGAAAACGCACCCGAAGCTCCCATAATATCAGCGATTAGAAGTGAAGTATTAAAGCTCATTCCTAATCCACCATAATTTTCTGGTACAGATACACCCAGTAATCCTAGTTCACCAGCTTCTTTGAAAAGTTCAAGCAAAAGCTCTGGCTCTTTCATACTGTCTAGACGCTCTGCCACAGGGTTAATACGAGTGTCAACAAAATCTTTAGTGGCTTGCGCCATCATACGTTGTTCCTCTGTAAAGTCCTCTGGGATAAAAATATCTTGTGCATCAGTAGCTCTGATCAAAAACTCGCCACCTTTGATAGCGCTTTTCTTGTTAGCAAATGTGTTCATTGGTATATGTGTGTTGTAATTATAGTTAGTGTTGTCTAAGAGAATTACGAATGCTTTTTAGTATGCATGCATAACTTTCTGCTTTAGCAAATATAAAAAAATTATTATGCATGCATAATAATTTGAGAGAAAATTATCGACGAAAATTGAAATAACAGTAAAATCAACACTAAAAACACATTTTTGAGGATTTTGAGATATGTAAAAAAGTAAAATACTCGAAGGTCGAACCTAGTATATGAGATAAAAAAAGGTAAGCCACCAATCTGTGACTTACCCATTTTAAAAATATATAAAAGAAGAATACTACCCTTCAATTAATTTTGGAGAAAAAGCATAAACAGTTCCATCATCTTCACAAGTAACTACTAAGATAGATTCACCTGTTGGGCTATCTTCTGCATTTATAAATAACATTCCTTCAGGAGCATCACCTACAGAAAGCATACTCAAATATACTGGAGACGAAGGAGTTGTCACATCGTAAACCGCTACAGCGTCAACTCTTTCCAAACCTACAAAAGCAATCATACGGTTATTTACACTACCTACTACTACGCCCTCTGGTTCTACTGATTTATCATCTGATCTGCCGTCTTCATAAACTCCTGCCGCAATTGCTCTACGGTCCAGATCATCTCCAGAATCAAACACCAATTGTCCGTTTGCATCCCAAATTGAGAATGATCTTGCACCATAAGTATACACTTTTTCATAAAGACCATCTTGATTTAAATCCCCTTCAGTAGTCATCACTTTCCATCTACCAAAATTTTCTTCCAATAGGATTTCATCAGCATTTGGAAATGCTACTGGGTCTAAATCTAATTTCTTTAATCTTGACTCATCTGTAAAAGATAGACAGCCATCTTCTTCATCAAAATCACCTCCGTTTGCATCGCATGTAGCTTCATCTGCATCATAGAAATACTCTCTACCATCACCTTCATTTGCAGAAATGATATACTCGGCTCCATTTACGTTGAAAGTAGCAATTGCATCAGGTTGATAAACACCATAAATATTTGCAGGCACATCTCTCAACTCTATTTTATTGTCTTTATCAGAAGGGTCTACTTGAAGTCCTAAAGCATTGTAATCTTTTGTACCTAAAGCAACCAAATCAGTGATTGACTTTGAAGCAATATCAACAATAGCTAAACCATTATTTTCTTGTAGCGCTATGTATGCTGTTTTTGAGTCAGAGGAAACTGAAATATATTCAGGCTCTACATCAGCATCCAATGAAGCGTCAAGTCCCGCGACTCTAAAACCTGCAGCCTCCAAACTACTTTCTTCATTATTAAAAGAAGTAAAATTAAGCTGAGTTTCATAGAAAGTTCCTACTTCAATGATCGTTATTCCTCCTTTCGGATCTACTGAATAATCATCACTTGGCTCTCCTTCGTTGGCAGCTAAAATGTATTTTGCATCTGGTGAAAAGGTTACCATATCAGGCAATGCCCCTGTCTCTACTTCGGCTACTTTTGAAAGGTCTGAAGTATTCCACACCACCACTTTACCGTTGTCTGTTGACTCATCAGCTTCAATAGCTGCAGCTAAGTAATCTCCACCTACTGCTACACTATTTACTCCACCTCCAAAACTAGTAATATCGATTGAAGACACTATAGACATATTGGTAGGGTCTGAAAAATCAACCACATCAATACGACTATCACCAGCATTATTTACCACAAAAAGTTGATTTGTTTTTGCATCAAAAGCTGCAATTTCAGCTGCTCCTTCACCACCTTCCAATTCAATTTTACTCACTTGAGTAAATGACGATGGTTCTTCATTTGGAATCTCAAAACCGCCAGTATTATCATCATCACTTGTACAAGCTTGAGTTGCTAGCAAGGCTAATAAGCCCACAGTTTGAAAAAATTGTTTCATTTGTTCTTGGTTACAATAGTTTGTTTTCAGATTTCCACAAACTTGTCACGCACAATTCGCTCTAGAATTAAGTCTACTTTAAATTCAAATGATATATCATCTTCCAAAATGAACACACCGTTTCATACCTCATAACCTAAATGAATAGTAATTCTAAACAATATGAATTATATGACGTTTAAAAAGTTGTTATGTAAATAAAAATCATACACAGAACTGAGAAATGACTAAAAAACTAAAAATAGATATTGTTTCAGACGTTGTTTGCCCATGGTGCTATGTAGGGAATAGTCGTTTGGAAAAAGCTTTAGCAGAAAATAAAGATATCATGGCCGAAATCACTTGGCATCCGTTCCAACTTCACCCAGATGTGGCGAAAGGACAAAACTTAAATGCAGCTGAATTTTTAGGCAATAAATACCAAAGAGACCCTCAGCCTATGATTGATCAGATGCAGCAAGTTGCCGATCAAGAAGGGGTAGAAATGAACTTCGATAAAGTATTGAACATCCCAAATACGTTGGATGCGCATCGTTTGATGCATTACGCTAGAGAGGAAAAGAAAGACACAGAACTTTCTCTGACTTTATTCAAAGCCTATTTCGTAGAAGGAAAGGATATGGAAAATAAAGACATTTTGGTTGAATGCGGAAAACAAGCTGGACTTTCGGAAGAAGCGATTAGCAAATTTGATAGCTCAGAAGAAGCTCTTCAAAGCGTAATTGCGGAAGAAACACAATTCCGAAATGCTGGAGTTTCTGCAGTACCAACATTCATTATCAATGACAAATTCATGATTCAAGGTGCTCAACCTGCCGAGGTATGGAAACAAGCCTTTGAACAAATTGAAGGACTCCCATTGGATGATGCCAATGCTTGTGGTCCTGATGGTTGCGAGATATAAACACGAGCCACACTAAAGAACATCAACCACGCTATAATATTACTCATCGAACATCAATTTTAAAGCCTACCCTGTCACTGACTTAAGGGTAGGTTTTTTCTTATTCTGACCTGTCAGACCTAAAAAATGTCATGCCTTTTCTTATTTCATTTACATAAAACTGTCAAAATTACAGACTTGAACGGATTGGAACAGATTCTGTCTATCGGTCAAGCAGAATTATTCACTTTTATATTCGAAAATCAAGAAATTAAAAATATAAAAACCGTTATGGCTGTTAAAGGTAAAATTTCAGTAAACACCGAGAATATCTTTCCGATCATTAAGAAGTTTCTTTATTCAGATCATGATATTTTCTTAAGAGAATTAGTTGCCAATGCTGAGGATGCTTCTCAAAAGCTACAAAAATTGGCTTCAATGGGAGAATTTAATGGAGAGCTTGGCGATTTGAACGTAAAAATTTCAATCGACAAAGAAGCGGGTACATTGACTATCTCTGACCGTGGTTTGGGTATGACTGCTGAGGAAGTAGAAAAATACATCAACCAAGTCGCGTTCTCTGGTGCAACTGAATTCGTTGAGAAATTCAAAGACGAAGACACTTCTAACATCATCGGTAAATTTGGTCTTGGTTTCTACTCAGCATTTATGGTGTCTGACAAAGTAGAGATCGTTACTAAATCATACAAAGAAGGTTCACAAGCCGTAAAATGGAGCTGTGATGGTTCTATTGAGTTTGAAATCACTGATGCTGAAAGAGCTGAAAGAGGTTCTGACATTATTCTTTATGTGAATGAGGATTCTAAAGAATTCTTGGAAGATCACCGCATCTCAGAGATCTTGAACAAATACTGTAAGTTCATGCCTATCCCTGTGATCTTCGGTACTGAGACTGAAACGATCAAAGAAGGTGAAGGCGATGATGCGAAAGAAGAGAAAATCGAGAAGGAAAAAGTAATCAACAACACGGCTCCACTTTGGACTAAAGACCCTAAAGAGCTTTCGGACGAAGATTACAGAAACTTCTACAAAGAGCTTTACCCTTACGGAGAAGAGCCACTATTCTGGATTCACTTGAACGTTGATTACCCATTCAACCTAACAGGTATCCTTTACTTCCCTAAGATCAAAAACGATATCACTCAACACCAAAACAAGGTACAATTGTACTCTCGCCAAGTGTTTATCACTGATGAAGTGAAAGACATCTTGCCAGAGTTCTTGGGCTTGATGCACGGTGTGATTGATTCTCCAGATATTCCATTGAACGTTTCTCGTTCGTACTTGCAGTCGGATGCAAACGTGAAGAAAATCAGCAACTATATCACTCGTAAAGTAGCTGACAAATTGAATAGCTTGTTCAACTCTGACCGTGAAGGTTTCGAAGCGAAATGGGAAAGCATCGGTTTGTTCGTAAAATACGGAATGATGAGCGATGAGAAATTCTTCGACAAGGCTAAGAAATTCTGTTTGTACAAGAACATGGACGACAAGTTGTTCACATTCGACGAGTACAAAGCGAAAATCGAGGCTGAACAAGTTGATAAAGACGGAAATCACGTATTCTTATATACAACAAACCCAGGTCAGCAACACACTTACATCGAGTCTGCAAAACGTAAAGGCTACGATGTATTGAAGTTCGATAGCATGATCGACAATCACTTTGTGAGCAACGTTGAGCAAAAGCTAGAGAAAGTTCAATTGAAGCGTGTAGATGCGGATACCGTAGAGAAATTGGTAGAAAAAGAAATTTCTATGGAATCTCTACTTTCTGAAGACGATCAAAACAAAGTAGTTGAAATCTTCAAGAAGGCATTGGGTAATGACAACATGGACTTACAAGTTCAAGCACTTCCTGCTGAAGAAATGCCAGTAAGTATCGTTCTTCCAGAATTCATGCGTAGAATGAAGGAAATGGCAGAAATGCAAGGCGGAGGCGGAATGTTCGGAATGGGCGATATGCCAGGTTCTAAGAACATCGTGATCAACGCAAACAACCCAATGGTTGAGCGTATCTTGAAATCAGAGGATGAAACTGCACAAAACACTTTGGCTCGTCATGCGTATGACTTGGCTCAATTGTCACAAGGTTTGTTGACAGGTGCTGAGCTTTCTGCTTTTATCGCTCGTGACCTTGAGATCATGAATAAATAAGAAATCTAGCCGTATAGCTAATCATAAATAGTCTTTCGACTGACTCTTAAAATTAAACTCCCGAAGGTGAAATTTCATCTTTGGGAGTTTTTTTATAGGCCACTTTCAACTTATCGTCTTCCTAAAAAATCAAATTCAACACATCCGACCATTTTTTTCTCAAATAAAGTGTTCTCTATTTGTTACTCCCTCTAATCAGATTAGGAAATATTAATGCGCTGATTATTTTTCTTTTACTTCTTTAGAGGGGTACTTTGCAATCAAACATGTAATACGATAAGTAGACGGGATTAATTTGTAGTTAAGTTGTATGGAAACATCTTATGAAGTACTCCGACGGTACATCGATAAAGCAGAGGTGATTCTTGGGGGATGTGCACTAGTACTTATGATTAGCTACTGGGGCTTTGAATTCAATCACAATGTAAATGTTCTCATTCTTATTATGAGTGAGGTAATCGCTCTTCTTTTTACAGCATTTACCTACGGAAAGGTCATTTTAGGAAAAAAGAAACTACATCATTATCTCCGCAAAGACATACTTGACCTATTGCTCTCCAGTGTAATTTTACTCTTTATTTTTACAGAAAATATATTTCTAGCTCATAGAGATGAACAGTTTGTCAGGCATATAAAAACCGTTTATGTCCAAGCTCTTCAAATTTATATTTTCCTAAAAGCACTCATCTACCTCATTCTCCACCGAGAAAAGTGGCTTTATTTCTCTAAAAAACCAGTGAGAGTGATGGTTTCCTCATTTCTAAACCTAGTCATAGCAGGTACACTTCTTCTCAAATTGCCCAATGCAACAACAAACGGTATAGAATGGATTGATGCACTGTTTATTTCTACTTCTGCTGTCTGTGTCACAGGATTAAGTACACTAAACCTAGCCACTGATTTCACTACTTTTGGACAAGTGGTCATCATGATATTATTCCAACTCGGAGGACTCGGAATTCTGACATTGACATCCTTTGCTGTTCTACTTCTTCGTCGGAATATGTACTTGAAAGATCAATTCATGCTACAGGAAGCCTTAGACCAAGACAATATTAATTTCATTGGGAAAACACTCAAAAATATTATTATTCTGACACTCATGACGGAGATTATAGGTGCCCTAACCTTATATCTTATTTGGGAAAATTCTCTCTCTCATGATACTCCAGATGTTTATTTCCATGCCTTATTTCACTCCATTTCGGCTTTCTGTAATGCAGGATTTAGTACTTTCCCTCAAGGACTTCAAGCACCAGAACTCGCCAATGATATTCCATCTGGCTTTGTCATTTGTGCGCTCATCTGTATTGGAGGAATAGGTTCATATACAATCAGTGATCTGTTTACAGTTGAGAAAAACAAACTCTCGATGAACCGAGGACTTAGCTTTCAAAGTAAATGGATTCTAAAAATTTCATTTATCCTGACTTTTGGAGGAGCATTTCTTATATGGCTTTGTCAGTGGAGTAGTTGGCAAGATTTACCTTGGTGGCAACAGCTTCATTACTCCATGTTTTCAAGTGTCACCTGTAGAACTGCCGGTTTTTCAGTTGTAGAAATGGGTGATTTGCTTTACCCGACACTCATGATTATGATCTTGCTCATGTATGTTGGTGGAGCTCCAAACTCAACTGCCGGAGGGATTAAGGTCACAACTTTATTTGTCCTTGTGTCATATTTCTTTTCTAAAATTAAAGGGCGAAGTCAAGTTCATATCGATTGGCATACGATTTCAGAAAGTAGTATTCAGCGAGCACTCATTGTGTTTGTTCTTTCTATGATTACGATATTTTTCACCATACTTACACTCACTATAACAGACAGTCAGTTTGCATTCGAAGACTTAGTTTTTGAAAGTATTTCTGCCTTAAGTACAGTAGGTGTCAGCAGAGGAATTACAGCCTCTTTTTCTCCACTAGGAAAACTGACACTCACTATTGTTATGTTCTTTGGACGTGTAGGGCTATTTACCTTTGCTTTTGCCTTAGGAGGGAAAAGTCAAGATCCTGTTTATCAATATCCGATCACAAATATTAGTGTCGGATAAAAAGAGCAGATTGAAAGGTTTAAAATAAAATTGAATTTATAATGTTTAGTAGTTCGCAAAGATTTGTTCTTATAGGAATTGGCGCTTTCGGGAAAGAAATTGCAAGGACACTGACCCAACACCATGCTGAAGTTTTGGTGATTGATCATTTATCTGATAATGTAAATCAGCTTAAAATAGAAGGTTTTGAATATGTCGTCCATGCACCTGTATTGGACATGACACTTCTCCGTAAATTTGTCAAACAAGACGATATTGTTATTCTTTCAAGAGGTGATGCTTTTGAGGATAAACTATTACAAGCTGAAATGTTGAAAGACTTAGGCGTTAAGAAAATATACGCGCGTGCAGCCAAAGATATTCAATATAAAATCATGAGTCGAATGGAACTGACTCGTGTTCTTTTCCCTGAAAAACTAGAAGCGAAAAGATTTGCCTTAGAGCTCTTAAATAAAGGAGTTGTTTCAATGGACGAAATTGCACCTAATTTCTTTATTACAGAATTCAGAATTCCTTCTAAGTTCATTGGAAAAACCATTCACGAACTTCAAATTCGTTCAACACATCGTGTGAACATTATCGCTTTAAAAGAAATCGTTGAAGATCATCAAGAACGCTCAAAGCAAGTTTGCAATACATACAGCTGGGGATTTGAGAATACACCTCTTCAAGAAAATCACAGGCTTCTAACTGTTGGAGAAGAAAGTTATATCAAGCAATTCAAAGAATACATTATTCATGAAGATGTCTAGAAAAAAGAAAGTCAGTGCATAATACACTGACTTTCTTATACCCCAAAAATTGATAATCTAATTATAAAAAATTGTATCCAAACCTTATTATTTCTTCTCTTCGTATGCCGCTATGATATTGTCAATCATAACAGTCAAACTCTGATCGATGACATTCAATTGGTCGTTGTCTAAGCCTTTTGTGATAATTTTGTTCGTATTTACTGAAATTTCAGCAAGTTCATCTTGAACACCTTTCCCTTTCTTCGTCAAGAACAACAACTTCTTACGCTTATCACTTTCGTGAGCTTTACGCTCAACCATATTACTTTTTTCTAAGTTGTCGATCAAACTTGTGATACTTGCTTTATTTTTCTGAAATTCCTCAGCAAGTGCTTGTTGAGGTACACCTTCATTGTCTTTCAAAAACTGAAGTACAGCCCATTGTTCGCGAGTGATATTGTAACCTGCTTGTACGAAATGTTTGTCTAGCAGATTTCCAGACAATCTGCCTACCTTACCGATAAGCATGTCTACTTTTCTCCTTAATTCTTTTTTATTCATAACCCTTTTTGGTTTGGATTGTATTAATAAGTATAGATTTATTGCGACTGTTTATGTGTAGAATTACACGATAGATATTTAATATATAGTCTCTTTGATCATTAAATTTCTGACGGGAAATTCTGATCGTTAATAGTTAGTTCCCCTTAAGGAGATATAGTAATAAAAACTTTGTTCTTACGAGATTACACATAAGAGCTTGGTAGTAAGTTCATATGTTCAAACATTATATTACGAAAGAAAGTTTAATATATGAAAGGTTAAACAGCAAAATTTATAAAATTGTAGCAATTTTCACATAACCAAGTCTTTCTATTCCTTCTCATATAATAGTTAGGACTTCGCTTTTACTTGTTCATTATATATTTATTAGCTAAAATTGCATTATTGACAAATATTAAAATAGATCTTAACTATGAATATCCTAGCAATCGCTGCCATTTGTTTTATGGTACCTCCGATGATTGGTGCTTTGATTTATGGATACACAGTTTTCAAAAAGAAAAGTTTCTAATTGAATAACCCTTTGCACTAAACATCAGTACAAAGGGTTTTTATTTTACTCTTCGGGAAGATCTAGCTGAAATTCCAAATAGAAGTCTAATGCTTCTTTATAAATTTCATCAATACTTTTATTTCGTAAATCTGCTAGCTTTTTATATTTGATTTCTAGTACATTATCTATAAATGCTGATCGCTCCTTTTCACTAGTTTCTTCTAATTCTATACTTAACTCTTCTGATTTTTTTTCAACGGTTGTTTCATGAATGAAAGTTTTGACTGTCTCACTTTTTGTGGTTTCAAACTCTTTTTCATCGTTCCCTGCTTTATCTACCTTTTGAAATAAAGAGTTTAAACTCGCTCGAATTTTTTCCTTTCGTTTCATTATTGTACCGTTAGATCTTACTGTTCTTGTTCAAACACATGGTCTTCCTCCTTCACAATTCCCATAGATCTATAAATTACGGATTGTATACGTTCTCTGATGTTCTTTTTTACTAGCTTCTTATTACGTGCGTAAGGATATACTCTATTTGAAAGAAACACATAGACAAGATTATACTCAGGATCAGCCCATGCACAAGTTCCTGTAAATCCAGTATGCCCGAAAGTATCGGGAGAAGCGGCAAAAGAAGTTGGTCCATAACCTTTTTCTAAGCTAAAACGAGGTTTATCCCAACCTAAAGCTCTATGATTTCCGATATCGCTATAGGGCTGAGAATTATAGAGTTCCATTACTTCCTTTTTGAAAAAGCGTTGTCCGCCATAATACCCTCCTTGTAAATTCATTTGCATCAGTACAGCTAAATCATATGCATTACTGAACAGACCTGCATGCCCTGCCACCCCTCCCCATAAAGCAGCAGAAGGGTCATGAACATATCCTCTCACAAGGTTTTTCCGATAATAATTATCTAGCTCAGTTGGTACTACTCTATAATAGTTAAACTTATCAAGTGGATTATAGCTCATTGTTCGTAACCCCAATGGAAGGTAAAACTTTTCGCTCAAGAAATCATTTAGGTTTTGCTCAGTCTGTCTTTCTATGATTTTTTGGAAAATATAATAGCCCAAGTCACTATACTTATAAGGATAAATGCCGTTAATATTCGGGTCTGAAGAAATCCCTCCATCTAAAAACCATTTCCACATATCATCTTTGATACTATCTTTTGCATATACCTTATTGGAAACTCTCACTGAAAATCCTGGTGCTGGATTTCGTCTGATGTATTTATAATTAAATGATCTTCCATTCTTCACTTTACCCCAAAAGAAATAGCCAATTTTTAGCCCAGCACAATGCATCAATATATTTTTGATGACCATATCTCCTTTATTGGTAGTATCTGTTTCGGGTAAATGTTCTCTTACTCTCTGATGAATATCTAGACTACCTTGGTCAGTCAGGTACATTAAACCTTGTAGGGTTCCTGCTACTTTAGTTATAGAAGCTAGGTCATAAATTGAGTTCTTATTAATCTTCCTCGCTCTTTTATACGTCTGATAACCAAAGGCTTTTTCATAGATTATTTTTCCATCTTTAGCCACCAATACTTGACAACCTGGCATCGCCTCTTCTTTTATTCCCTTCTTCACGATCTCATCAATTCCTTTCAATACCTCACTATCCATCCCTACATTTTCTGGATAAGCATAACCTAAACGTCCTATTGATTTCAATCTAATTCCGGTACCAACTGGAAGGTCTGTATCTACAGAAACAGGTAATACTCCCTTTGCTTCTATAGCTCCAAAAACCAATTGAGCAACGGATTCTTGCATAATCGGTATTTGCTCATAAGCACAAATCAGATGTTCTGCATCTTGCAAGTATTTCATACCATAAGGTGAGCCAAAAACAACAGTAATTACCTTTGTGTATTGTTGTAAAGTTTGAATAGCATTTATAACAGATGAGCTAATTCCAAAACGCTTATTCGCATTGTTGGAGGAAGGATAAATACCAAGTACAATTACGTCTTGACTTTTTAGAGTCGGTAAATAACTCTTCAATTTTTCAGCAGGGAAAGTACTCCCTTTAAAAACATACTTTTTGAAATCCGTATATGTTTCTAAACCCTTAACGAAGGGGGATGAGTCACCTCCTACTGTCACTACAGCAAACTTCTTCATGTATGTACCTTTAATCGGAATAACATCTTGTTTATTCCTTACCACAGTGATGGCTTGTTCATACAAATCTCTTCGTAATGCTTCTGCTGCAGGAGAATGCAAGTCCGACTCAATATTCTGAGTCTTAATTTTCTTTCTTTTGTGAAGTCCAGCAAAATATTTCGCCTTTAGAATTCGTCGAACCTTTTCATCTAATACTTCAATGTTGAAATCGCCCTTATCAAACGCTGATTTAATTGCTTTCACGCCTTTACTTAAGCTGATCGGTTTTAAGATCACATCATTCCCTGCCATAAAGGCCTTTAACTCAGCATTCCCTCCTGAATATAATTTTGAAATCTTTTGCTGATTTAGCGCTTCAGTGACAACCAAACCATCAAAAGCTAAATCTTCACGGAGTATACCTTCAATACTTTTGGCAGAAAAAGACAAAGGCATACCTTTTTGGTCATCTATAGATGGAACACTCAAGTGCCCTAACATTGTGCTCTTCAAGCCAGCATCTATCAGTCTTTTAAAAGGAAACATACTTTCCCCTTTCAGCTCTTCTATATTTTTATCAATTTCAGGTAAAAGCTTTTCACTTCTTTCTAAGCCCTCATTTCCAGGAAAGTGTTTTGCACAAGCCAATACTTTATTGTATTGTATTCCCTTCATGTAGGCTAGCCCTTTTCTAGCTACCCAATCTTTATTTTCACCATAAGACCTCTCCCCATTCAATGTTTTATCTGCCTCATTATTGAAATCAAGTGCTGGAGCAAAATTCATATTAACTCCAATCCTCTGGCATTGACGCGCTATTTCAGCCCCCATGTTATAGAGAAAAATATTATTCTGAATAGCTCCAAGAGTTAGGGCATTGGGATAAGTAATGGCATCACTTAAACGCTCACCTAATCCATTTTCGCCTTCAATACCAACAAGTAATGGGATTGTGCTAGATAACTGATATTGATTCGTAATCTCGGCTTGCTTCTTACTTTTACCTTGAGAAAAAACTACTCCTCCTATTTTATAATCTCTTATCATTCTTTGTACACTCTCTCGGCTTCCTTTGACATTGGGGCGTACTTCAACCATAAATAGTTGTCCTATCTTTTCTTCTAAACTGAGGGTATTCAAGAGGCTATCAGCCCATTGTTCCGAAGGGTCATAATTTGCTTGAGCCAAAATGGGTCGAGGAGCAAATAACAATGTGCTTACAATAAGTAAAGGTATAAGTCTGATAACCTGTTTCATCTTTGGGTATAAAATGGAGCAGAGTAGCATTCAAATTAGGTTAATAATTGTAGTAGGTATGACTAGTTAGTATTTGGCATAATTGTAAATTAATAAATATCTACAAATCAGTTTGATAGAAATCACTAGATAAAGTACATAAGGACAGACTTATTCATGGAATTGTTCAAAAACTAAAGCAGTTCTGAAGATAATTCCTTATTTTTGTTAGGTATCACTAAAGAAAGAATAGCCATGAGACTACCTTCATTTATCAAGTTACCAAGTAATAAACATTTCGATTTCCCTACTCGATTCTATGATGCTGACAAAGAGCGTATAGAAAACCGTAAAAAAGAAATTCAAGCAGAACTTGATGCTGAAAATAGTCAAACAAGGGCTAGCTTAGAAAAGCAGAGAGAAAACTTGAAGAACCGTATAGACTTTTCTCAGTACAGACGTGATCGTGAAGACAGACGCTCTAGTTTTATTTTTGTAACTGTAGGTGCTGTCCTTCTTATTTCATT
The DNA here is from genome assembly GCF_003149185.1 of Sediminitomix flava. NCBI lineage: Bacteria > Pseudomonadati > Bacteroidota > Cytophagia > Cytophagales > Flammeovirgaceae > Sediminitomix > Sediminitomix flava. The sequence goes on along the minus strand of NZ_QGDO01000006.1, from coordinate 42,360 downwards.
TTATATCGGTTTTACAATTTGGCTTCAGTAGAATAAAGCTCTATGGTTCATCTTCTGATTATTCTATTTTTTCATCTGCATTTAAAAAGCAAACAAGACCCAAACCCTTAGAATATTCACATTTGAATCATTATTTATTCAGCTAAACCACTTATACCCATAATTTGAGATCAGCATTTTCGCTTTTCGATTATGACAATATTCCTATTCAGAACTCAAAGAAGTACAAACAGCATTTTCAGATATAGATTAATAAATTTGTAGAATGATGTTCTGAAAAATTAAAAAAATATTAAATTTTATTACCCTACCGAATTATCTTTGTACTTATCAAGATACTTTTTTCATTATAGAATTAGCTGGTTGTAAATGACTTCATGCTTGCTTACTTTAGAAATAGACAGCAAGCCCTTTCTAACTTCAGACCTTTGTAAGTGCAATTAAAGGACTTGCCAACCCAGATTTGAATTTCTACCTAAAACCCATTTAACCCGACTAGCGTATGCGACCCTCTATTTTCATATTGTTGTTTATAGTTGGTGTTTCTCTGAACAATGTTTTTGCTAAGCCCTCTTCTAACTTAACTCTGTATTATGAGAGTGATGGTAATTGGATTGAGGCTAAAAAATATATTGATTTTGGAAGCATTCCAGTGAATAATTCCAAGACTCTCAAGCTTAAGCTGAGTAATACTTCGAGTAAAGAAATCAATATTACTGATCTATCATTCTTGTCTAAAGCTCCATTTTCTGTTCGCGGACTGGAGGTAAGTACGCCTTTTACACTAAAGCGAAAAAAAGCTTTAGAATTCAAGCTAAACTTTAAGCCCAATTCAGCCCAAGCTTTTCAACATCAGTTATCTCTAAACTATATACTGAAAGACTCCGCTGTATTTTCAATTGCAGTGAAAGGTAGCGGTGTCGACATCGAAAGTCTTTCCTTCAAAAAAGGAGACTACATGACCACAAAAGGAGGTTTCTGGCCAAGTGATAAAGCCGCAAACAACCAATCCGTTAATGCTGTTTGGTCTAAATTTGATGGAAGAAACTGGATCGAAAGTGAAGAACCTCCGAAAGGGTACAAAAAAGATATTTATATCATGCACCCAATCAAACTGAGAAAAAGCGTATATGCAGCTGGTAAAACGATCTTGAAAGGTGCCTCTGTAAACCTCAATGGTTATAATCTTATCTTAGGAATGACTGGGAGTATTGAAGAACAGACTTCGAATGCTCCTTACCATATTTTTTATGATGATAGCGAAAAAGATGGTGGTAAAGGAATGATTGTAGCCAACCAAAGAAGTATCGATTATAAAAACCTTGAAAAAGATATTGCTGGACTAGGAATTTTCCTTCAACATAATCATACAAAAGAAATGGTTGTAGATATATGGAGAGGACATAGACGCATTGGTCGTGACACAAAAAGCATTCGTAAATACTTTGAAATACAACTCGTGGAAGGGCACATTGAAGGTGGAAGTCTGATGTTTAAATATACGCCTTCAGATTACGCTGAAATCTCTGATCTAAAAGATAAATCAGAGCGCTTTACACTTACCCATCAAACACTTGATTGGGAATACGGACTTGGAATTCCTCATGACCAAATCAAGAATTGTATAGCTCATACAGGAACCGAATTAGCAGGGGTATGGACAATTAGTCCTACAAAGAAAGTTCAAGTTTATCGTTTTGAAGGAGTTTCACTTGGTTCTATATGGGGCTATGAAGTTGACATGGAAAGATCGAGACTACTGTGGTCTACGATGAGTGAAGAAAATGTAAGAAAGTTTGAAGTACAAAAATGCCACGATGGAGTTATTTTTTATCCTGTCGGGAATATGATGGCCAAAGGTTACAATCACGAGGTACAATACTATACTTTCAATGATTTTGAGTTTGATAAATCCTGTTATTATCGCCTAAAGATCATTAGGGAAGACGGAACTTACGAATACAGTCCATTGCAATTTGTCGTTAGAAGAGATGACTTTAAGCCGATTCCTAGCTCAGAATTTGTTCCTTTTGATCAATTACCTGATACTCCACCAGAAGCTTATGATGAAATCAGTTTTAGAATTCCACCAAAGTTTCAGCAGTTATGGTTAAAGCTATATTCTGAAAGTGGAGATATTGTTTTCTCTGCCGAAGGAAAGCAAAAAGAAGTCGAAGAATTACTAAATAAAGCCTTTTACAACTTACAAAAAGACACTTACCTACTAGAGTTTAAGGTAAACGAGAAATTAGGCTATGCGAAAAAAGTCATTGTAGGCTACAAATAAAGAACGTTTCTTATCATCAAACTGTCGGATTGACTATTGTCTATTCGGCAGTTTGCTTTTTCTATGTTGTCTCTTCAGATAGCTAAATCCTTTTCCTACCTTTGGACTTCATTCTGTATCTATTTATACTTTTTGAAGAGGAAGCAACATGAACATCATCGAGACTAAAGCACTAACAAAAACGTTCAATCAAGGAAAACTCAATGAAGTCACTCCTGTAAAAGATATCTCGATTTCTATCAAAAAAGGAGAATGTGTGGTACTAAAAGGTCCTTCCGGCTCTGGTAAAACAACACTTCTCACCTTATTGAGCTGCTTGTCTCGTCCAAGTTCTGGAGGTTATTGGTGCATGGAAGAACAAGTTTCTCGATGGACTGAAAAGTTCTTAACTCGCTTTCGTCAAAAACATATCGGAATTGTATTTCAACATTTCAATCTTATTAAAGGTCTTAGTGTTGAACAAAACATTTATACCCCTCTTCTCCCACTCGGACTATCTGCTAAAGAATTAAAAGCTCAAGCAAGTTTAGCTGCTGAAAAGGTAAATATATCCCAGCGTCTTCAATTTAAGGTAGATACACTTTCTGGAGGAGAACAACAGCGAGTAGCCATTGCTAGAGCATTGGTAGGAAATCCAGAAATCCTTTTTGCAGACGAGCCTACTGCTCACCTCGACCGTGAGAACTCACAAAACATCATGGATGTCTTTACTGAACTCAAAAATCAAGGAAAAACTATTGTGATGACTACGCACGACCCTTTGGTAGAAGAACATTCTTCAGTTGATCGAATTATAGAAATGAAGGACGGGGAGATGGTTTAGTAATCAGCAGAAAAAAAGCCACAACTCTCAAAAGCTGTGGCTCATATTTATAGTCAATACAGGTATTGTTTATACAATAATATCCTTCCCTAAAAATTCATCTTCCAATTCTTTCAAAATATTCTGAGTATCCTCATAAGTATCTGAAGTCACAAGGCGCATACGGTAAGGCTTAAAGTTATTTAGACCTTTGAAATATGCCGTATAATGACGACGCATCTCAAAAATACCTTTACGCTCGCCTTTCCATTCAATAGAAAAATCAAGATGTCTACGACAAGTCGCTAATCTTTCTTCCAAAGTTGGAGGAGGTAGTAACTCCCCTGTCTCACGATAGTGTTTGATTTCTCTAAAAATCCAAGGATAACCAATCGCAGCTCGACCAATCATGATTCCATCTACACCGTATTTTTCCTTGTATTCTACGGCCTTTTCTGGTGAATCAATATCTCCGTTACCGAAAATTGGCATTGTGATGCTTGGATCTTTTTTCACCTCAGCAATAGGATTCCAATCTGCGACTCCCTTGTACATTTGCTGACGAGTACGTCCGTGGATAGTAAGCGCTTGCGTTCCGACATCTTGAAGACGTTGAGCAACCTCATGAATTTTGATGCTGTTACTATCCCATCCCAAACGTGTTTTCACCGTTACAGGAATAGATGTTCTTTTGATGATCTCTTCAGTCATCTTTTGCATTTTAGGAATATCCTTCAGAATTCCTGCTCCAGCACCTTTACAAGCTACTTTTTTTACAGGGCAACCATAATTTATATCAATAATTTCAGGACCTGCCTCTTCAGCAATTGCGGCCGCCTCAATCATTGACTCTATGTTATCTCCAAAAATCTGAATCCCGATAGGGCGTTCGTAATCGTAAATATCAAGCTTCTGTACACTCTTTGCTGCATCACGGATCAGACCCTCTGCAGAAATAAACTCTGTGTACATCACATCAGCACCGTTCTCTTTGCATACCGCACGGAATGGAGGATCACTTACATCTTCCATTGGTGCTAACAATAAAGGAAAATCTCCTAAATCTAAATTTCCTATCTTTGCCACTGTTATATTTTGAATTGAATATTTTTAATATCAGATAACCAGCTTTTTCAACTCTGTTGGGAGCGATTATGTTTATGACTCAAAAGTCATGTCCTCCAAACAGCTACAAGCTTAGTTGTTGTTGAAGCTCACAAAAATACGAAGAAAATGAAGGATTGGAAAATACCACTGTCAGACTCCCCTTATTCTCCCTTTTCAGCCCTATTACGTTTTGCTTTATTAGTAATTGCGGCAGCTTTTGTGGGGCAATTTGTGGTTTTTATTGCACTTCTACCTCTTTCGAACTACGACTTCAACGAAGTAACAAACGTTTTGCAAGCGGCAATGGGTTCCCAACCTGACAAAAAAGTTCTTTTAATAGCACAAGGAATTACTGCTACATTCACATTTATCTTAGCCCCTTTAGCCTACATCAAGTGGGTTGAAAAGAAAGATATTTCTGAAGTATTGGTGAAAAGAGATCACTTTTCCATTCCTCCTCTATTCTTAATGGTACTATTTATGCTATTCATGGGACCAGCACTGCAAGCATTAGTTGAATGGAATGAAGCCTTTGTTTTCCCAGAAAGCTTAAAAGATCTAGAAGCATGGTTTAAGGAAAAAGAAGCTAATGCTATGCGTTTGACCGAAGGAATGCTAGAATTCACTTCCTTTGGCGATTTCTTATTTTCTTTCTTTGTCATTGCAGTTTTGGCTGGTGTAGGGGAAGAAATTGTTTTTAGGGGACTACTTCAACCCTTGTTTTATAGAATCACAAAAAATATGCACGTAGCTATTTGGCTCACTGCATTTATTTTTAGTGCTATTCATTTCCAATTTTACGGATTTTTCCCTCGAATGCTTCTTGGCGCAGTATTCGGATATTTTTATTGGTGGTCAAAGGATATTCGTTATCCAATTTTAGCACATATCTTTAATAATGGCTATATGGTCATCATGACTTACGTAGCCGGATTCGACCCAATTGAGAAAGCAATGGAGGAAAATACAGAGCTTTCACTGCTCAGTATTGGCATTTCTATCGTCGTAAGTAGCCTGATTTTGTTATTTTTCCGTAAAAATTTTAAAAATTCTTTGAATGTCTGAATCAAAAGATTGGGTTTGTATCTTTAAAGATCGCAACTTTGCACATGCTATTATAGTAAAGGATACGCTTATCGAAAGAGGTGTTGAAGCTATAATTATAGATAAAATGGACTCTTCTTATCAAGACTTTGGTGATAGAGAAGTATTCGTCCTTCAAGAACAAGTAGAACTAGCGCAAAAAATCATCGAACAAGATGTCGAATTTGAATAAGCTCTCGGAACTCTGGCAAAGAGTAATAACTGCACTCATTGGTGGTACACTAATTTTGTTTTGTCTTGCTTATAATGAGTGGACGTATTTTGGTATATTCTTCCTTGTCTGTACCCTTACCATGCGGGAATTTTTCAAACTGCTTGGTATCAATGGTAACTTACCGTTGAAATCTTATGGTACATTTTTAGGTTTGGCACTTTATACCATTTCTTTTTGTGTCGAAAAGAAATTCGTGACTGACACCTCATATTACTTCTTGCTTATTGGCTTATCTTCTACCTACATGATCAAGCTATACAGCAAAAGAGATGTGAAGCCTTTCCGAAGCATTGCGTATACCTTTTTAGGGATTCTTTATGTAGCCTTACCATTCTCTTTGATGCACAAAATTGTGCTCATCGAACAACATTATCACTTCGAAATTCTACTTGGTTCTTTATTTATACAATGGGCTAGTGACTCTGGTGCTTATTTCTCAGGAAGAATGCTCGGAAAACATAAACTTTTCGAAAGAGTGTCTCCAAAGAAAACATGGGAAGGAAGTATTGGCGGAGCTGTTTGCGCGCTACTAGTCAGCCAAGGTTGTGCTTATTATTGGGATATCCTCGTGAACTGGCAATGGGCTGCTATTGCTGGTATTATTGTGGTAGCTGGTACTTACGGAGATTTGGTAGAATCATTATTCAAAAGAAGTATCAAGATCAAAGACTCAGGACATGTACTTCCTGGTCATGGTGGTTTCTTAGACAGATTTGACAGTATCTTGATTGCAATGCCATTTATTGTTGCTTTCGTAAAGATTGTTGTGCATCCATAAATTGTAAGAAATATTCATTTCTACATCAAAATCCCGATAGGAATCAGCTATCGGGATTTTTTTATGCACTTACTTTCCATGATGACTTAGGTCATCTAACTACATTTCAAAGACTTAAGTCTGGCTTCCTGTTTTAAGAAATGCTTGAAAACAAGTAGAATTAAAAGATTCATTTACAATATTTTACCGCAAGTGAGTTGGTGATTACAAAATAAAGCCTTACATTTGCGAGTCATTTTTCAGCCCTAAAAAGCTGAATTTGTTCAAGAAGCACGACAAAACCTTTGGTTTTCAGTGTTTAATGACGTGAATTATTTTCTAAAATAATCTAGTAGAAAAGTGGATACTTTAAGTTACAAAACACAATCTGCGAATAAATCAAACATCAAAAAAGAGTGGTTTATCGTAGACGCTACGGATCTTGTGTTGGGTCGCTTAGGTTCAGAAGTTGCTAAAGTCCTTAGAGGCAAGCACAAACCTAGCTTCACGCCACATGCAGACTGCGGAGATAACGTGATTATCATTAACGCAGACAAGGTGAAATTGACAGGTGACAAGTGGGATGCGAAATTGTATATCCGCCACACAGGTTACCCAGGTGGACAACGTCAGTTGACTGCTAAAGAGCTTATGGCTAAAAAACCTTTCAAAATGGTAGAAAATGCTGTTAAAGGTATGCTTCCAAAAGGTGTTTTAGGTCGTAAAATCTACAGAAACCTATTCGTGTACGCTGGTGCAGAGCACCCACATGAGGCACAACAGCCTAAAGAACTTAAATTTTAATTTTATTAAGAACCAGAGATGGAAGTAATAAACACTACAGGCAGAAGAAAAACATCTGTCGCGAGAATTTACCTGAGCGAAGGTGAAGGAACTATTACTGTCAACAAAAAAGAACTTGTTGATTTCTTCCCATCAGACATTTTAAGAACAATCGTTAACCAACCGCTTGATCTTACAAATGAAGGTGGCAAATATGACATCAAAGTAAACGTACAAGGTGGTGGTATCAAAGGTCAAGCTGAAGCAGTAAGACTTGCGATCTCTAAAGCGCTTTGTGAAATCAACGCTGAGCACAGATTGGTATTGAAACCAGAAGGATTCCTTACTCGTGACTCTCGTATGGTTGAGCGTAAGAAACCAGGTAGAAGAAAAGCGAGACGTAAATTCCAATTCTCGAAACGTTAATCTCTATCCACCAGCTTGTGTCAATACGTCATTTGCGTATTGGCCAGCTATTTTATTTGTTATACTTCTAAAGGGAGTACGACAGATTAGAGTTTACTAATACTTTAATATCATATTTGTAAGACAATGCAAAAGATTGAATATAAAGAGCTTCTTGACGCTGGTGTTCACTTCGGACACTTGACAAGAAAGTGGGACCCAAGAATGGCTCCATATATTTTCATGGAGCGTAACGGTATCCACGTTATTGACTTGAACAAAACTAAAGTTTCTCTTGAGCAAGCTCAGGAGCAAATTAAAAATATTGTAAAGTCTGGTCGTAAAATCATGTTCGTTGCTACTAAGAAGCAAGCGAAAGAAGTGGTTGCGACTGAGGCGGCACGTTTGAAAATGCCTTTCGTAACTGACAGATGGTTGGGTGGTATGCTTACTAACTTCGCTACTGTACGTAAGTCATTGAAGAAAATGAACTCTATCGACAAATTGATGAAGTCTGAAGAGTTCATGAACCTTGCAAAACGTGAGCGTTTGATGCTTGAGCGTGAAAAAGAAAAGCTAGAAAGAGTATTGGGCGGTATCGCTGACCAAACTCGTCTTCCTGCAGCTCTTTTCGTGATCGACGTGAAGCGTGAGCACATCGCTGTGAAAGAAGCGAAAAAATTGGGTATCCCTGTATTTGCAATCGTAGATACTAACTCAAACCCAGAAGACATCGACTACGTTATCCCAGGTAACGATGATGCATTCAAGTCAATCGCATTGTTGACTAAAGCGGTGGGTTCTGCAATTGAGGAAGGAATCCAAGAAAGAAAGAAAGAGAAAGAAGAGGCTAACCAAGCTGAATTGGAAGCAGAGAAAATCGCTGCTGACAAAGCTGAAGAGGCTAAAGCTCCAGAAGCACCTGCTGCTGACGCTGAAGGTGACAAAGAGTAATCTTTCTGTTTCGTAATCGATATTTATTCGCTAACTGCGGTCTTCGGATCGCCTAAATCACCGATGGAATGAACATCAAAGAAATCGAAGCAAAAATCGTTGAGCTAAAAGGTAAGCAGTCTGAGATCATCAGCAAGAAAAAAGCTGACCGTGACGCTGCAGCTTTGGAAGCAATTCGTAAAGAATTGAACGAGCTGAAAGCACAAGCTACTTCTGCATACGCGAAGTAATCCGCTCAATTAGAAATAAAAATGCCCCCCAAGAAGCTTATTTTCTCTTGTGGGGCTTTCTACCATAGAAGGTGTACGCGCAAATTACTGCTTGAAGTTCATATCGAATTCATCTTGAAATCATATAAAAAACTATCTTGCAACTTCATTTGAGCCTATCAAAAAACTGTTTTTCAACTATTTTGATATTCATCTTCTATCTTGTTCAGGTTATAAGGACATTTAACACATAATAATTTTTACATACAATGGCAATTACTGCAAAAGATGTACAAGCACTAAGAAAAGCAACTGGTGCTGGTATGATGGATTGTAAAAAAGCCCTTCAAGAGGCTGAAGGAAACATGGATGCGGCTATCGAAATCCTAAGAAAGAAAGGACAAAAAGTAGCAGCAAAAAGAGCTGACAACGAAACTACTGAAGGTGCTGTTTTCTCATGGAACAACGACACTAACACTGAAGTAATCGTATTGGCTTTGGCTTGTGAAACTGAGCCTGTAGCAGTAAACGAAAACTTCGCTGCATTGGGTAACATGATCCTTCAAGCTGCTGTAGCTAGCAAAGCTGCTACTTCAGAAGAGCTTTTGGCTATTGAAGTAGAAGGTCACACTGTAAACGAGCACATCGTTGAGTTGACTGGTAAAATGGGTGAGAAAATCACTATCGCAGGTTACGCTTACGTAACTGGTGAGGCTGTTGCTGCATACCTTCACGGTAGAGCAATTGCTGTAGCTGTTGAGCTAGCTGGTGCGAACAACGATGCTGTTGTTGCTGCTGGTAAAGACGTAGCTATGCAAGTTGCTGCAATGAACCCTCTTGCAGTTGACGAAAGCGGAGTTGATGCTGAAGTTCTTGAGAAAGAAAAGCAAATCGCTCGTGAGAAAGCTGCTGCAGAAGGTAAGCCAGAGGCTATCCTTGACAGAATTGCAGAAGGAAACGCTAAGAAATTCTTGAAAGACAACACTTTGTTGGCTCAAGAATTCGTAAAAGGTTCTAACAAAGAAACTGTAGCTCAATACCTAGGAGGCGTTGCTTCAGGTCTTACTGTTAAATCTTTCGTAAGAGTTTCTACTGGTAGATAATTCTTCCCTACACTCCTAAAGTGTAGCGATTCAACATACAAAAACTCCAAATTGGCTTCGGCTGGTTTGGAGTTTTTATTTATAAAGGCGTTAAGCTGTCTTAAATAAATTCTATTACCATTCCTGTAATTGAATTCCACTTATCTTAGCTAATCACAAAACATTAATTTTTTTGAGGTATGAAATATATTTTAAATCTAACAATCATTCTGACTTTACTAACAAGTCAAGTTTTTGCACAAACACCGAAAGAAACAGTTGCTGAGGTATTAGAAAAGTCGGGTTCTCTAGTACAATTCAATCAAATAGATGCTATGATTGATGCTCAAGTAGCTGCTCGAAAAGCAGGTTTTGAAAATGAAGAAGACTTCGAAAAGTTTTCGAAATTCATGAAAAGCGCTTTTAACTCTGAGTCACTAAAAAGAGACTTTATTTCTTATTTTGAGCAAAAAGCAAATGAAGATACATTACAGATAGTTTCTGAAATCTATGAAAATCCATTAGTGGTGAAAATGAAGGAAACAGAAACATCTGCAAATGATCCATCCAAACAAGCTGAAATGCTTGCTTTCTTCCAAGGTTTTCAATCATCCCCTCCTTCGCCAGAAAGAGCACAACTTGTTGTAGAGCTTCATAAAGAATTAGGAACAGCTGAAATGACTGTAAGCATAATGAAGAATATGATCGTATCTATCGCGAAAGGTGCGAATACGCTGCAGCCAGAAGACAAAAGAGTATCCGAAGATGAAATCTTGAAAGGTATTGCATCAGCTTTCCCAGCTGGGTTTGAACAACAATTGACTAGTCAATTGGTTGCTATGTCTATCTATACTTATAAAGATATTAGCGATGCTGATTTAGAGAAATATGTTGCAGTTTGGAAGGATCCTGCTTCAAAATATTTTATAAATATGACAATGGAAGCGCTTAACTACTCATTCTCAAAAGTAGGTGAGAATATGGGGAAAGAAATGGTTGAAGAATTCTCAAAATAAAACTCAGTATTTCATATAAAAACAAAGGTTCAAGTATGTCTATACTTGAACCTTTGTTTATTCTAAACTTAGAATTATTCATTAATCGAAACCTCCCATATCAAAGTCTCCCCCGCCAAAATCCGAATCTCCACCAAAGTCAAACCAAGAACTTTCATCACCTGCCACTTCAGTAGTCATCATATCTCCTGCTGTTGTTTCTAAATCTGTTACAGCTTCATCATATGGAATTTCTTCATCAAATACATTCAAATCAGCGGTATCTAAACCTTCGTCCCCGATAGATTGTAGTAATTCACCACTATCATTCAGTACATCTACATCATTGATCTGGATATGATTATCGTGCATCATAGATGACCAAATTGAAGTATAGAACAACATATCTAATACGCCAAAATAAGGATAGAATACAGGTTCGTAATATCCTCCTGTAGGTTGAGTGGGCTGATATTCCTTTCTGTTTGTCACTTTTGATTGTGAGGCTACTAATTTCTTTTTGTGTACAACTCGTACATCATCTACACGAATATTTCGCATAATTGCCATTTTCAATTCTCCAGTAAACTGCTTGAACTCAGCTTCTTTTTTCAACTGAAAAGCATTATAACTGTCTTGGTTCTTAAAAATAGCATCCATCTTATTCTTAAGGTCATCGGCTGTATCTTGGTTATCTGCCTTAAACTCTGACAATAAACCATTAACCTTGATCTCGATTGGGTACTCTCCTACTTTATGCGTCCTGTTTATATCTATCTCAATTAGATAATAAATTGAGCGAGCTTCATGCTCTAAAACCAAATTTAGTCGATTGAAAACCGTAGACATCGACTCATCAATCTTGAGATCGTAACTATCAAAAGCCTCTTGTAAATCTCCTTTTTTCCCCTCAGTATCCAGATAAAAATCTATATCATCATGCGAAAGACGTACGATGTTATCGATTCCCAAATTTGAGAATGTACCATTGAGTTGTTGAAGAATTGAAACCGCAGTAAACGTTTCATGTTCTTCCTGATCAGCTACTAAGCCCTTTGTAAGGTTAAACAATACTTTTTTAAATAAACCTGTAGGTTCCACCTTATGGATTTGTGTAAGTTGAGATGGATCAACAGTTATATTTGCAGAGAAAATCATAGGGAGTTACTTATTTTTGATTTGAGGTCAATATAAAAAAATGAAAGAGAAAATTATAGAATTCCTTGGCGCCACTTTTTAATAGCTGAATACCAACTCTCTTTATATCTTTCACTTCTAGTCAAGATATACGTCTTTTGAGATAGTTTGTTAGGGGTGTATACAAATTCAAAAATTACAGATTTTCCACCAATGGTGTAATACCAAGTTTCTTTTCCATTTTCTGATTTGATATTCTGAGGTTTGCCATAGACTATCCTCACCATTCCTCTATCAGTTCTCCAACCTTCTTTATAAGACGAATAATGCTCATTGGCATATGCAACACGCTGATAATACTCTTTGATAAGCTTTTGTGCCTTTGCTTCAGTCTTTCCAAGTTTCAGCCAAAAGCCGCCAAAAGCTTCCAACGAATCATTAGATTTCCAAATTGCTCGATACTCTTCATCATTTGTAATGTAAGCTAAACTTCTCATCAACTCGAAGAGACTTTTATACTTTGGAAAATCTTTGCGAGTGACTAAAACAGATTGAGTATTCACCTTATCTACACTATCGGCAAAAAAGACATAAAGTCCTTTTTCTGCTAAAATAAATGCTCGGTCTTGATTGACTGTAAACGTATTTTCTATTTCTTGTTTCAAGCGAAACTCGACAACTGTGTCTTCTTCCATTGGAGGAATTGCGACCGAATATTGATCTTTAATTTTGACTCCATTGACATAAGATAGTTCATTGGAAAAAACCTTTAGAGTATCATCTACTCGGACATAATTTGGATAGGTAGGAGCTGACGTTCTGATTTCTAAAGCAGATTGAGCCAGTAGTGGAGAAAGAAGACTAGAAGAAATTATCAGTAAAAATAATACTGCTTTCATTTCAAGTTTTGGGCTAAAAAAAAGAGTTACTTCAGTAAAGTAACTCTTCTTTTTCAGTTTTCTAGTTCAACAAGGCTTCGATGTCTTCTTTTGTGAGTTTTTTCATAAAACTCTCTTCAGTTGATATCAAGTTATTGGCTAGATCTAATTTATTTTTTTGTAATGCTAAGATCTTTTCTTCTACACTACCTTTAGTTATAAACTTATAAATAAAGACCTGATTTTCTTGTCCTATTCGGTGTGCTCTATCCACCGCCTGTGCTTCAATTGCAGGGTTCCACCAAGGATCAAGGATAAATACATAATCTGCAGCAGTCAAATTCAAGCCAAGCCCTCCTGCTTTCAGTGAAATCAAGAATACCTGACACTTCTTATTATTTTGAAATTTATTCACCTCTTGCTGACGATCTTTTGTTGAACCATCCAAATAAGCATAGTCTACTTTGTTCTCATCAAGATGCCCTTTCAGAATATGTAAATGCTTGACAAATTGGCTAAAAATCAAAATCTTATGTTCTTTACCTAGTGCATTATCTAAAGCTCTAAGTACTTCTTCCATTTTTCCAGATGTCTGATCATACGTTTCGTCAACCATTTTAGGGTGATTAGCCAACTGTCTCAGTTCTGTCAGACCTTTCAGAAGCATAAACTGAGAACCTTTCAAACCTTGTGTTTCGATCTGCTCTAAAATTTCATTACGATAAGATGATTTCACCTCATCATAACGTTTTTTCTGAGCATCACTCATTTCACAATATTGTACTTTCTCAATTTTACCAGGAAGCTCTGTCGCTACTTGCGATTTATGTCTACGTAAAATAAACGGCTTAATGATCGCATGAAGCTTTTGGTATTTTTCTTCATCATTCTTACGCTCAATAGGGGTCTGATATTCTTTCTTGAAGAAATTTTGCGTACCCAACAATCCTGGGTTAGCAAAAGTCATCTGAGACCACAAATCAAGTGTGTTATTCTCAATTGGTGTACCTGTAAGAATCAGTTTTCTACGAGATTTCAACTCTTTTACTGCCTTTGCAATATTTGAGTTAGGGTTCTTAATCACCTGAGATTCATCTAGAATGATGTAATTGAAGAAATACTCTTGAAGAATATGACTATCAATTCTAGCAATACCATAAGAAGTAATCACAAGATCGTACCAATCAAAAATCTGAGGATTTTTATTTCGGTTTGAACCTGTGTAATTCAATACTTTCAGCTCTGGTGTAAACTTCTTTGCTTCCATTTCCCAGTTATAAAGCAAAGAGGTTGGCATAATTAATAAGTTGGTCAAACCGCCCGAAGACTCTTTCTGTGCCTGAAGCATAGCAAGTGTCTGAACTGTTTTACCAAGTCCCATATCATCAGCCAAACAACCACCAAAGTTGTAAGATGCCAAGAAATTCATCCAGTTATACCCTGCCTTCTGATAAGGTCGTAATTCACCTTTAAAGCCTTCAGGCATAGCGAAATCTTCAATCTTCTCAAAGTCTCTTAGTTTCTCCAATTTTCGATTGAATGAAACACTCGCAAGATTACTATCCTGTAAATCATGAACCACAGCCAAATGATGTTTTTTAAGCATTAAAACATCTTCTTGTGCATCCATGAAGTGAAGTAAATCGCCATATTTCGCAAACCACGAATCTGGAATAACTGCAATTTCACCGTTCGGTAAGACAAACTCTTTTGTATTGTTGAGAATGAGTTTCCTTAATTGAATAAAAGGAATCTCAAAAGCGCCAAATTTGACAATAGCATGAATATCAAACCAGTCTTTATTCTCTTTGATTTCTACACTAATTGTCGCCTGTCCTACAAAATATTTTTTATCACTATTCGCTACTTGTTTCACGGCAACTCCAAGATTTTCCATCTCATGAGCATATTCTGACAGCCATGAAAAAGCTTCATTTTTACCGATATAAGTTGTACCTCTTGTAAGGTCAAGTCCTTTTTGAGAAAGAAGATCTAATACTCTTTTCTCATAATTTTCATCTCTACCAATTTTGTAGAATGTAAAAGAATCTTCTTCTTCCTTCAACTCTACTAAAAAGCGTTTATCGTTTTTCCCTCCACTAACTTTATAGGGCCCATATTGGTAATTGAGGTGGAAAGAAATTTGCTCATTGGTATTATTTTCCGATGATTTTGAAAATAGATTCTCAGATGAAGATTGCATCTCTGCAAATTCCAAAACAGGCTCACAGTCAAATTTTTCAGTTTCAATATACAAGCCCTGCCCTCTTGCTAGAATATCATATTCTTCCAAGAGTGGTGCTACAAACTTGCTATAGTAACTTGCCTCTATTTTCTTCGGAATATTTATAAATTTCTTTCTAAGGAATGGCTGTAACTTTTTACCATCTACATTTCCTTCAAAAGAATATAAATCAAAAGAAGTACTATCTTTTTTGAGTAGTAGCCAAGCCGGATGGTGACAAATAACCATTCCTCCTTTCTGGCGGAAATCAAGTACTTGCCCTTCGTGCTTAATTGTCGGATAGTAATGAGTATTATCCGGGTTTCTGTGGAAATGGAAACGAACCGTTGCTTTTTCAGCTTGTACACGGATTGTTTTTGCATGAGGAACACCATCGTTACCCATTTCAAAGACAAGCTTGCCTACCAACAAATTCATGATTTTAGCTCTGCGCTCTTCAATATATTCATGAATAAGTTGTTGGAGTGCTTTGTCTCCTTTTTCCTTATCGTAAATAGTTAGGAAGAATTTTTCAGTCGAGATCTTCTTGAAACGCTTCCCAAACTTCTTAATAATTGCATCTTGTTGGATAGCATCCATCAACTCAATCAGCTCATAATCCTTTTCATCTAGCTTTTCAGAAAACTCATTGGCGTTCAGATGAGAAATATTTTGATACTGTAATGTTAGTTTATTGTTGGAATCCAACTGCACCACAAAGGATTCGAACAAGTACCCGAGGTACTGATGCTCGAAGAGAGAGTAAACAATTTGGTAAGGTAAATCCGTAGATACTTTCATATGCTTTCTGCGCTTCCTTTAGTTTCGACTCACAAAATTGACAACAATGGATTCTTCAAACTTACATTAAATCAGTGAGAATAAGAAATGCTTTTACGCCAAGATGTTAACCTTCAATATATTAAGCTGTTAATAATCGCTTACACAGGGTTTCTAGGTTTATTTATAAAAAATAGTTGATCATAAACTCTTTTTCATACAACTTTCCTTAAATACAAAGCGAATTTAATATACCATTTCCTCCTCTTTTAGAGTTATTATTAAAAGACCAGCTAAAAAGCTATAACTTGCGTGTAACTATTACTGACCTATTTTTACGTAATGAATTTAGAAGATCAATACTTTTTAGATACAAAAAACAAACTTTTAAATCGCCTATTAAAACTTTCCACCATTCTAGGATATGTTGGTTTAGCTGCTTCTCTGAGTCGTTACTTCGAACTTGGGTGGCTGGGTGTCATGAATGTACATTTAGTAGTCATGGCCATACTCACTACATTGAGTTTATGCACCAAACGATTGAGCTATAATCTGAAAGGAATCATTCTAGTCACACTGTTCTACATTACGGGTATAGTAGGTATTGGTCATGTTTATAGTAAAGGAAATGGTTTACTTTTCCTTATTAGTTTTTCAGTACTTTCAGCCGTTTTATTTGGAAAAAGAGGCTCGTATATATCTATTGGAATAACACTAATTTCATTACTATCGCTAACAGGACTGTCTTTTCTAAAAGTATCTCCATTTGATCTAATCTATACTGAAACTTCTAAATCATTTTGGCTGACCTCAATTGCCTCTTTCGTTATATGTGTAAGTACAGTTTCCTATGCAATCAACTTTATTTATGAGCATTTACAGAACTCTGTCAGTGACTTGACTGAGAATAATAGACAACTTGTAAAAACGAATAATGAACTAGATAATTTTGTTTACAGAGTTTCTCATGATTTAAGAGCACCTCTACTGTCTATCAAAGGCTTAATCGAATTGCACAGCAACGAGCAAAATACCAAGCAATCCAAAATTTACTTAGACTTAGAAAAAAAGAGTATCAATAAACTAGACGAATTCATTATCAACATTATTGAATACTCTAGAAATACTCGTGCTTCCTTAAATTTGAAAGTATTGAATTTTAAGAATGTCATCAATGAGGTAATCGCACCACTGACAATCAACTATCCAAAAGTCATTCATAAAGTTTTTATCAATATTGATCAGCCTTTTTACACAGATACTTTTAGGATAAATGTTATTCTGAATAATTTACTTTCAAATGCTTTTAGATTCAGCTCAAATTTTACGGATACACCTAGGGTTCATGTCCATCTGGAAGAAAAAAAGGATGTCTTTATGATTAGAGTGAGTGATAATGGACCTGGTATTTTACCTGAGCATCAGTCTAAAGTTTTTGATATTTTTTACAGAGCTACAGATACAAGTCATGGTTCTGGTATTGGGTTATACATCGCGCAAGAAGCGACTGAAAAATTGGGTGGAAAAATTTACCTCAATTCTTCTCCTTCTCAAGGTTGTACTTTTATAGTTGAACTTCCTAAATATTCGGAGTATCTGAAAAATGAATAAAAAAATCCCCCTCCTTTCGGTCGAAACCATTCGGAGAGGGCAACATCAGAGGGTGATATTATCTTTAATATTTTATTTCAAAAGCTCGTAGATACCAGCTACACCTTGACCACCACCTACACAGGCAGTAACCATTCCGTATTTCTGGTTTCTTCTTCTCATTTCATTGAATAATTGAACTGAAAGCTTCGCTCCTGTACATCCTAGTGGGTGACCCAATGCGATCGCTCCACCATTTACATTCACGATATCAGGATTCAAGTCTAGTTCTTTGATAACGGCTAAAGCTTGAGCTGCAAATGCTTCGTTCAACTCAATTTGCTCGATGTCATTCAACTGAAGACCTGCTTGCTTCAATGCCTTTGGCACTGCTGCTACTGGCCCGATACCCATGATACGAGGGTCAACTCCTGCCGCAGTATATGAAACCAATCTCGCGATAGGCTCAATGTTCAACTCTTTCACCATTTTTTCAGACATGACCATCACAAATGCAGCTCCGTCTGAAGTTTGAGAAGAGTTACCCGCAGTTACTTGTCCGCCCATTCTGAAAGCAGGCTTCAGTCTTGCCAAACCTTCAACAGAAGACTTACGAGGTCCTTCGTCTCTATCTACTACATACTCTCTAGTTTTCTTTCTGTCACCGTCTAAGTATGTTTCTTTCACTGTAATTGGCACTACACCATCTTGCAAACGCCCATCTGCAATTGCAGCCAAAGCTTTTTCGTGAGATTTTACAGCAAATTCATCTGCTTGATCTCTTGTTACGCCGAAATCTTTAGCTACTTCTTCAGCAGTTAATCCCATGCTCAAGTAATACTGAGGCGTTTCTGTTGCCATTTTGTAGTTCAATGCCGCCTTATGACCTAGCATCGGAACCATAGACATTGACTCTGCTCCACCAGCAATGATACAATCTGCCATACCTGCTTTGATACGAGCTGTTGCCATTGCGATAGTCTCGATACCCGAACCACAGTAACGATTTACGGTAACTCCTGGTACATCAATTGTATCTGGAGCGAATGAAAGTAAAGAAATCATACGCGCCATTTGCATCCCTTGTTCTGCCTCAGGGATTGCACAACCTACAATTAGGTCATCAATTCTTTTCTTATCTAGGGCTGGAACATCAGCCACCAAATGTTTGATTACGTCAGCTGCTAGATCATCAGGGCGTGTAAAACGGAAAACACCCTTTTTTGATTTACCAACTGCAGTTCTATATCCAGCTACAATGTAAGCTTCCATGTTTTTGCAATTTGTTGTTTTTGGTAAATGAATGAGTTGAATGACTTAGTTTCTAAGTGGTTTCCCTTTGAAAAGGATACTTTGGATACGCTCCAACGTTTTTTGCTCACCACAAAGACTCAAGAATGCTTCACGCTCTAAGTCTAACAAGTATTGCTCAGAAACTGTAGTTGGCATTGACAAGTCACCACCATTCATTACGTAGTTTACTTTACGAGCAATTTTTGCATCGTGCTCAGATGCCCAATGTCCGTACTGCATACCTGCGATACCAGCCTCAAATGTAGCGATACCAGAACGTCCGTGAACCTTGATATCTTTACGTTTGAATGGTTGCGTATATCCAGCTGCATCAAGCTCCAACACTTTTTGTTTCGCATCTGCAATAACTCTTGAGCGGTTCAAAGTAAATGCTGAAGTAGCATTCATGAAGCCCATCTCTTTCATTTCGTATGCTGAAGTTGCCACCTTAGCCGTAGCTATATTCATAAATGCTTCTTGAAGAGCATTGAACTCAACATCTCCATTCATGTAGCGGTCAGAAACACGTAGTGTCAATTCTTTTGTACCACCACCTGCAGGAATAAGACCTACACCAACTTCTACCAATCCCATGTAAGTTTCGGTATGTGCTTGGATCGCATCTGAATGCAATGAAAGTTCACAACCACCACCAAGTGCCAAACCAGATGTTGCAGCTACTACAGGTACATCTGAGTAACGCATACGCATCATTGTGTTTTGGAACTGAGCGATCATCATGTTGATTTCATCCCATTCTTGGTCACAAGCAAACATGAACAACATCGCAAGGTTTGCTCCTGCTGAGAATTGCTGTGATTCGTTACCAATTACAAGGCCTTTCCAACCTTCTTCTTCAGCTCTTGTGATTGCAGTGTTCAAACCTTCGATCACTTCCGCACCGATTGAGTTCATTTTTGTATGGAACTCTAGGTTCAATACGCCATCTCCGATATCATACAAGGTAGTACCTGCGTTTTGCCATACTACATTTGTTTCTTTCAAAGACTCTAGTAATACTAGGCTTTCTGTACCTGGTACAACTTCGTAAGATTGTTTCTCAATATGGTAATATGCTTTTTTACCATCAATTGCTGAATAGAATGTTTCAGCACCTGAAGCCAACATATCATATACCCATTGTGCAGGTTTTTGCCCTGCCGCTTCCATTTTTTCTACTGTGTCTTTTACGCCGAGTATATCCCAAGTTTGGAATGGTCCCATTTCCCAACCGAAACCAGCAGCTACTGCTTGATCAATCTTATAAAGATCGTCAGCAATTTCTGGCATACGGAAAGAACAGTATTTGAAAACATCATAGAAAGTAGTTCTCAAGAACTCACCCGCCTTATCATCAAAGTTGACAAGCTTGAAAATTCTTTCTTTTAAGTCTTCGATATCTTTTGCTACCTCTACAGCTTTGAATTTAGCTTTCGTACGATCTCCATACTCCAATGTGCCAAGGTTCAACTCAAGAATTTTCTTCTTACCATTTTCATCTTTGGTCTTCTTGAAATATCCTTGTTTTGTTTTATCACCTAGCCATCCTCTTTCGCTCAATTCACTTACTACTCGAGGAAGCTTGAATCTTTCTCTAGACTCATCATGTGGTAAACCTTCGTAAAGGTTATTAGCTACGTTTACGATAGTATCCAAACCAACTACATCCATTGTACGGAAAGTAGCTGATTTAGCTCTACCGATAAGTGGGCCAGTCAATTTATCAACCTCACCTACAGTCATGCCCATTTCCTCAATAGTGTGCATAGCCGAGATGATTGAATAAACTCCAATACGGTTTGCGATAAATGCTGGTGTGTCTTTACAAAGTACAGTTTCTTTACCGAGGTAAAGGTCTCCATAGTGCATCAAGAAATCTACAACATCCTTCGTGGTATCAGGACCTGGAATGATTTCCAATAAACGTAAGTATCTTGGTGGGTTAAAGAAGTGCGTTCCACAGAAGTTTTTACGGAAGTCTTCACTTCTACCTTCTGTCATAAACTGCATAGGAATACCCGAAGTATTTGAAGTAATCAAAGTACCAGGCTTACGGTATTTTTCTACTTCATCAAAAATGATCTTCTTGATATCCAAACGCTCAACTACAACCTCAATTGTCCAATCGCAATTAGCGATCTTTGGCATATCATCTGTGAAGTTTCCTGTCGTAACAAGTTTTGCTACTTTAGAATGATATATCGCTGATGGTTTCGATTTTAGTGTTGTTTTTAAAGCAGTATCTACAATCCTGTTACGAACTGCTTTACTTTCTAATGTTAGTCCTGCTGCTTTTTCCTTCTCATCCAATTCTTTGGGTACTATGTCGAGCAGAAGTACCTCAACTCCGATATTGGCAAAATGTAACGCAATACGTGATCCCATTACACCTGAGCCAAGAACGGCTACGCGGTTGATCTTTCTGTTTTTCATTTTTTGGTTAAGTGTTAAAATCTGGCTTAGTTAGTTTTATAGGCTTCTAAGCCTTGGTAATAGCATGTGTATAAAAAGTCGAGCACTAGGCCTTCTTTAAATCTTCGTCTTTAATCCCTTTAAGGGCTAAGTTTGATTGAATTTCCTGCAACATAGATTGCTGATGGTTAATCACACCATGTATTTTATCGATCACTTTGAAGAAGTTCTGCATCTCTCTGTCCGTTACTACGTCATTGATTCTGCCCTGAAATACCTTTACCGTTTGTTTTGACATTTCACGTCTACGACGTCCTTCTTCTGTCAATTTGATCATTACTTTTCTTCGGTCGTGCTCATCTGCCTCTCGGTAGATAAAGCCTTTCTCTTCCATGGTCTTGAGCATTCGCGTCAAGCTTCTTGCTTCCATCCCCATCATCGGAGCTATCTTGGTTGCAGGAGTACCATGTTCTTTATCAATATTCAATAGTACAAATCCAGTCGAGTGAGTTATATCATAATCTCCCCCAAGCACATTATACATCTTCGAAATCGCTAACCATGTCGCTTTTATGCTAAAGTCGATCGATTTCTTCTGTTTTTCACTCTGATATGCATTCATCCACTTCTAATTGATTGTTAGTCTGACTGACTTAAATAGACTGTTCTTAGTTGGTCGTTTGGAGGTATCTTACTACCTCGCACAAATCAAATATATAAAAATTTGTTATGCATGCATAATATTTTATTTCAGATTTTCTTTTTTAGAAGAGAAAAGTGTAAAAAACACCTTATATAGATAAATAGAAGGGAAAAAAATTATTCAGAAAAGAATTTACTAAGTAATGATCGTTGATTGTCAGGATTAATCCATTGGTTTCTTGTATAGAACCTCTTACAAGACCAACCTTTTGTTTTTAACATATCTATCTGATATACATGGGCATCTTTGACTGAAATACTATCAAAGAATAAATTATCATCTGTCAAAATTACCTTATCTGACTCCAAATCATTGGGCACAAGATCAGCATAACTTAAACTTAAATCGAAAGATTTTCCTTCGAGTTCTTGTTGCAGTACATCTTTCAAACTCTTAGAATATCTTGTCGTATGATTCAGTTGAATATCATTCACTTTCAAGTTTCCATTGGCGATGTCATAAACATATTCTAAATATGCTTTTAATAGTTTTGGTCCTTCATGTTTTGTTTCGTCAACATGTAATTCATGCGGTAACAAACTACTTACCACACAAATCTTTTTACGAGCTCTTGTTATCGCTACGTTCAGACGGTTTTCTCCACCCAACCTGTTTAGGGTACCAAAATTAGCTTGAACAGTTCCTCTGGTATTCTTTGCATAGCCTATCGAGAATATGATGAAATCCCTTTCATCTCCCTGTACATTTTCAATATTTTTGATGAACAACTCAGTTGGCAATGCAATTTTAGCATCCTCCAATAAGTCTCTGATCAACTCTTGTTGCTGATAATTGAAAGTTACAACACCAATACTTTTTTCTCCTTCTTCAATTAGAGTTTTGACCTGTGATACAACTTCTTGAGCTTCTAAGAAATTGCGTTGCTTCTCCCAAATACCTTCAGAAAGATAGATATACGCTAAGGAAGTTTTTGTACTACTTTGCCTAGAAGGTACATACTGAAGCATATTGCTATAAAAGTATTTATTTGAGAATGCAATAAGATCAGCTGATTGACTTCTGTAATGTCCATTTAAATTGAACTGAGAAAGATACCTTGTTCCCAAATCGAGAAGCGATTCAACTTCTAGTTCAAAATCGACCTCTTCAGATTCATCCAATTCCTCCCATCGGCTTCTGTACAAATCAAATGGCTGCAGCTGCTGACTATCTCCTGCAATAACAACTTGTTTTCCTCTATAAATTGCAGGAATACCCTTCTCTGCATAGCATTGAGATGCTTCGTCAAAAATGACAAGGTCAAAATATTGTTCAAGTGGAAATAAAGCAGATACAGCTTCGGGGGATGCCAGCCAACACGGTATCAAATCTTGCAACTCGTGAGAGAAAGAAGATATCAGTTTTCGCAAAGGCCAAACATGACGTTTCTTATTGACTTGATGGTACAAATCTCGGTAAGTAACTCTGTTATTCAAGCGGTTAAACTGAACATCATTATACGTTCTTTCACGTGCATGAAGTAAAACGATATCCCCACAAAGTTTCTGTTTTTGGGCTGTAAGCTTTTGTAGCCTTTCTTCTAATTGTTCTATTTCACCACTCGATACAGCTCGTAGAATAGGGTATTTTGCTTCCAAATATTTAACCCAACTGAGATGAATGCTATTGTCAAAAAGAGTTACTGTTTTTTCAAGATGAAAGAAACCTAACTTATCTTCTAAAGCAGAAATCACTTCTTCTTCAAAATGATATAAATCTGCTTTCATTTTATCAAAAGCACAGAGCTTATCGAAGTCGCGTTGTAGAGCTTCAATAAAATCTTCAGCAGGCATTGCGCCCGTGAGAATCCGACTCATTTGGTTTTTACCTAGCCAATGCATCCAATGAGATTTCAGGTGAGGTATAGAACCTACCAACTCAAATGCTCGCTCTATTTTCTCTTTTATTTTAGAATAGCTGAGTTCATTGAGATCTAGAAACTGTAATGCTTTTCTCAACTCTCGGTATAATTCAAGCCCTCTTACAACCTCAATGTAATTATCGATGCACTTGGTTAATACTGACAGTTCAAATGTTTTAGGAATATCAAATGCTTCATGCAGTTTTCTGAGTTTACTAAGTATATGTTCTAAATTCATTCGATTATCGATTCTCTGCATCAACAATCGAATATCTTTTTCTGTAGCCTCTAGCTGATTTGCCTCAAGAAGTCTGTAAACAGCTTGCTTCTCTTTGGAGAACATCTTCCAACGCCAACGTCTATCCCAAGATTTAAAGATGTTCAACGTACTCTCTAAAATCTCTTGCCACTTCCCTAAATCTTCTTGTGGTAAGGTCGCCTCAACTCCTTCTTCTCCATAAGCTTTTTCTAGTCTGAATCGGATTTTTTCCAATTCTTGAACGGTTACTTTTGAAGCTGTCAGTTTACGGAATAATGCAAAATCTTGCGGATTTTCTAAAACAGCTAACCAACTCTCCACTTGGGGCTTTCTATCAGCCAACCAAACACAATCATCTAGATCAAACTCAACATTAAGCACGTCCTTCAACGCCCTTGAGAGTTGTTGCTGACGAGGTTTTATTTCGCGTACGATTTCAAGCAGTTTTATGTAATCTTCTGTATCAAAATCCTTAAAGGAAATTCGATCTTTCCAAGGGTAAAACTCTGCTTCTAGTACAATTGCATAATCTATATAGGTTGATAATTTTGTACGAAAATTCTCGTAATTTTTGAAGTGAAAGTGGTCAAATAGCCCATTTAAAATGATATGTCTTTTATAAGGATTTGATGATAAATAAAGCTCTTTTGGAGACTTTCCACATTCATTATCATTGAACAGAGCCTCTTTGAACTCCTGTAATTTCTCTACAATTTGATCAATTTCTCGACTAACCTTTAAAAACTCTCTTTCCAAAAAAATCGCATCCAAGCTATTATTCTCAAGCTGAAAATGTTCCAATTGGTCAATCTGATGCTTTACTTTCTCATAAGTCTGTTTCCTGTCATTCCGATGGTCAGAGATCATTGCAACAAAGTCACTTAACTGTTCTTGTGCCAGACGATCGTAAACAACATCAAGTGCCGCTTTCTTCTGACAAACAACCAATACGTTTTTCCCTTTCCCAATCGCATCGGCTACCATATTACAAATCAGTTGTGACTTTCCACTACCAGGAGGGCCTTGAACAACTAAAGAATGTCCACTTTTTACAGCTTTCAGAATTCGTTCTTGAGATGCATCAATAGCAAAAGGTGTGAATAATTCTTCTTCATTTTGAGCCTTTCGAACCATTGTTTCTCTGACTCCCGGACGGTTTCTTAACTCTTCGGCAGAAATAAAAAAGTCTTCTAGATCTCTAGTGTTTCCATCATCTAAAAGCTCTTCATAATCGGGCATCAAATAAGAATCTGCCTGAGGAAAAAGTCCTAATACAGCCTGTGGCTTTAAACGAACCTCTCCAAACTTGTAGATGAGGTCTATATCACTTTTCTTCTTATCGCTAAAAGTCTTTAAACGTGTTGATAAAATATCTTGAGAGAAATAAATAGATAAGCCCGATTCTTCAAGAAGTTGATAAAGTTCTGAAAGAAATAATTTGGGATCGGTTGGCATTCTGTCAAAGTCAAAATCAATTAAGTCTTTTTCCAATGGAACTTGATTGTAATGACTGTAAGCAAGTAGGAATGTCTTGTTGAAAGATATAGCTACATTCTCCCTTCTTTTGAGATACCACTTTCCATTTTCTATTTGCAACTGAACAGGGAAAAAGATAAATGGTGCACGAATAATTGTCCCATCTTTCAGTTTTCCTTCAACAAACAGAGCGCCCAAATAGAGATCTTTAGCTCCTCTTTCCTCATAAATCAATCGCTCAGTTCTATAGATACCTTTTAAAAGCTGACTCACTTTATTGGTATCTTCATCTCTGTTGTCAATCAACTCAGAGATTGCGAAGCGTTTATTACTTTTCAGAAGTTGTTCTATGATAAAAAACGAGGGTTTCCCCAACAGATGATCTAAAGCATGAATGTCTAGAAACTGCTTTTTGTAGAGTTTACCTAAAAAAATAGTACGATTTCGGCTGTTCAAATTTGTCAGCCGTTTCTGAAAAGTTTTTAAAACGTGCTCCACTATTATTTGGTTTATTGGGACTCAATAATTTAAAAAAATGAGCTTATCTCCGCTTTCAACCCCACAGGCAACACTTCTTCATCAAAAGAATTCTACTTGAAATAATCAGCTCTATCTAAACTTCTATATTGAATAGCTTCGGCTATATGCTCCGCCATAATTTGGTCTTTTCCTGCTAAATCTGCAATCGTACGAGCTACTTTTAGAATTCTAGCATAAGCTCTTGCTGAAAGCCCTAACTTTTCCATTGCAGACTTTAGTAATGCCTTACTCACTGTATCAATCTGACAATTTTCTTTCAAATCTTCAGCATCCATCATTGCGTTGGAATGAACTCCTGTAACCTCTTTAAAACGCTCTTTCTGACGTTCTCTTGCAGAAATTACTCGTTCTCGAATTTCTTCACTACTCTCATTTTTTCGGTCAGAAGTCATTTCATCAAATGACACAGGCGTGACTTCTACATGCAGATCAATACGATCCATTAAAGGGCCACTTACCTTATTCAAATAACGTTCAATAGTTGGAGGAGCACATACACATTCTTTTTCGGGATGATTCAAGTTCCCACACGGACACGGATTCATACTCGCTATCAGCATAAAATTAGCAGGGTAATCAACTGATACTTTCGCCCTTGAAATCGTCACCATTCTTTCTTCCAAAGGTTGACGCATGACCTCCAAAACAGTGCGTTTAAACTCTGGCAATTCATCCAAAAATAGTACCCCATTATGAGCCATCGAGATTTCTCCTGGCATCGGATTACCACCGCCACCAACGAGTGCTACATCAGAGATAGTATGATGAGGTGCTCTGAAAGGTCTTCTTGAAATAAGTGCCGCATCATCTCCTAATTTCCCCGCTACTGAATGAATCTTTGTGGTTTCCAAAGCTTCATAAAGATCTAGAGGTGGCAAAATACTTGGTAATCTTTTAGCTAACATCGTCTTACCTGCACCCGGAGGGCCAATCATAATCACATTATGTCCTCCTGCAGCAGCTATTTCCAATGCTCTTTTTATATTTTCTTGCCCTTGAACTGTAGCAAAATCTTCTGAGTAATCACCTTGTGTGTCAAAGAATAATTCTCTTGTATCAACCTTTAGTGGTGCGATCGTTTTGTTTCCTTCTACAAAGTCAATCGCATCCTGTAAACTACCTACAGGAATGACATCCAGCTCATTTACGATTGCTGCCTCATGTGCATTTTCTTTAGGTAAAATAAATCCTTTTAATCCCCTTTTTCGAGCTTCTATCGCAATGGGTAATACTCCTTTGACAGGTCTAAGTTTTCCATCTAGTGACAATTCTCCAAGAATGACATATTTGTCTAAATCTTCGGTATGAATCTGCCCAGATGCTTTTGCTACTCCTAGGGCTATCGGAAGGTCAAATGCAGCGCCTTCTTTTCTAATATCGGCAGGAGCTAAATTAACGACAACCTTCTGTCTAGGGATAATAAACCCCTCATGTTTTAAGGCTGACTCTACTCTATGAAAGCTTTCTTTAATTGCATTATCTGGTAGTCCAACCATATAAAACCCTGTGCCATTCAATACATTCACTTCTATGGTTATCATAGACGCATTGACACCCAAAACACTACTACCAAAAGTTTTCGCAATCATTAATCTCGAATTAGGACTGAAAAGTGGATTTGTACAAAAAATCTTACATAAGATAGAAAATCAACTTTGAATGAAAAATTGATCTTCAATAAAAGCAAAAAAGCAGAACCTAAGTCTGCTTTTTGTCTTACTTCTTCTCGGTATAAGTAACTTTAGGCTTACCTATAGGGATTCGATATGCGATATAACCATTGAGATTAATCTTGCTATCGTCCCCGTTGTAATAACCTATACCCGGAATATCATTTGGTGTCACATTCGGATTTTGTGGTTCATCCAAAAGTACCGCAAATCGGAGAGATGCTCCAATGTATAAATTATTTACGACCATAATTTTATAGCCGACTACCGCTTCAAACCATTTTACACTAAGGTTTTTATCTTCAAAAGTTCTGAATCCAGGAGGTTGTCCCCAAAAATCATTGCCTTCAGAAAATACCGTAGCAGACTGATCAAAACTTGACTGCGCATATCTAAAACCTAAAGTGACAGCATCATTAATTGACGACCTATGCAAGAAATTATAATCAAGACCTATTCTAAAATAATTCCCATTTGATGTGTAAGTAGCCTTACTTGGGTTTTGGATATCTCCAGGAAAAATAGTCTGTTCCGTATCTAAATCATCTCGGGTAACATCAGTGTTTCCATATTCTAAGCTCAAAAAGAAACGGTTTCTAAAAAGAAGTTCTCCGGCTATTTCAAAGGAAGTAAAACCCGATTTTAATACTGAAGTAGCTGGTCCAACAACTTCCGTTCCTAAACGAACCCCAAGAATTGGAACCTTTGGCCACTCTACTTTTATATCTACATGCTCATTATCTGTTAAAGTCTGTGGTTTACCCTTATCCCATTCAATTACTTCTTGAGCATTGACGACAAAATGAGAAAAGACTAAAAACAGAATGAGACTATATTTATTGAACTGCATAAACGCTAGGATATAAAATCAAAAAATACGGACTAATTGATAAATAACTTCACTTCTACCTCAGATGCATTTGTAAGCAAACGATCAGTAACCACTTCTATACGCGAAAAGAATGCACCATCTAAATCAGCTTCAATTTCTGGTTCAAACCTAAAAATAGGGTCACCATCTTCATCTTCTCCATCTGGTATAATATTTAGGTAACGTATTTTACTTATGCCATCTATTACCGTAGCCTCTGTCTCATTATCATCAATTACATCAATCATAAATGTATTCTGAGCATATGAAATATTAATCACTTGCTCTTCACCTGATCTAGAAAATGTGATGGTTTCGCCAGAAGCATCTGTAACAAGATCTAGAAATACTTCCGAATTGCCCGATCTACTAAGTTCTTTATTTGCATTACTTGCAAAAATACTTTCAAATGATTGATCGACAGCTTCTCCAGTAGTACTATCAAAGAAGCCAATATTTAATCTTTTATTACTCGTTGCTACACCTGTAGTCGTTACAAATACAGCGATGTTAGGATCAACTATATTATTCTGAAGACCACTCATCAATACAACAGAAGAATCCAGTGAACTCTCAGTGTCGTAGTCAATTGTAGAAGACTGAACCTTTTCGCCTTCTTCTGTCAGAAAAGAAAACCTTAATTTATTGATTTGCTCAAATGCAGTACATTCTGGACCTTGAACTATCAGTTGCTGATTGTAGACAATCGGAAGACTATCCACGCCATTGGCTCCTGCCACTTCTATTATAAAACTACTGATGGTATCCTCTGGGTTGAGAGGTAAAAAGTAAGCTCCAGCTGTAGCATTATAAGAAACTTCACGCCCATCTTCAGTACGGATACTCTCTACTTGTATATCAAGAGCTGGGATAGTAGTATCATCCATATCTTCTCCTGCATCTACAAATTTCAATAGGGCTTCATTTCCAGGAAAGCTCACAGGGTCACACTCTACACAAGCTCCAAAGAAAAGAATAAAATAAATACTGCTTGTAACTCGAAAAAAACGCTTCATCAAATAATATTTTTCTTGCCTTCTCAAAGCATCAAACCATCCTACAAAGACAGTTTATAAGATTCCCGAAATTACATAATAATAAATTATTGCAGTGCTTATTGGCTTATTTTAAGAGTTATTCGAATGAAAATTTTCTAAGATCTCAGTGAATGTATCAAAATTAGGAATGATCTGGAAGTTTGAAGGAAGGTCTAACTCTAAACCTAATACTTGAGAACCAGATAACAATACAGGTATTTCAGTATAAGTTTCCTTGAGCATATTGATGTATTTCTTAACACACTCAATTTTTGGAATTGAAGTAAGAGCGGTCAAAATCATATCAGGATTCACCAAATCAACCACCGACTTCAAGTCATCGTCTGGTAAATTTTGTCCGAAGTAAAATCCTCTATGTCCTCTAGAACGCACTAAATAATAGGCAAATAAAAGTGTTAGCTCATGCATTTCACCTTCTGGCAAATACAATAATACTCTTTTGTGCGATTCTGAATAATCAGGACACTGACCATCAATAGCCACTAAAAGTTTTTGCCTGATCAGATTAGTAATAAAATGTTCTTGAGCAGGCGAGATTGAACCTGTTTGCCAAAGACAACCAATACGCACCAAGAATGGAATAATTACTTGCTGCATTGTAGCCTCAAAACCAAGGTGCAAAATGCTTGTTGACACGACCTTTTCAAAACGATCCTCATTCAAGTCCACCATCGCAATTGTCAAACTGCTGATTTGATCTTCTTGCGAGTCTCCTCTCTGAGAGTTCATCGTTTCGAAAACAGTACGTGAAACCTCTTCTTTGCTCATCTTGGCTATCTTAGATATCTTATAACCGTGATTATTTAGCAAAGAAATGTTCAACATATGTTTCAAATCATCCGAATCATAGTATCGGATATTTGTATCTGTTCTTTTTGGAGATATGATGTCATATCTTTGTTCCCAAATTCTTATTGTATGGGCTCTAACGCCCGTGAGATACTCTAGATCTCGAATAGAATATGTACTCATAGCTGCAATTGGTTTTCCCTCTTTTTGTATTAAAAAGATTTCATTGAGAGAGTTCCTATTGGCGAAATTCTATTGAAACACCTTTACAGAAGCATATATTTAAAATGATATACTATAAAGAATCTGTTAAATTCGCTTAAGTGCAATAAGCAGTAGCTCCCTTGTGATTACTTCTTTCCAACTCAGTGACACGCAAAATTGTTTGAAGAATCTATATGCATAACCAAGAAACGCATTTACGAAGAGACTTATTTTGCCATATTTACGGCAAAGGTGAACACCATGTATGGTGCTTTCATGGTTTTGGTCAAGACCACAGAGTCTTCAAAAATTTAGCTAAGAAATATCCAAACAAAAGCTTTCATTGTTTTGACCTCGCATATCATGGAGGCAACTTGAAACCTTATTCCCAAGAAGAATGGCTTCAACAGATCTTACAGTATTGGGTAAGCTTAGAAAGCCCTTCTCTCGAATTGATTGCTTTCTCAATCGGGGCAAGACCTTGCCTTAAAATTTTAAGCTTACGAATTTTAAATATACAAAAAGTCACCCTTATAGCCCCAGATGGCATAAGAAATCATGTGTTATTCTCTTTTTTAGCTGGTAATAAATCTGGTAAATACCTATTTGATTATTTCATCAACTCTAGTTTACTACAGAATCTATTTCAACAGACTGTAAAACATTTATTCTTTTTAGATAAAAACACTCGTAAACTTGGACTTGAAATTGGCTCTAACATCAATCATTTAAAAAAAGTACAATCAACTTGGTTGTATTATTTTGATTTTCGCATAGATAACATATCCTTGTCTGAATATATAAATTCAAATGGCATAGAGGTTCAATTCATTTTAGGGAAACAGGACAAAATCATTTCTAAACGATCAATTTCACCACTTTTTAATCTATTAAACAGTAAAAAAATTGAATTATTCCAATGTAATCATTGGAATCTGCTCCCTTTTTGGATTAGAAAGCATAATATTTAATATATTAAAGGAATCTAAATTGATCGTATTAATGTAGACAGTCCATCTTATTGGACTATTCTTTGTTTTAGTTTCTTAAACTTTAAAACCTTAAGCATGAATAATTTGCGATTAGTTGCCAGATATTTCGCAGGTGAATGTACCATAGAGGAACGTTCTGCCTTAGAAGGTTGGGCTACAAAAAGTAAAGCAAATGCAGAGGTTTTTGACACTTATCGAAGGATTTGGGAGGCGTCAGGAAGAAAAGGTCAATTTCCGTCTAACATTGATTTTACCACTGGCAAAAAGCATAATGATAGCCCGCCAGCTACTACATAAAAAAACTTCTGAAGTTCATTTACTCCAGAAGTTTTTTTATACCTTTTCAGTACTTAATTATGCCGCTAGAAAATTCTTTCTTTTCAAAATAGCTTCCATGAATCTGATGTCATTCTCATTCTTGAAAACTCTGAATGGCAAATGGATAAACTGAACTCTACTCATATAAAGTACAAAAGCATCTTTTCTCTTCTCTACTTTTGTAATTTTATCCCAGCCCATTGGCATTCCTTGTTTTGCATTTAGCTTCATCATAATTTGACGACTGTCAATTTCGTAAGCTAGCTTTTCAAATAACACCTTATTCTGTTCCATTTGCGTCATTCCAGTAAACTGAATCCACCAGAACAATACATAAAGAATACTCAAAGTCAATGCAATTCCGATACACCATCCTAAAGCACCTTCTACGAAGATAGGAATAAGCATAATTGCGACAGGAATAAACCACACCCACCACGTTTGTTTGAGAATACTCTCCATTCCCAACTTCACGAATGTTTGTGTTTCCAGCTGATATTTTTTAGTCTTAATAATCATCTTAAAACAATCCTATACTAAATGTCAATACGTTTTTCGTAATCAAAACACAAATTAAAGCAATCTGAATGACTTTTGTGATCCTTGATTATTAAAATCTCTTCTTAGAAAGATGATTTTTTATTTTACCGCTTTTAAACTGATATCCAATATACCACTTGAGTGCGTAAGTGCTCCTAATGAAATAAAATCGACTCCGCATTCAGCTACAGATCTTACCTTATCAATAGTAATTCCTCCAGAGGCTTCAGTACGACATTTTCCATCAATCATCTGAACAGCAGTCTTCATGGTATCATAGTCCATGTTATCAAGCATGATTACATCTACTCCTCCTACTTCCAAAGCTTCTTTTACTTCATCTAAATCTCTAGTTTCTACTTCTATTTCAAGATCTAGATTATTTTCCTTCAAGTAAGCTTGAGTTTGTTGAACTGCTTTTGTGATACTTCCGCTATAATCAATATGATTATCTTTAAGCATGACCATATCGAACAATCCATATCGATGATTATTCCCTCCACCAATTTTCACAGCCCACTTTTCCATCATTCGGAAATTAGGTGTTGTTTTTCTGGTATCAAGAATTTGTGTCTTTGTTCCTTCTAATAAGTCTACAATTTTGCGTGTATGCGTAGCAATTCCACTCATACGTTGCATACAGTTCAAGACAAGTCTTTCTGCTATTAGGATAGAACGTGCTGAGCCTTCGATATTCATCACCACATCTCCTTTCTTCACAAGATCACCATCTTTAAAATGTATCTCGACTTTTAAGTTTGGGTCTACCTGTTCAAAAATGTATTGCCCCATTTCTAAACCAGCAATAACTCCCTCATCCTTCATCAAGATCTGCCCTTTGTCTTTAGCATCTGCTGGTACAGAGGCTAAAGTCGAATGATCTCCTGATTGTATATCTTCTTCTAAAGCACTTTTAATAAAGGCTTCAATGGCTTCTTTCGTTAAGTAATCGTATTTCACAACCTAAATTTTTAAACAGAAAAAAAGTCTCCAAATGATATGACTGCAAAAATAGAGGTTCTTTTTTGCTACCAAAAGAGACTGAATTAAAAAAGGTGATCTTTTAAGATCACCCTTCTTCTTTGAAATCTAATGTATCTATCTTTCCATCTTTGATCAATACATAGACTCGAAAACTACCTTTATCAGATTTATATCTTCCGATGGTGTAAGCTTGTACACTACTATCATTTCCTTTATGAAGATATTGGAATGATGATGGAGGATAATTTTTGAAGAAATTATTTAAGATCGCTTCAGCTCCTTTCTGATCGTACTCTCCTTTCTGATTCTTTATATTAATTTTTACTTTAGATGCCATCAATGATGTAATTGAAGATGCATCGTGCGCTTTCATTGCTTTCCCCACTTGATCAACCACACTAGTTTGCGCAAGAGTAATACCTATACTCATAAAGAATACCAAGAAAAAGGAATATAAAGACTTATAATTGAATATCTGCTCCATATGATTTTTTGGTGTTAGTCAAACATAGTTATTGCGTTTGATATGTTACTCTGCTTAGTATGCTTCGTCCAAGAGTTACCTCATCGGTGTGTTCCAAGTCACTACCAACTGGGATTCCTCTCGCAATAGTTGAAACTTTAACGCCTAAGATACTCAACTTTTGTGTAATATAAAAAGCAGTCGTATCTGCTTCCATTGAAGCACTTAGCGCCAATATTATTTCTGATGTTTTTTCTTCTTTTACACGTTCGATGAGATGATCTAAGTTTAGGTCTGTAGGCCCAATTCCTTCAATTGGAGAAATGACACCTCCTAAAACATGATATAGTCCATTGTAAGACGATGTGTTTTCAATTGCCATCACATCAGTAATACTTTCAACCACACAAATCACTTGTTCGTCTCGCCCTTTATTGCTACAAATAGAACAAAGTTCTTGATCTGATACATTGTGACACCTCACACAATACTTTATTTCCTCTCTAAGTTTTACTAGAGCAGAAGCAAGATCAGCAGTAGTATCTTTCTCCTCACGAAGTAAGAAAAGAACTAATCTTAAAGCCGTTTTCTTCCCTATCCCAGGTAATTTGGCCACCTCCATTACGGCATCTTCTACAAGTTTAGAAGGAAAGTTCATTTGTATTGTTTTACGTTTATTTAAAAATACAATACCGTATCTGTCTCAGTTTTTAAGTCAAATACGGCAATTATTATAATTTGAAATTCAAATCTTTACAAAACCTCAGCAGAAATACCTCGGTCACAGATCGCATTTCTCATTGGAGCCAATTCATCGAATGTTCCATTTTTCACAGCACATTTTCCTTTATAATGGATTATCAATGTGCATTGTTCTGCCTGATGAGAAGTATGATTACAAATGTCTACAAGAGCACTGATCACATGCTCAAAAGTATTAACATCATCATTATATACAATCAACTCTCGGTTGAGCGAAGAATCAATCTCGGTCTCATCTAGTTCTAGAACTTCAATTTCTTCTTGGGTGCTCATGATCATAATTCTTGCTATTATATTTCCAGAAATTACCTATTCTCTTCTTCGTAACATTTTATAAGTCCGATTCGGTACAAAAACACTTTGGAACTTACACAACATTAACAATTTTAAAATTACCCAATCCCTATACTTGGAACAAGTTTTCTTTTTATTCTTTAGAAAAAGATTAGTTTTATTATGTAATTGCTACTTTTACCTCCCTAATATTCCTAAATGAGCTTGGGCGAAGCACTACTATGAACAGTTGAACAGTCTTAATAATTCACTTTCAATGTACTTCTAAGATTCTAAAAAAGAATCTTACACAGGCATATTAAACGTATAGAGTGTAATTTTGTTTAAAGGTTGTTTTATCAAGACAACTACCTCTCAGATAAAGACAAACAAGCAATGTTAAGGAAAAAGTTATTTTGGTTTTTGGGTTTAGAAAGTATTTTCCTCTTTGGGCTACTTGCATATTCTTATATTGCGGATTCAGCTAGTTTTTATCAGCAAGAAAAAGTGATTAGCCAACATTACCTACTTACCGACTTTTGCCTAACTACTGAGTCTCGACATACCCGTCATCTTTCAATGCCCGAAACGATAGCACCTTTTCAAGACCTTCCTGGGTTTCATGACCATTTCCCTTCATCTTCATTTTTTCAAGCACCAAAATGGTTATCAACCGCTAAGTAAGACTTCTAATCCCAATTACATTTCGTAATTTTGTGATTGTTTTGAAGGGAATTAGACAATGAATCATCAGCTTAGAAAAAGAACAGAATGGATAAAACACAAAGCCAACGAATTAGGCTTTGACTTTTGTGGTATTGCAAAAGCTGACTTTTTAGAAGAAGAAGCTCAAGGTTTGGAAAAATGGTTGACGCAAGGAATGCATGGCAAAATGAGCTACATGGAAAACCATTTCGATAAACGTCTTGATCCTAGAAAACTTGTTCCCGGAGCCAAGTCTGTTGTAATGCTAATGCTCAACTATTATCCTGAAAAAGACCTTGCTCAAGAAAACGAACTTAAGATTGCTAAATACGCCTACGGCAAGGATTACCACTTTATTATAAAAGATAAACTCAAAACTTTCGTAGACGACATTCAAGCCGAAATAGGTGAAGTTGACGGAAGAGTTTTTGTAGACTCAGCACCCGTAATGGAGCGTGCTTGGGCACAAAAAAGTGGATTGGGATGGATTGGAAAAAACAGTCTGCTGCTCAGTAAACAAAATGGGAGTTTCTACTTTTTAGCTGAACTTATTCTTGATCTAGAATTAGAAGCAGATACTCCATTTACCAAAGATTTCTGCGGAAGATGTACACGATGTATTGATGCATGTCCTACTGATGCAATTGTAAAAGAAGGTGTGGTTGATGGAAGTAAATGTCTTTCCTACCTGACTATTGAGTTAAAAGATAATATACCATCAGAATTTAAAGGAAAAACAGACAATTGGATTTTTGGCTGCGATACTTGTCAAGATGTTTGTCCTTGGAATCGTTTCTCAAAGCCACATTCTACATCCGAATTTCTGCCCCATGAACAGCTTTCACAAATGAAAAAAGAAGATTGGCAAGAAATCACAAGAGAGGTATTCAATGAGATTTTTAGAAAGTCTGCTGTAAAAAGAACAAAATTAGAAGGCCTGGAGAGAAACATCCGTTTTTCTTTAAGTCCTAAAGAAGAAAATCTCGATTGATTCAAGAACGATCAATCGAGATTTTCATTTTTCTATTATTCCTCTTCTGTAACTACTTGAGTTGCTTGTTGAGCTTTCTGAATAGAATCTTGCTTTGCTTTCTGCCTTGCCCTATACCTCACCAAAGCTTCAGGATTATCTCTAAAATAATTCCTTCTACTTACTTTTTTATCAATTCTACGAACGGCCATCTGAATTGAGCTATCTAATGTATCACGCTTAGCTGCTTTTATAAATAAAGATTGAGCACTATCAATATTGGCTTTGTAGAATTCTTGAATGACTCCCAATTTAAAATAAGGTAAGGCTTTCTCAGGATTGGTTTTAATGGCATTTGCATAAATTTCTGCAGCTACTTCCATATCCCTTCTCTGATAATAATATTCGCCTAATTTTTCTTGGGCATCCCATTGTCCTGGATTAAGCTTTAAAACTTTGCCATACCAAACATTGGCACTATCCCTCCTCCCAATCATTTCCAACGCTTTTGCAGTCTGAAGACAGATAACTTCGGAATTATTCCTTGTTTGCTCATCTAGGTTTTCCAATAAACTTAACGATTTATATGGTTGCCTGAGGCTATTATAGGTCAACTGCATATTTCCGTAAGCTTGAGCTTCCAATGACTTAAATTGTGCAGCTCTTCTAAACATCGGCATTGCTTGAGTAGTATCGTTCTGTTCTTGATAAATCAGCCCAAGGTATAAATAAGTAACACTATCGTTGTCATGAAGAATATCTGATTGCTTCAGAAATGTCAATGCTAGTTCGTGATTTCCTTCTTCATAAGTACCCACTCCCTCAATTGTAAAATTATCGGGGTGACGATAACCAAATGCTTCTGATTTTTGAATGGCCTCAAAGGCCTTTTTATATAAACCTTTCTGATACTGTAATTTCCCTAGTACGAAATAGAATTTCCCTTCATTCGGCGATTTATCAATTGCCTTCTGGATATCTTCCATTGAACGTTGATATTGCTCTTGAGCTAAAAAAATTCTCGCTCGTTGATAATAGTTCTGAGCTGTTCGATCTCCTTGCTCATCAAGTAAACTATTCAAATAAGCTAGAGAACGCTCATCTTGATTTTCTAAACTTAACTCACCTAGAGTCTCGTCAAGAACTACTTTCTCACTTTGATTAATATCATTCTGACACGAGGAGAACAATAGCAAAAGAGTAATGCTCCACAATGTTAATTTACCTATCGCTCTCATCTATTTACTAGCTTGTTTCTTCTTCAGTTTTTCCAATTCAAACATCTCGTCTCTCAAACGAGCGGCTTCCATAAAGTCTAAATCTTTTGCAGCCTTCTCCATTTTCTTCTTTGTCTGCTGAATTAATTTATCCAACTGATCTAAATTCATATAAGCTACTACAGGATCTGCAGCAACCGTTGGAGTTGGCTCTTCATAGTAAGTACTTTCTTTCGATGTTGTACTTTCAGCAGGACTTTGATCTAGCATATCGATATTCTTCTTCACAGTTTTTGGGGTAATACCATGTTCTTCATTATATGCCATCTGAATCTTACGACGTCGATTAGTCTCACTAATTGCCTTATCCATTGACTTCGTAATTTTATCAGCATACATGATTACCCTTCCTTCTGAGTTACGAGCAGCACGACCAATTGTTTGTACCAATGATCTCTCATTTCGAAGGAAACCTTCCTTATCGGCATCCATAATTGCCACTAAAGAAACTTCTGGTAAATCAAGTCCCTCTCTCAAAAGATTGACTCCGACCAATACATCAAAAAGTCCCAATCGAAGATCTCTCAATATCTCAACACGCTCCAAAGATTTGATTTCGGAGTGAATATATCTCGCTTTTACATTCACTCGTTCAAAGTATTTCGTTAACTCTTCTGCCATTCTTTTGGTCAAGGTCGTTATCAATACTCTTTCTCCTTTCTCAATCGTCAGATTAATTTCTTCCATCAAATCATCAATCTGATTGAGCGTAGGACGAACTTGAATTTCTGGATCAAGTAATCCTGTCGGACGAATTACTTGCTCTACTACTACACCTTCTGTTTTCTGAAGTTCATAATCACTTGGTGTAGCACTCACAAAAACAGTCTGATTTACTAAGCTTTCAAATTCATTAAAAGTAAGCGGTCGGTTATCCAATGCTGATGGCAAACGGAATCCATAATCAACCAAAGATACTTTTCGTGAACGGTCACCTCCCCACATTGCTCTGATTTGTGGTAAAGTCACGTGACTCTCATCAATCATCAAAATGAAATCATCCGCAAAATAGTCGAGCAAACAGAAAGGGCGCTGTCCAGGCTTTCTTCGGTCAAAGTACCTTGAATAATTCTCTACTCCCGAACAGTAACCTAGTTCACGCATCATTTCTAAATCGAACTCTGTACGTTCTTTGATTCGCTTTGCTTCAGCCATTCTATTTTCTGATTCAAAGAATTTAATCTGTTCAACCAAATCATCTTGAATCTCATAGATTGACTGTTGTAAAGTATCTTTTCCTGTTACGAAAAGGTTTGCAGGAAAAATTGTAATTGCTTTTTCATCAGAAATTTTCTTTCCTGTTTCAGGCTCAATTCGTTGAATTCGTTCAATCTCATCTCCCCAGAAATAGATACGGTAAGCAAAATCTGCATAGGCAGGATAAACATCTACTGTATCTCCTTTCACTCTAAAATTCCCTCGTTTGAACTCAGCATCTGTTCTTGCATAAAGGATGTCCACCAAACCAAAGAGCATTTGATTTCGAGTGATGATATCTCCTTCCTTTATTTTCAATACATTTTTCCCGAACTCATCTGGGTTTCCGATACCATAAATACAAGAAACCGAGGCTACCACAATTACATCTCGTCTTCCTGTAAGTAACGCAGAAGTAGCTGCCAATCGAAGCTTCTCAATTTCTTCATTGATCGAAAGATCTTTCTCTATATAAGTATTCGTTGTTGAAATGTAAGCTTCGGGCTGATAATAGTCGTAATATGAAATGAAGTATTCAACAGCATTATTTGGAAAAAACTGTTTGAACTCACTGTAAAGCTGTGCCGCCAAAGTTTTGTTATGACTCAAAACAAGTGTAGGACGTTGCACCTCCTGAATCACATTTGCCATTGTAAATGTCTTTCCAGAACCTGTAACCCCTAACAAAACTTGAGATTCCTCTCCGTCTTCAATTCCTTTAGCTAAAGTCTCGATGGCTTTCGGCTGATCACCCATCGGTTTAAACTTTGCATCTAGTTCAAACTTCATATCAATTACAACTTTTCAGTACTTCTGCTTTCAATTATGAATTTGGAAATGCGCATTCTACAAAATCATATTACCTTCTGCAAATCTACATCTAAAAATTAGAAGAGATAAGTATTCACACATTTCTCAATATTTTTCTACTTATTATCAAAACAACACAGAAGAGAGGTTATCTTGTTTTCCTTTAAAATAAAAAAGCGATACAGGACTTCTCCTATATCGCTTTTTATATAAAATACTTTTGCCTCCCATTTTAGGAAGAAAAAGATTTATTACTCATTGATGATAGATTCTGCTAAAACAACAATTTTGTTGTCCAACACTTCTACCGTACCAGCATCGATGGTAAAGACCTGATCTCCTTTGGCCTTTGAAAGGATGCGTACTTCACCTTTTACCAAAGTACTTACTACTGCAGCGTGATTGTGAAGGATCTCGAAAGTACCTCTTGAACCAGGAACCTTTACAGATTCTACCTCGCCGTCGAAAGCTTTAGTATCCGGAGTTAGCAATTCTAAATGCATAATGATCAGATTTTAAAGGCAAAAGAATAGGAAAAGAGTTTACTACTCTTTCCCTAGTCTTATATTGTTTTGTCTTATTTTGCTTCAGCAAGCATTTTCTCACCTTTCTCGATAGCTTCCTCAATTGCTCCTACGAACAAGAAAGCACCTTCTGGCAAGTGATCAAGTTCACCGTCAAGGATCATTTTAAATCCTTTGATAGTGTCTTTGATATCACACAATACACCTGGCATACCGTTAAACTGCTCTGCTACGTGGAATGGTTGAGACAAGTATCTCTCCACACGACGAGCACGGTGTACTACGTTTTTATCTTCTTCTGAAAGTTCATCCATACCCAAAATTGCAATGATATCAAGCAATTCGTTGTAACGTTGGATGATCTCTTTTACTCTTTGTGCAACATCGTAGTGTTCTTGACCTACGATATCTGGAGTAAGGATACGAGAAGTTGAATCCAATGGATCTACCGCAGGGTAAATACCTTTTGCAGTAATCTTACGACTCAATACTGTCTTAGCATCCAAGTGGGCGAAAGTTGTTGCCGGAGCAGGGTCAGTCAAGTCATCGGCAGGTACGTATACCGCTTGTACCGATGTAATAGAACCTCTCTTTGTAGAAGTAATGCGCTCTTGCATTGCACCCATTTCAGTAGCAAGCGTTGGTTGGTAACCTACCGCTGAAGGCATACGACCTAGAAGGGCTGATACCTCAGAACCTGCTTGAGTAAAACGGAAGATGTTATCTACGAAGAAAAGGATATCACGACCTTGTCCTTCACCATCACCATCACGGAAGTATTCCGCTAGAGTAAGACCAGTAAGTGCTACACGCGCACGAGCACCTGGAGGTTCGTTCATCTGACCGAATACCATTGTACACTGAGATTCTTTCAATTTCTCATTGTCAATTTTATCCAATTCCCACTTACCTTCTTCCATGCTCTCCATGAACTCATCACCATACTTGATGATACCAGACTCAAGCATCTCTCTCAAAAGGTCATTACCTTCACGAGTTCTTTCACCTACACCGGCGAATACAGAGATACCAGAATAAGCCTTAGCGATGTTGTTGATCAATTCCTGAATCAATACAGTTTTACCAACACCAGCACCACCAAATAGACCTACCTTACCACCTTTAGGATAAGGAGCCAACAAGTCAATTACTTTGATACCAATATTAAGGATCTCAGTAGAGTTTGAAAGCTGGTCAAAGCTTGGAGCAGGTCTGTGAATCGGTAAAGTGACCTCCGACTTAGGAGTTTCTAACCCATCAATAGACTCACCTACTACGTTGAAAAGACGTCCTCTAACCTCGTCTCCCGTAGGGACAGAAATTGGTGCGCCGTGGTCTAATACATCCACTCCTCTTTTCAACCCTTCAGTACCTTGCATTGCAACCGTACGCACTCTTGATTCACCTAAGTGCTGTTGTACCTCAAGGATCACTTCAGTACCGTCTGTTTTCTTAACAGACAAAGCGTTATAGATGGCAGGCAGTTGGCCTCCTTCGAAGCTCACGTCAACTACCGGTCCGATAACCTGAGTAATCTTACCAAGATTTGACATTCTAATATAGTTTGTTTCAATATGAACTTACTTTCTCCTTTGCCTTATAAAGTATTAGAATATCATTCAAATTTTATAAGACAAAAAATGGAACTATTCTGAATGATTTAAATCACATTCAGGGATTCCAAGTGCAAAACTATAGATATATGTGTTTAATCCAAAAGACTTGCTAATAAAGTTAAACGCTTAAGTGTAATTTTTCATCTTTTAGGAAAAATTGTTCCTAAAAGTAGATTTCAGTGCTTATTTATCTAAGTATTGAGCTAAAAAGTAATCGAATTACTTTATCTAACCTGTTGATCTAAAGTAATGATAAAGCTAAAAAAACATGACTTATAGTTTAATAAGAAAACTAAAAGATCAGGTATATATAAAACAAAAAAGCTCAGCTAACATCTTGTGTCAACTGAGCTTTTGTTTATAGCTTTCGCTTGTAGCATTTGCTATTTGAATAAGGTTGGCAATGACCTACTCTCCCACCTGTTACGGCAGTACCATCGGCGCGGTAGGGCTTAACTGCTCTGTGCGGAATGGGAAGAGGTGAA